>NZ_JAXDPY010000054.1:0-18238 GCF_034668105.1 Paraburkholderia sp. | reverse complement strand
AAGCGGCTTCGGCCGCTTTTTCGTTGGCGCGCCTGCATCCGGCAAGCGTTCGTGCTACAAAGCGGGAAGCCGCGCCGGCACGCACGATCGCCGGCTGCGTTTCGCGTGTTTTTCGCAGCGCCCTGCTTCGCGCCAGATTTCCGCGCAGGTTCCGATCCGCTTCATGAAAAAAGGCTTCTACACAATCATCGCGGCGCAGTTCATATCGTCGCTCGCGGACAATGCGCTGCTGATCGCCGCCATCGCATTGCTGTCGGTGATCCGTTCGGCCGCCTGGGTCACGCCGCTGCTGCAGATTTTCTTCACCGTCTCGTACGTGTTACTCGCCCCTTTCGTCGGGGCCTTCGCCGACGCGTTGCAGAAGCGGCACGTGATGTTCGTCTCCAACGCACTGAAGGCGAGCGGCTGCCTGATGATGATCTGCGGGGTCCATCCGATGATCGCGTACGGCGTGGTCGGCTTTGGCGCGGCCGCGTATTCGCCGGCCAAATACGGCATTCTCACCGAGCTCCTGCCGGCGGAAAAACTGGTCAAGGCAAACGCGTGGCTCGAATCGGCGACCGTGCTGTCGACGATTGTCGGCACGATGGTCGGCGGCGCGCTGATCAGTACGCTCGCCGACAGATTCGTCGCCCGCGCGCATTTGCCGCTGATCCGCTCGTCCGCCGATCTGGCCATGTTCGCGGTGATGGTCACGTATGCCATTGCGGCAGTGATCAACATCTTCATTCCCGATACCGGGGCGCGTTATCCAAACCGTTTGAGCGAACCCAGGAAGCTGGTCGGCGATTTCTATCACTGCTTCAACGTGCTGTGGGCCGACAAGCTCGCGCAGATCGCGCTGTGGGTCACGACGCTGATGTGGGGCGGCGCGGTCACGCTGCAATTGCTGGTGCTCAAATGGGCGAACGTGAACCTCGGCTTGTCGCTATCGAAAGCGGCGGTGATGCAAGGCGTCACGGGTCTCGGCATCGCGGTCGGCGCATCCGCCGCGGCGGCGCTGATTCCGTTGCGCAGTTCGCTGCGCGTGCTGCCGATCGGCATCCTCACCGGCGCGGTGGCGATCGCGATGGCGTTCTACAACAGAGACCTGTTTCCGGCGGGAGCAGGCATCCGGATCGGCACCTACGTGCTGCCGATCTATATCCTGCTCGCGTATCCGCTGATGATTCTGCTCGGCGCGCTGTCCGGCTTTTTTATCGTGCCGATGAACGCGATCCTCCAGCATCGTGGCGCGACCCTGCTCTCCGCGGGACATTCGTTCGCCGTCCAGAATTTCAACCAGAATCTGGCCGTGCTGCTGATGCTCGGCGCCTACGCGCTGCTGTTGACGGCGAAGATGCCCGCGCAATGGATCATCGTCGTGTTCGGCAGTTTCATCACGTTCATGATGTGGCTCGCCAAACGGCGCAGTGCCGTGAATGAGCGCACGGTGGATATGCGGGCGCTGGTGGAAGAATGAGCGCATGGCGAGCATCGCCCGGCGGGTGCGGGAGTTTGCGTGGCGACAGGTCAACCGCGGGAAGCGAGCGGTAACGGATTGGCCATCCGGCCAGGGTCCGCTCGCCACGCCGACAGGTTAAACTCACGGCCTGAACAGCGAACGCAAAAAGACACCGAGGATGGGCATTCAAACCGCAGCGGCCAATGACGTCGCACAACACACGCCGATGATGCAGCAGTACCTGCGCATCAAAGCGGACCATCCGGGCACGCTGGTGTTCTATCGGATGGGCGACTTCTACGAGCTCTTTTTCGAAGATGCGGAAAAAGCCGCCCGTCTGCTCGATTTAACCCTGACGCAGCGTGGTGCGTCGGCGGGGAATCCGATCAAGATGGCGGGCGTGCCGCATCACGCGGTCGAACAATATCTGGCCAAGCTGGTGAAGCTCGGCGAATCTGTCGCGATTTGCGAACAGATCGGCGACCCGGCTACGTCGAAGGGGCCCGTTGAACGCAAAGTGGTGCGCGTGGTGACGCCGGGCACCTTGACGGATGCAGCGCTCCTGTCCGACAAGAGCGACGTGTACCTGATGGCGCTGTGCGTCGCGCATAACCGCCGCGGCGTCGCAACGAGCGTCGGCCTCGCGTGGCTGAATCTGGCGAGCGGCGCGTTGCGCCTCGCCGAAGTTGCACCCGACCAGGTGGCGGCCGCGCTCGAACGGATTCGTCCCGCCGAAATTCTCGTGGCCGATACGGGCGCCGATTCGGCGAGCTGGGCGCCCCCCGTCAACGCCGGCGCCCTCACCCGCGTGCCGGTCTGGCACTTCGATATCACGTCGGGCACGCAGCGTTTGTGCGATCAGCTGGAAGTCGCCGGTCTCGACGGCTTCGGCGCGCATTCGCTGACAGCGGCTTGCGGTGCGGCGGGTGCGCTGCTCCTGTATGCGGCGGCCACGCAAGGCCAGCAATTGCGCCACGTGCGCAGCCTCAAGGTCGAGTACGAATCCGAATATATCGGGCTCGACCCCGCCACGCGCCGCAATCTTGAACTCACGGAAACGCTGCGCGGCACCGAATCGCCCACGCTGTGCTCGCTGCTCGACACCTGCTGCACGACCATGGGCAGCCGTCTGCTGCGTCACTGGCTGCATCATCCTCCGCGCGCGGCCGCGGTGGCCCAGGCACGTCAGCAGGCCATCGGCGCGTTGCTCGACGCGCCGCCGGGCGCCAGCGTCGAAACGCTGCGCGGCGCGTTGCGGCAGATCTCCGACATCGAACGGATTACCGGGCGTCTCGCGCTGCTGTCAGCGCGGCCGCGCGATCTGTCGAGCCTGCGCGATACGTTCATCGCGTTGCCGGAGTTGCGCACGCAACTGGCGGGCGTGTCGTCCAATGCGGACTCGCTGGCGCGCATCGACGCCTCGCTGGAACCGCCGCAAGCGTGCGTCGAACTGCTCAAGCGCGCGGTCGCGCAGGAACCCTCCGCGATGGTGCGCGACGGCGGTGTGATCGCTCGCGGCTATGACGCGGAGCTCGACGAGTTGCGAGACATTTCGGAGAACTGCGGGCAGTTCCTGATCGACCTCGAAACGCGCGAGCGCGCACGCACCGGCATCGGCAATCTGCGCGTCGAATATAACAAGGTGCATGGCTTCTATATCGAGGTCACGCGCGGCCAGACCGACAAGGTGCCGGACGATTATCGCCGCCGTCAGACGCTGAAAAACGCCGAGCGTTACATCACGCCGGAACTGAAGACCTTCGAAGACAAGGCGCTGTCCGCCCAGGAACGCGCACTGGCCCGCGAACGCTCGCTTTATGACGCGTTGCTGCAAGCGCTGCTGCCTTTCATCCCGGACTGCCAGCGCGTCGCCTCGGCGCTTGCCGAACTCGATCTGCTGGCTGCTTTCGCCGAACGCGCCCGCGCGCTCGATTGGGTCGCGCCGACATTTTCACCGGATACCGGCATCGAAATCGAACAGGGGCGGCACCCGGTCGTCGAGGCGCAGGTCGAGCAATTCATTGCTAACGACTGCACGCTGACGCCGGAGCGCAAACTGCTGCTGATCACCGGCCCGAACATGGGCGGTAAATCGACCTTCATGCGGCAGACCGCGTTGATCGCGCTGCTCGCGTACGTCGGCAGCTATGTACCGGCACGGCGCGCGGCATTCGGTCCGATCGATCGCATCTTCACGCGAATCGGTGCAGCCGACGATCTGGCCGGCGGCCGTTCAACCTTCATGGTGGAGATGACAGAGGCGGCGGCGATCCTGAACGACGCGACCCCGCAAAGTCTGGTGTTGATGGACGAGATCGGGCGTGGCACGTCGACGTTCGACGGCCTCGCGCTGGCGTGGGCCATCGCGCGGCATCTGCTGTCGCACAACGGCTGCCATACGCTGTTCGCCACGCACTACTTCGAATTGACGCAGTTGCCCGCCGAGTTTCCCCACGCGGCCAACGTGCATCTGTCCGCGGTCGAGCATGGGCACGGCATCGTGTTCCTGCATGCGGTCAGCGAAGGGCCGGCGAATCAGAGCTACGGTTTGCAGGTCGCGCAACTGGCCGGTGTGCCGAATGCGGTGATTCGCGCGGCGCGCAAACATCTTGCGCATCTCGAGCAGCAATCGGCCGCGCAACCCACTCCGCAACTCGATCTGTTCGCAACGCCGCTGCCCATGCTGGTCCAAGATGCGGACGACGAACGCGACGCGAGGCCGGAAACGGCGGCGGCGTCGCCGGCCACGCAGGCGCTTGTCGAGCGTCTGCGCGCCATCGATCCGAACGATCTGCGCCCGCGTGAAGCGCTCGATCTGCTGTACGAACTGCACGAGCTGGCTGCCGCGCCGGATGCGGATCATTGACGCACACAGGCCCTCGCAGCGCCCGCGCACAGTTCGCGCGGCGCCGGCCATTGCGCTCACGCGCGCGGGTGGGCTTGCGGCGATCGGAGTGCTTGCTGTGCTCAGGTCGCTTGCGGCGATTGGGGTGCTTGCTGTGCTCAGGTCGCTAGCGGCGCTCGGGGTGCTTGCTGTGCTCAGGTCGCTAGCGGCGCTCGGGATGCTTGCTGTGCTGGCCCCGCTCGCGCACGCCGAAACGCCGCGCTATGCCTTCGCCGTCATCGCCAACACGATGCAAAACCCCGCCGACGAAGCGCCAACGCAGCGCCTCATCGAAGCAATCAGTCGCGAGCGCGAGGTATCGTTCATCGTCT
This sequence comes from Paraburkholderia sp., assembly GCF_034668105.1. GTDB lineage: Bacteria > Pseudomonadota > Gammaproteobacteria > Burkholderiales > Burkholderiaceae > Paraburkholderia. Next base: position 13,578 of record NZ_JAXDPY010000054.1, on the reverse strand, counting down.
ACGACGGCAATCTGAAAGGCGCGAAAGAAGCCTGTCGCGATGCGTTATACGATCGGCGCCACGCACTGCTCGAAACAGCACGGCCCGCCCTCTTCTTCATTCCGGGCCAGCACGACTGGGCAGATTGCGGCACGGCTGAGGCCGGCGGCTTCGACCCGGTCGAACGGCTCGATCAGCTCCGTCAGACGCTGTTCACCGACCCCACGTCGATGGGTCAGAATCCGATCGCGTTGACGCGCGAGAGTGAAGTGTCGCGCTTTCGTCCGTTCCGGGAAAACGTGCGCTGGCAAGTTGGCGACACTGTGTTTGTCGGTCTGAACGCTCCGAGTCCGAATAATCACTATCTGACCGCGGGCGGCCGCAACGGCGAGTTCGAGGACCGCGTGATCGCCAATGCGTTCTGGCTCGAACATGCCGCCGAATACGCGAAACGCCGCGACGCACGCGCGCTTGTCGTCTTCATTCAGGGCGACCCCGATCCGGAGCGCTACGAACGGCCCGACCGTTTCGCGTGGCTGCGCTTTACGCGCAACACGCGCCGCGACGGTTTTCTGGAGTTCAAACGCAGTCTCGTCAAGCTCGCGCAGATTTTTCGCGGCCCCGTGCTGGTCATTCATTGCGACGACGAACGCGCGAGCGCCGGCTTCGTGATCGATCAACCGCTACGCAATGACAAAGGGATGCTGGTGACGAATCTCACACGCGTCGCGCTGGCGCCGCATGATCGTCTTAACCAGTGGATTCAGATTGAAGCGGACCTTGGCAAGAAGCCGCCGTTCCGCGTGAGCGTGCGCGACGTGCCAAGGCAAATGCCGATGCCCATGGCGCAGCCTGTGCCGCAGCGCGAAGAGCCCGCAGCTTCGATGCCGGCCGTGCCGGCGTTAGGTCCCGCGTCCGAATTGCCGCCGTTGTTGCAGACGCCCGGACAGCAGTCAGACCAGCAGCAACATAGGGCGTTGGACGACGGCAGTGAGGAGTATGGGCCCGCCATGTCCGGGCCGCCCGCCTCGGGCGCTTCCGCCGTCTTGCCACGCACGCCGGGTGCGCCTTAAGGCAAACACTTAAGGCAAACACACCCGGCACACACACCTCGCACGCACACCCGGCGTACCCGCACGCTCAGTGCAGCGTAGGTCCTGACTTATCGTCGTCGGCTTCGTCGTCGTCTTCATCGAGAACTTCGAGGCCGTCGGCGCCGTGTGCGTGTTCGTGCTGGATTTCGTCTTCAGTAGCGGGACGCACGTCCTTGACGGTTAACGCGAACCGCAGCGCCATGCCGGCGAGCGGATGGTTGCCGTCGAGCACGACCTTGTCTTCCGCCACATCGGTCACCACGTAGACGAGTGAATCGAGATCCTCGTCGCCTTCTTCCGGCGTGCCTTCGAATTGCATGCCGACTTCGAGCGGTTCCGGGAAACGATCGCGCGGCTCGATCTTCACGAGATCGGGGTCGTACTCGCCGAACGCGTCTTGCGGCTCGAGCTGGATCTGAGTCTCGAAGCCGGCCTCGTGGCCGTCGAGCTCTTCCTCGATCTTGGGGAACGTGCCATCATAGCCGCCGTGCAGATAGACCATCGGCTCGTCGCTTTCTTCAATCAGATTGCCCTGCGCATCCGATAGCTTGTAAGCGACCGACACGACGGTGTTCTTTGCGATTTTCATTCGATTCTCCAGAATACAACTCACATTATACGATGCCCAAGCGGCCCACCGACCACCCGGCCGATACAGCTCCGGCACGGAATTCTTCGCCGGCTTCACAGGCCGCTCGCCCTATTCTTCCGCCCTCGCCCGACACGCCCACGCCCCTGCTCGGCAATCTGACTCCGTCGCAATTCATGCGCCGCTACTGGCAGAAGAAGCCGCTGCTGATCCGCCAGGCAATCCCGAATGTAGAGGCGCCGCTGTCGCGTGACGAATTTTTCGAGCTCGCCGATCAAGACGAAGTCGAAGCGCGTCTGATCACGCACTTTCGCAACAAATGGCAACTCGAGCACGGCCCTTTCGCGCCCGACGAACTGCCGTCGGTCAAGCAGCGCGCCTGGACTTTGCTCGTGCAAGGCGTGGACCTTTACGACGACCGCGCGCGGGCGTTGCTCGACCGCTTCCGCTTCGTGCCGGACGCGCGTCTGGACGATTTGATGATTTCGTATGCAAGCGACGGCGGCGGCGTCGGCCCGCACTTCGATTCCTACGATGTGTTTCTTTTGCAAGTAAAAGGCAAGCGCCGGTGGCGGATCAGTGCCCAGAAAGATCTGACACTCGAACCGGGTTTGCCTTTGAAAGTTTTACAGCGTTTCGAACCGGAAGAGGAATGGCTGCTCGAGCCGGGCGACATGTTGTACCTGCCGCCGCATATTGCCCATGACGGTGTTGCCGAAGGCGAATGCATGACCTGCTCGATCGGTTTTCGCGCCCCGTCCGCAGGCGAGTTGACCTCGCAATTCCTCTATCATCTGGCCGAACGCGACGAATCGGCGGGGCGACCCAGTGCGCTCTATCGCGATCCACAACAAGCCGCCGTCGACCGTCCGGCCGCATTGCCGTCCGCGTTGGTCGAGCGGGTTGGCGCGATCCTTGCTGGAGTCAAGTGGAATGAGCAGGATATTGCGTCGTTCCTTGGCACGTACCTCAGCGAACCGAAGCCGAGTGTCGTCTTTGATCCGCCGCAACGGCCGCTCATTGAAGCGCGTTTCATCAGTCAGGCAACGAAGTCCGGCATTCGACTCGATCGCAAGACTAATTTGTTGTACAACCGCCGTTTTTTCTTCGTAAATGGAGAAGAAATGTCGTTTGATGGCGCAAAAAAATGGCTGTTTGATCTCGCCGATCACCGGTGTATGAGTGCGAAACGCTTTGTAACACTCTCGCACGATTCGGCGGTGACAGCACTGCTTCACGAGTGGTATTGTGCGGGCTGGATACAAGTGGGCGAGCTTGCGTAACTCTGCCCGCGTGTTATACCGTACTGTGAAATTTTGTATGAGAAAGACAACGTATTGACCCCGGATTTATGGATTGTCAGTACGAAAGTGCATATAATTTCCGCCCAAGCCGTAGGGAAGATTCCAGCTCGTCAAAAGAGCGTCTCCACCAGCGGCCCAGGTCGGTGTTGGAGCACATTACCGGTTTTATTTTGCGCTGTTGCTTACCTTTAAACCATAAAAGGACGTGATCATGAAGAAATCCCTCCTCGTAGCATCCCTGTTGGCATCTGTGGCACTGGCTGCATGCAACTAGAGCAACGATCAAGCCGCTGCCCCGGCTAGCGACGCAGCTGCTGCTTCGGCACCGGCTGCTGCAGCTTCGGATTCGGCTGCTGCTGCATCGGGTGCGGCTGCTGCTGCGAGCGACGCTGCTGCTTCGGCTACGGGCGCTGCCTCGGACGCTGGTGCTGCTGCTTCGGACGCTGCTGCTTCGGCTGCAGCTCCGGCTTCGGGCGCAAGCCAGTAAGCTGTCGCGTAGGGTTCGCCTCTGGGCGAAAACTGCTCCGGAAAATCCCCTCGATTTTCCGGACAGTAAAGCAAAACGCCACGGATTCACATCCGTGGCGTTTTGCCATTTAAAAGCCGTTTTTTAAACGGCGTTCGCTTAATTATCTACTGAGCCCGGCGTTGCATTTTCTTCAAAGAATTCACGCACGACTTCGATCTCACGTGTGCGCTTGAAGGGTGGCAGGCTCTGCCATATACGGCGTCCATACGGTTTGTCGACGAGACGCGTGTCACAGATCATCAGCACGCCGCGATCGGTCTCAGCGCGAATCAGACGGCCCGCGCCCTGCTTGAGTGTAATCACGGCCTGCGGCAACTGATGAACCGCGAACGGGCTCAAACCTTTCTTCGTCAGTGCATCCAGACGCGCCGATAGCACCGGGTCGTCAGGCGGCGCAAACGGCAGCTTGTCGATCACCACCAGCGAGAGCGCATCGCCGCGCACGTCCACGCCTTCCCAGAAGCTCTGACTGCCCACCAGAATCGCATTGCCGTACGCACGGAAGCGATCGAGCAATTCGGTGCGGCTCGCGTCACCTTGCACGAGCAGCGGATAATTCCAGCCGCGCGCTTCAATGATGTCGCGCAACCTGGCCGAAATGCGGTCCACCGCGCGCAGCGTCGTGCACAACATGAATACGCCGCCACCTGACGCTTCGATCGCCGGCAACGCGGCGTCGAACACGGCGTCGGTAAACATCGGCGACGAAGGCTGCGGCAAATTGCGCGGCACGTACAGCAGCCCTTGCGTCGGATAGTCGAAGGGGCTCGGCAGCGTCATCGAGCGTTTTGCGTTCAGGCCCATCTGCGCCGCATAGTGCGTGAAATCGCCGCGCACCGACAAGGTAGCCGATGTGAAGATCCACGCGCGCGGCACGCCGGCGCGCTGCTTCGCGAAGATCGGCGCGACCGACAGCGGCGTTTCGTGCAACTGCACCGTATGCGCGAAAACTTCGATCCAGCGCACCTTTTCATTCGGGTCGGCGCGTTCGGCCTTGGCATCCGCCGAGGCGGCGTCGGCGGCTGCGCGTTCGGTTTCGGTGGGGGGTGTCGTCCAGCCCGCCAGCACGCCCTGCAACTCGCGCGCGCGCCGCAAACACGCGCCAATCGACTCGGCGCGCTCGGCCTGACCGGCCAACGCGGCAGCCAATGCGTCGAGCTCGGTTTCGAGCGTTTCAAGCGCGGGGAACAACGGATGATCGTCGGGCATCTGCCCGATCGACAAGCGCACCGAATCTTCCTTGAAGGCGAGCCGCACGTCACGCGCCGCACGTTCGAGCGTCGAGCCGAGTTTCACCCAATCGATCGATTCGCGCGCATGACCCAGGCCCTCCGCCACGGAATCGCGTGCGAGCTCGAGAAATTGCGTGGTGGAGAGTGTCTCGCCGAAAAACAGCGTCGCGGTTTCCGGCAGTTGATGCGCTTCGTCGAAGATGATGGTGTTTGCCGTGGGCAGCAATTCAGCCATGCCGGTATCGCGCAACATGATGTCGGCGAAAAACAGATGGTGATTGACCACGACGATGTCGGCCTGCTGCGCCTCGCGGCGCGCCTGCATCACGAAGCACTCCTTGTAGTGCGGGCACTCCTGGCCAAGACAATTTTCACGCGTGGACGTGACCATCGACCACACCGCCGCCGTTTCCGGCACGCTCGCGAGTTCGGCCTTGTCGCCGGTGCGCGTGATCTTGGCGAAGCGAATGATGTCCTGCAGATACGAGGTTTCCTGGCGCGACGGCAGACGGCCGCTATCCGCGGTGCGCTGCAGATAGTAGTGGCACAGGTAATTCGCGCGGCCCTTGAGCATTGCCACCGACACCGGCACGGCGAGCGCATCGCGCACGGTCGGAATGTCGCGCTGAAACAGCTGATCCTGCAAATGCTTGGTGCCCGTGGAGACGATCACCTTGCCGCCCCACAACATGGCCGGGACGAGATACGCGTAGGTCTTGCCGGTGCCTGTACCCGCTTCGACGATCAGCGTGTTTTCGCTGCCGTCGAGACCGTTCGATTCGGCGCTTTCAGCGGCTTCTGTCGCGGCATCCGCGCCCGGTGCCTGCAGACGACGCGCCGGACGCTTCTGCGCTTCGAACATCGCGGGTTCGGGCATCGCGCGGCCCGACGCTTCCATGGCCGCGGCGACGGCGCGCGACATCTCGATCTGCGACGCGCGCGAGCGATAGCCCTGGATCTGACGGGCGAGCAGACCGTTGTCGGCGAAGATATCGTCCAGTTCGGCGACGCGACGCGGGTTCAACGACGCGGAGAGCGCAGACGCGGGAGGACGTGGCGCCGGAGCGCCGGCCACCGGAGTGCCGGCCACCGGCGCGTCGTTGCCCGCTGTGAGGCGTGGTGAAGTTTCAAGCGGTGAATTCAAGGCAAGCGTTTCCTGCAAAGTCCGGCGCGCGCGGCGCGACCCGGCACCTGCCAGGCCGCGAACTCAGGCGCGTACTTCCGGTTCGAGCTGCAATTGCAGCAAGATGATGGTGTCCTTGACTTTGAGTTTGCGCTTTTTCAGGCGCTGCAACTCGAAGTCGTCGATGCCGGGCTCATCCGACATTCGCTCGATCAAACGATTGAGCCCACTATGCTCCGATTCCAGTTGCAGAATACGGTCGCGAAGGGTGTCCGCGGTGATGACGTGATGTTGATCGCGCATGCTCGCCTCCTCTCGTAAGCGGCACGGGCTGCATCGTGCAGCCCGTGCCGGAGGTTGCTGTCCGGCTTAAAACACGTTACAGCGACTACGATACTCCGCTGCACAACCCGGTCACAGACAAAGACAGCACAGCGACTACTCCTGTTGCCGTTGCTGCTTCTGCTGCTCTTCGAGTTGCTGCTGCTGTTGCAACTGGTCCTGACGCTTCTGTTCGGCTTTCTCGGCCGCCTGCTTCTGGCGCGCTTCGACGTCGGCTTTATGTTGCGCCGCATCGGCCTGCTTCTTTTCAAAGGTTTGCTGTTTTTCGACGCGCTCCTGCGCCTTCTGCGCGCCCTGCTGACGCGCCTCATCGAGTTTGCGCTGGAAGTCGCCCTGCTTCTGATCGTAAGCCTGCTGGTTAGCCGCGGCCTGCGCCGGACTGACGCCGCGCTGCGCCTGATCCAGCGCGTGCTGTTGCAGCTTCTGCTGATAGGCTTGTGCATTCGCGTTGCGTTGCGGCGCCTCGGCGGCGCGCTGCGCCTGGTCGAGTTGATGCTGGCGCTGCTTTTCTTCGTAGGCCTGCGCGTTGCGCGTGTCGTCGGCGGCGCGTTGCGGCGCGCTCGCTTCGTCTTGCGCGCGTTTGAGCGCGGCCTGCTCGTCACGCTCGCGGGCGCGCTGGACACGCTGTTCGCCGTCGAGCGCAAGCTGTTCCTTGCGAATGTCGGCCTGCACGGAGCGCATGCTGTCGCGCGCCTCGTTCAGACAGTGGTTGACGAAGAACTTACTGTAGCAATCGTGTTCGGCGACGCCGTAACGGTAGCTGTTTTCCTCGCTGCGCTGATCCAGGACTTTCTGCCGTGCGTCGAATGAGCTGTCAGGCGATGCCGCTTGGTCGGCATTCCCGGCATCATCCGCACCCGTGGCATTCGTGGAGCCGGTTGTCCCTGCCGCGCCTGCTGCCCGCGCGCCCGAAGCGGCTGCCGGCGCAGCACTGCTGGCGGCCGCGAGCGCGGCCGCGGATTGCGCCACGGCGGGAGCGGACATGGCGAGCGTTGCAGTCATGACGCACAAAGCGCAGGAAGCCAGAACCATCCCATTGGACGGAGACGCTGACCGGACCTTGGACCGCAACGCCGATGCGGGCGACATTCCGGACATCAGCAACCTAAGCAACCTGAGCGACCTAAGCGACCCAAGCAACAATCGCGACACATTCAGCGACAGAAAAGACGGCAACGGTGACAGGCGAGAGACCAAGCGGGAGCCCAGGCGGTTGAGGGACAAGGAGATCGGCAACGTCGTAAATGGTCAACGGAACATGCCCGAAATTCTATCACCCTGCGGTTGAGCCCTTTGGCATTTATGGCAAAATGCCCCGCTCCAGCAACCCGGTCGTAACGCGCACGCCTCGCGTGCACCAAGTGTCCGACGTGTGCCCGGCGTATGCCGTCGGTGCGCGACCTTTGATTGAGTAGCAGGAACACCAAGACCTTATGACGGAAACCGTAGCACTCAAGATCGTACAGCGCATCGCCGCCGAACTGTCCGTCCAGCCGCGCCAGGTCGCGGCCGCGGTGCAACTTCTCGACGAAGGAGCGACTGTTCCGTTCATCGCCCGCTACCGGAAGGAAGTGACCGACAATCTCGACGACACGCAGTTGCGTAATCTCGAGGAGCGGCTGCTGTATCTGCGCGAGCTGGAAGACCGGCGCGCCGCCATCATTTCGAGCATCGACGAACAAGGCAAGCTCACCGACGAGCTGCGCACCGCGATCGAAGGCGCCGACAGCAAGCAGGTGCTGGAAGACCTGTATCTCCCGTACAAGCCCAAGCGCCGCACGCGCGCGCAGATCGCCCGTGAAGCCGGCCTGCAGCCGCTCGCCGACGCACTGCTGGCCAATCCCCTGCTCGACCCGCAAACCGAAGCCGCCGCCTACGTGGACGCCGAAAAAGGCGTCGCCGACGTCAAGGCCGCGCTCGACGGCGCGCGCGACATTCTCTCCGAACAGTTCGGCGAAACCGCGGAGCTCCTCGGCAAGCTGCGCGACTACCTGTTCAATCAGGGTGTGGTGTCGTCGAAAGTGGTCGAAGGTAAGGAAAATGCGGAAGAAGAGAAATTCCGCGATTACTACGACTACGCCGAAACCATCAGGACCGTGCCGTCGCATCGCGCGCTGGCGCTGTTCCGCGGTCGCAATGCGGGCGTGCTGATGGTCAAGTTGGGGCTTGGCGAAGAACTTGACGCACAGGTGCCGCATCCGGGCGAAGCGCTGATCGCACGCCACTTCGGCATCGCCAATCAGAACCGCCCGGCCGACAAGTGGCTCTCCGACGTGTGCCGCTGGTGCTGGCGCGTGAAGGTGCAGCCGCACATCGAAAACGAACTGCTGACCAAGCTGCGCGACGAAGCCGAGCACGAAGCCATTCGCGTGTTCGCACGGAATCTGAAGGACCTGCTGCTGGCCGCGCCCGCGGGTCCGAAGGCCGTGATCGGCCTCGATCCGGGTATGCGCACCGGTGTGAAAGTCGCCGTGGTCGATCGGACCGGCAAGGTGCTCGCCACCGACGTGATTTATCCGCACGAGCCGCGCCGCGACTGGGACGGCTCGATCGCGAAACTGGCGCGTATCTGCGCGCAGACGCAGGCTGAGTTGATCAGTATCGGCAACGGCACGGCGTCGCGCGAAACGGACAAGCTCGCGAGCGAACTGATCGCGCGTCATCCGGAGTTCAAGCTGCAGAAGATCGTCGTTTCGGAAGCCGGCGCTTCGGTGTACTCGGCCTCCGAACTCGCGGCAAAGGAATTCCCGGACATGGACGTGTCGCTGCGCGGCGCCGTGTCGATTGCGCGTCGTCTGCAGGATCCGCTCGCGGAACTGGTCAAGATCGAGCCGAAGGCGATCGGCGTCGGCCAATACCAGCACGACGTGAATCAGCGCGAACTGGCTCGCTCGCTCGACGCGGTGGTCGAAGATTGCGTGAACGCGGTCGGCGTGGATGCGAATACGGCATCGGTTGCCTTGCTGGCGCGCGTGTCGGGTCTGAACGCAACGCTGGCCCGCAACATCGTCGACTATCGCGATGCAAACGGCCCGTTCCCGTCGCGCGAACATCTGCGCAAGGTGCCACGTCTCGGCGACAAGACGTTCGAGCAGGCGGCGGGCTTCCTGCGCATCAACAATGGCGAGAATCCGCTCGACCGCTCGTCGGTTCACCCGGAAGCGTATCCGGTCGTGGAACGCATGCTCGCGAAAATCAGCAAGCATGTCGGCGAAGTGCTCGGCAATCGCGACGCGCTGCGCGGCCTCTCGCCGGCGGAATTTGTCGACGAACGCTTCGGCCTGCCGACCGTGCGCGACATTCTGCTCGAGCTCGAAAAACCGGGTCGCGATCCGCGCCCCGAGTTCAAGACGGCGACCTTTCGCGAAGGCGTCGAGAAGGTCAGCGACCTGACGCCCGGCATGGTGCTCGAAGGCGTCGTGACGAACGTCGCGGCGTTCGGCGCGTTCATCGACATCGGTGTGCATCAGGATGGTCTGGTGCACGTGTCGGCCATGTCGACAAAATTCATCAAAGACCCGCACGAGGTCGTCAAGGCTGGCCAGATCGTCAAAGTGAAGGTGCTGGAAGTCGACGTGAAGCGTCAGCGTATCGCGCTGACCATGCGCCTCGATGACGAGTTCGGCGCGTCGGCAGCGCCGCGCAGCGGTGGTGGCGCCCAGCAGGATCGCGGCGGGTTCAACCGCTCGGGCGGCGGCGCACGAGGCGGCCAGCAACAGCGCTCACGCGAGCCGGAGGCTGGCGGTGCGATGGCCGCCGCATTTGCCAAGTTGAAGCAGAAGTAAGCCGGCGAGAGCGCGCCCCAAACAAAAAGCCCACGCAAAAATGCGTGGGCTTTTTTTATCGCATCTTCGTATTGAAGAGGCATTCAACCGTGTGCGGCCCTCAGATCTCGATCTTCGTTCCTAGTTCCACCACGCGATTTGCGGGAATACTGAAGAAGTCAGTCGGCTTCGCCGCGTTCTGATGCATCCATGCGAACACGCGTTCGCGCCACACGGACATGCCTGGCAACTGCGTTGGCACCACCGTTTCGCGCGCAAGGAAGAACGAGGTATCCATCATCTCGAAGGTCATGTCATGCGTGCGGCCCACTTCCAGCAGCACGGCCTTCACGTCAGGCGTTTCGTTGAACCCGTAGACCGCTTTGACGAGGAACAAACCGCCGCCGAAATCCTTCACCGTCACGCGCTCGGAATCGCTCACGTACGGAATGTCGCGCGTCACGAAGGTCAGGAAGATGGTGCGTTCATGCAACACCTTGTTGTGCTTCAGGTTGTGCAGCAGGCTCACCGGCACGAGCGAATCGCTGCCGGTCAGATAGATTGCCGTACCCGACACGCGATGCGGCGGGTGCGCAAGCAAACCCTGCAGGAACGGCATCAACGGAATACCGTCCGCGGCCGTACGCTCCTTGACGATCATTCTGCCCTTGAACCAGGTCATCAGCAGGAAGAACAGCAGCGCGCCGATGCCGAGCGGCAGCCAGCCGCCTTCGGCAACCTTGAGCAGGTTGGCGCCGAAAAAGCCCAGGTCGACCGCCATGAACACGCCGATGATCAACGCCACGAGGAACTTGTTCCAGTTCCACACCTTGACCATCACCACACACGCGAGGATCGTGGTGATCACCATGGTGGCGGTCACCGCGATACCATACGCGGCGGCGAGGTTATCCGAACTCTTGAACGCGATCACGATGCACAGAATGATGAACAGCAGCATCCAGTTCACCACCGGCACATAGATCTGTCCGATCGCCAGTTCCGAGGTATGCAGGATCTTCATGCGCGGCACGTAGCCCAACTGGATCGCCTGGCTCGTCAGCGAATACGCGCCGGAAATCACCGCTTGCGACGCGATCACGGTTGCCACCGTCGACAGAACGACGAGCGGCAGTAGCGCCCAATCCGGCGCAAGCAGGAAGAACGGGTTTTCGATCGCTTTAGGGTCGTGCATTAGCAGTGCGCCCTGGCCAAAATAGTTCAGCACCAGCGACGGCATCACCAGGAAGTACCAGGCCATACGAATCGGTTTGGCGCCGAAGTGACCCATGTCGGCGTACAACGCTTCGGCGCCGGTCAGCACCAGCACGACCGAGCCGAGCACCACGTAGGCCTGCAGCACGTGCGCCGCCATAAAGGTGTACGCGTAATACGGGTTCAGTGCGCGGATCACGTTCGGCGACTGCAGGATGTGCCATAGGCCCAGCGCGGCGAGCACCAGGAACCACAGCACCATGATCGGACCGAACAGGCGGCCGACGGTGGCCGTGCCGTGCCGCTGGATCCAGAACAGCAGCACGAGGATCACCATGGTGAGCGGCAGCACCAGATGGGACAGATGGGGCGCCGCGATCTCCAAACCTTCGACCGCCGAGATCACCGAAATAGCGGGCGTAATCACCGCGTCGCCATAGAACATGCAGGCGCCGAAAATGCCGAGCATCATCAGCAAGCCGGCCATTTTCGATTTGTCGTCGAGAGAGCGCAGCGCCAGCGCCATGAGGGCGAGGACGCCGCCTTCGCCGTTGTTGTCGGCGCGCATCACGAACAGCACATACTTGACGCCGACCACGATCACGATTGCCCAGAACAGCAGCGAGATCACGCCCAGAATCGATTGGTCGGTCAGCGGAATGCCATGGGCCGGACTGAAAGCCTCTTTCAGCGAGTACAACGGGCTCGTGCCGATATCGCCGAATACCACTCCGATCGCGGCAATCGCGAGGGACGGCAGAGGCTGTTTGTGCACGTGATTGTTATCTGTCATAAACGCGAGGAAATCCGTTCCCTGAGCGGAAAAACGACCGCTATTCTAAACTGCCCGTCTAGCGCCGCCCGGCTTGTTGTGGATACACCACGTGGATGGTCCGCGCAGTGTAGCACTGCGATTTGGGCGCGTCTGCGGCGTCAGGCGATGCGCTGGTGCGGCCCTGCGCGTTCGCGAGGCGCCGTTCGCAGAACGCGCTGAAATGCATACACCAAGCGCATACACGAAGCGCATAAAAAAACGGAGCCGAATCCGGCTCCGTTTTGCAGGTACTGCCCTGGCGGCAACGCAATAAGTACGGTGTCGCAGCGCATTACGTCTGACCTCACGTACCTGACGATTCCTGCTCCTGCTGCGTACCGCGCTTGATCCACGCGCCGAGGTTGTGCGGACGAACCGTATCCCACTCCTCGAACGGCTGGTGAATCCACGGATTGGTGGGCAGATACTGCACGTGGTAATCGGGCTTCACTTTCGAGCAGCCCTTGTACCAGAGCACCGCCGAACGCACCGCGGTGATCGCCGGATAACGTTCCTTCAGATGCTGCTGGACACGTGCCAGCGTCACGCCCGAATCCACCAGGTCGTCGACCAGCAACACGTTGCCGTGCAGCTCGCCGCGCGTCATGGTGATGTATTGCGCGATATCGAGTTCGCCCTGCTCCGTGCCGGCCGCTTCGCGGTACGAACTGGTGGCGAGAATCGCCAGCGGCAGATCGTAAATGCGCGAGAGCTGGTCGCCGACGCGCAAACCACCGCGCGCGAGACACAAGATCTTGTCGAACTTCCAACCCGATTCATGCACGGCCAACGCCAGTAGTTCGATCAGCCGGTGATACTCGTCCCAGCCGACCCACAGGTTCTTGTCATCGTTGCGCGGATCTTTCATCGCAATCATGGGTACACCTTGAACCATGGCTTAAACCTTGAACGGATGACGCAGCAGAATGGTTTCGTCGCGATCCGGACCGGTCGACACCATGTCGATCGGAATACCCGCGACTTCCTGCACACGCGTCAGATACGCACGCGCGCTGGCCGGCAACTTGTCCCATTCCGTGATGCCGACGGTGCTTTCCTTCCAGCCCGGAAAGGTTTCGTACACCGGCACGCAACGCGCGACTTCCGAGGCGCCACGCGGCAGCAGGTCGACTTGCTTGCCGTCGACCGTGTAGCCGATGCACAGCTTCACTTCGTCGAGACCGTCGAGCACGTCGAGCTTGGTCATGCACAGACCCGACACGCCGTTGATCTGGATCGAGCGGCGCAGCGCGGCGGCGTCGAGCCAGCCCGTGCGGCGCGGACGGCCCGTTACCGAGCCGAATTCCTTGCCGACCTTGGCGAGTTCCAGGCCGATCGGTTCCTGACGCGCGGCGTTATCCGCATCGTACAGTTCGCTCGGGAACGGGCCCGAACCGACACGCGTGCAATACGCCTTGGTGATGCCGAGAATGTAGTTCAGCTTTTGCGGACCGACGCCCGCGCCAGCGGTGGCTGCGCCGGCCACGCAGTTGCTCGACGTGACGAACGGATAGGTGCCGTGGTCGATGTCGAGCAGCGTGCCTTGCGCGCCTTCGAACAGCAGATTGTTGCCTGCCGCGTTTTCGTCGTACA
>NZ_JAXDPY010000053.1:0-17030 GCF_034668105.1 Paraburkholderia sp. | reverse complement strand
CTGACGCGCGAAAACGACTTCAACGCCGATGGCAGTCAGATCGACCGCGTCATCAACAGCGACGGCACGCAAAACTCGGTCGTCTTCGATGCCGCAGGTCACGAAACGGAATACGCCACCTTCAACGCCAACGGCGCCAAAACCCAAGACCTGTTCTACAACGCCACAACTGGACAGCTCACGCAAGAAAACGACTTCAACGCCGATGGCAGTCAGATCGACCGCGTCTACAACACCAACGGTATGCAGAGCGCAACGGTATTCAATGCGGGCGGTCATGAAACCGAGCAAGCCACCTTTGACGCGAGCGGCAAGATAAGCAAAGACCTCGTCTTCGATGGGAAAACGGGCGCTGAACTCCAGGAGACCGACTACAACGCGAACGGAAGTGGAGTCGCGCACATCTTCAATCCAGACGGCACGCAAAACGCCGCAGTCTTCGACCCATCGGGACACATCTCCGAGTACGCGACGTACGGAACGAACGGCAAGCTCGCCACCGATATCTTCTACGACGCCAACGGCCGCGCCACGCAATACAACGAGTACACGTCCAATCAAATCACGACCCACCAGTTCAACGCGGACAATACGCAAACGGCGACCGTCTACAACAGCGCAGGCCAGGAAACCGAATTCGCCAGGTTCGACACGAGCGGCCACAAAACCGATGACTATTTTTTCAACGGTTCGACCGGTCGGGAAACACAGTATGACTCGTACGGCAGCGATGGCAGCATGGTCGAACACCTGTTCAACAGCGACAACTCGCAGGACGCCATCATCTACGATGCATCGGGCCGTGAGACGCAGTACGACGCATTCAATAGCCAGGGGCAGTTGACCGGCTTCACCGACTTCACCTACACAGTCGGCGGCGGCTACGACGCGCTCGCCTACGGCCCGACCGGGTTCGAAACCGGCTGGTCAGATTACAACGGGGACGGCTCGTTAATATCGTCAAGCGGCGGCCAGTACAACTTCTCACTGGATGACGGTTACGGAGATGGAACAGGCGACTGGGACTTTAGCGCCCCGGTGTACGACGACGGTTACGCGTCGGATTTCGGCTTCTACTATTGATGCCGTTGTCAATCGCCAGCCGGGGTTCCTAAGCCGCCACCTTCAAATCCTCGATCGCCCGCTGCCTCACTCCCAGATCGTCCCAAAGCTCCGGATGGCACGTGAACACGAGGATCTGGTGCCGTGTGGCCGCATCGATCAGCGCGCGCTTGATCGCATCGCGCCGCGCCGCATCGGTGTGCACGGCGGCGTCGTCGAGCATCAGCAAGGTGGGGCGGCCCGAGGCTTTCAAAAGATCCGCATAGGCTAGCCGCGTCAGAATACCGAGCTGTTCCCGTGTACCAAAGCTCAACGCATCGAGCGTATCCGCACGGCCATAACGATCCAGCGTCGCGGGGCTCAGATCGTCGCCGAGCGCGATCGTCGACTGCGGGAAAATCCGCTTCAGGTAGTGTCCAAGCCGCTCGGTCAACGGCGCGCGCAACTGCGCCACCGCCGCATCGCGTTCGTCGACGAGCACTTCGTCCAGCAAGCTCAATGCACTCGCGCGCAAGCTGAGTTCGTCCTTGCGGCGCGTGGCCTGCTCGAGCGCCGCTTTGACCGCCGCAAGACGCTCGCCGAGGCCGGAGGCCCCCACCGTCTCGAGCTGGCTGCGCAACTGCGCGATCCGCACTTGCCGTTCATGCTGCTCGTTGCGCGCGAGTTCCGCCGACGCACGATAGCGCTTCGCCTCAGCCGCCGGATCGTCCAGACGCGCGGCTTCCAACTCGCGCTCGCGGCCCTCGAGCTGCTTCTTCAGCGCCTCGACCTGCACACGCTGCTCGACGATTTTCGTCTGCCACTGCGCGCGGTTGCGGCAGAACGCTGCGTCGCTTAACTGCGCCTGCTTGCGCTGCAACTGCGCGGCGAGCGATTCCGTCGTGGCCGTGGCGGTCGAGCGTTTCTCGGCGGCTTGCGCGAGGACTGTCCTCGCGGCGTCCAGCGCATCACGCGCGATCTCGGCGTTGCGGCGCGCCTCGTCGAGCGGGGGCGCAGCGGACACATCGGGCAAGGCCGCAAGCCGTCCATTGGCCGATTGCAATCGTGCATCCGCCGAAGCCAACGCTGCCCGCAGCGCGTCGATACCCTGCGGCGCGTGCACCTCAAGTATCTTCGCCTGACTTTTCTGCTGCGCGACCAGCGCCTTCCACTGCTCGTGTCTGGCCTCGGCCTCGCCCAGTGAAGCAACACCGAGTGTCTGCAACAACTGCGCATGCCGGGCTTCGAGCGACGCCAGTTCAGACAGCTGCGCGGACAGATCGGACACGCCCGGAATCACCCGCAATTCACCGAGCGCGCCAAGGCCGATCCGCTTCTCCTCGTCGAGCCGCAGCACACCCTCGCCGCTCACCTCCGTATCGCCGACCGTAATCGCGTCGTTCAAGCGGTACTCGATGCGCGTCATCGCCGCTTCGGTCCGCGCGCGCAGCACGGTCAACTCCGTATCGAGCGATTGGAGCCGCTTCAGTTGCGCCCCGTCGATTTCAACTGCGGCCGCCGCGCGCGTCGCTTGCAGTACGGCCTCATTCGCGTTGCCGGCGGCCTCGATCGACGCCTCCAGGCGCTCGCGCTCGGTGCGATGAAGTGCAATCTGACTCCGTAAATCGCCCGCGGTGACCGCAGCGTTCGCCAGTTCCTGCGCGCGGTTGGTATCGGCGTATACCTGTTCGAATTGCGCCACACGCGCCTGCGTCTGCGCATGTTCGTTCTGAACCGCCGACACATCGGCGCGCGCGGCATCGAGTTGCTGCCGCTCGCGAGCGACGGCCGCTTCCAGCTCCGTTGCGGCCTGTTCCTGCTGCACCGAGAGCGCCAGTTCCGCATCGCTCAATTTCAGCGACTGCGCGAGCCCCTGAAGACTGCGCTCGAGTTCCGCCGCGGCATCGGCGCGTTGTTGCGCCTCTACGGCCTTCTGCTCGTGAAGCTCCCAGGGACGCTTGCGCTGCGCGTCCTCGAAGGCGTCCTGCTGCGCGGCAAGGCGCGCGATATTCTCGTCGAACTGCTGACGCTGGTGCTCCAGATCGTCGCGTTCCACAATCAGCGCCGCCAGCCTCTGTTCGGCTTCGGCCAACGGCCCGGTCGACTTCTGCGTGCGCGCCGTGAGCAGTTGCCGAAGCTCGCGCTGTACCGCCGCGATCAGCGCATCCTCACCCGCCGATTCATGACCGCCCGACAGTTGCGACAACGCATCGCGCAGATACTGCGCCGCGTGCCCGGTGGAATCGCGCACTTCCTGCGTGCCGCCTTGTTGCACCCACAACAAACCGGGAACGCCCGCGTTTTCCGCCTTCAACGGCCCCCGCGCGGCACGCGAAAAGCCGAGCAGCACAGCAAGCCTGTCTTCCGCTTCATCCTCGCCGAACACCGTCTGGCCGATCTTCAGCTCGCAGCGCTGGCGCGTGACGAACTGCTTCGAGAGCCGGCACGCCGTGCCATCCAGATCGAACGTCACTTCAACCGATGGTTGTCCGCTCGCCTTGCCCCACGGCAACAGGTCTTTCAGATGCGAAGCCTTGTAGCGTTCGAGGAACACCGCCCGCACGGCTTCGGCAATCGTGCTCTTGCCGGCCTCGTTCGGTCCGGTGAACAGATTGAGCCCAGGCTGCAGATCGTCGATAACGAGCCTGCCGGTGAACTGCTTGAACTCCTGAATCGCGATGCTTTCCAGCTTCATGCGGACCTCGCTTCGCGCGGCAGTTCACGCTGAAAGCGCGCCAGCAGCAACAAGGCCTCCGCCGCGCGTTTGACCTGTTGCGGGTCGGCCTGCGGGTCCTCCTGCAGGCCGCGCAAGCGTGCAACCACCTTCGCCAGATAACCGCTTTGCGCGCCGAGTTCGGCGAGATCGTCGGCGGTGGGCAGCACTTGCAGGCCGCTCAGATCGACGCGCAGCGCACGCACCCGCGCGCGGGTTTCTTCCATCGCGACGTGAAGCGCTTGCGCCTCGGCCAGGGCGGTCGTGCCGCCGACGGTGACCCGCAGCACGTCGTGACTGCCTAATGCCGCGAGGCGCAGCTTGAGCGAGTCCACGTCGGTCGGCACCGAGATCGTTTCTTCCCAGCGATGCCATTGATATTTGCCGACTCGCACCGCTTCGACTAGCGGCGCGGCGCCTGGCTCAGTCAGCGTCACATCGAGCATAAAGCCGGGATCGTTGGCGCGGAACCGGTCCTGCTCGTGCGTGCCGGCATACCAGGTGCGCTCGTCGACACGCAGATGGCCGTGCCAGTCGCCCAGCGCGAGATAGTCCAGACGGGCGCTCGCGGCACGCGTCGGCGCGATCGGGTTCGACGAATCGATTCCCTCCTGCAGAATCCCGCTCACGCTGCCATGCGCGAGCCCGATGCGGTGATAGCCGGGCGGCGTCGGGGTGGTGTCGAAGAAGCCGGTTGTGTCGTCGTAGGTGATACGTTGCGTAAGCGGCGCGCAGAGCAATGCGGCCTTGCAGGCGTCGAGCGTCACGACGCCGGGTTCGCGCACCACTCTCACATTGGGCGCAATGCAGTTCAGCCGCTGCGCGCGGGTCCACACGCTCTCGACCAGCGCGGCGTCGTGATTGCCGGGCAGCATGATCCACGGGCCCGCGAAGGCTTGCAGCGCGCCGAACAAGCGGCGGATCACCGTGTCCGATACGGTCTGCAGGTCGAATACGTCGCCCGCGACCAGCACGGCGTCGACCTGGCGCGCCGCCGCTTCCTCGGCGATCCGGCGCACGGTTTCAAAGCGTGCTTCCGCGAGATGCGCGGCTTCGTCCGGCTCGAACTGGCCGAATTGCGTGCCGATCTGCCAATCCGCAGTGTGCAGAAACCTGATCAATGTGCCTCCATTCCGTTCAATTGCATCGTCTTTCAGCGCGCATGCAGCGCTCGTTCAAGCATTGCCACGCAGTCTAACCGCAGATGTTACCGCGCCGGCGGATCAAGGAATGGCCAAAGCCGGACCCCATGCCGGAACAGCGGCGCTACACTCGCGTTTCTGGACAAGCATGCCAAGCGTGCCGCACGTTTCGCACCGCACATTTCAATCGACCTGAACTCCGCCACCCTGCTGCCGATGAACAAAGAAACCGAACTGAAGCAAGCCAAGCGCACACCGTTGCTGCTGTTGGCGGCGGCCGCCTGCGTTTTCGTGGTGACTGCCTTCATGCCGCGCGGCATCTGGGTGGACGGCATCAAGGCGGTGGCCGAGGCCGCCATGGTCGGCGCGCTCGCCGACTGGTTCGCCGTGGTCGCGCTGTTTCGCCGCGTGCCGATCCCCATTGTCTCCGCGCACACCGCGATCATTCCGAAGAACAAGCACAAGATCGCCGACAACCTCGCGGTGTTCGTGCAGGACAAGTTTCTGGACGTACCGTCGCTGGTCGGCCTGATCCAGAAGCACGACCCGGCCCAAAGCATCACCGCGTGGCTGACCACGCCGGCCAACACCGCGCGTCTGGGCGACTATGTCGTCAAGCTGACGGGCGGCATTCTCGAACTGACCGATGACGTGCGCATCCAGGTCTTCATTAAAAACGCACTACGCGACGTGCTGGCCAAAGTCGATCTGTCGCAGTCCATGGGCGCGATTCTCGATACGCTCACCAAAGACGGCCGTCACCAGGAACTGCTCGACGCCGGCATCGAACAGGTCGTCGCCCTGTTGCGCGAACCGCAGGCGCGCGAGTTTATCGCGGAGCGCATCGTCGAGTGGGTGAAGAGCGAATATCCGAAGATGGAAAAAATCCTGCCGTCGGCGTGGCTCGGCGAAAAAGGCGCCGAGGCGATCGCCAAGGCAGTGAACCGGATGCTCGAACAGATCAGCGAGAATCCCACCCATCAACTGCGTCAGAAATTCGACGAGGCGGCGCAGAAGCTGATCGGCAAACTCAAAAGCGATCCGGCGTTCCTGCAAAAAGGCGAGGAACTGAAGCGCTATCTGGTGGAAGGCGACGCGCTCAGCTCGTATGTGAAGGACATGTGGGGCGAATTACGCGCCTGGCTCAAGCGCGATCTGCAAAGCAGCGAATCGGCGCTGCACGCCAGAGTGATGGCGATGGGCCAGTGGGTGGGCCGCGAACTGGCGCACGACCCCGCGCTGCGTCAGTCGTTGAACGACCATCTGGAAGAAGCGGCGCGCGCCATGGCACCGGATTTCGCCCAGTTCCTCACGCGCCACATCAGCGATACAGTGAAGAACTGGGACGCGCGCGACATGTCACGGCAAATCGAGCTGAACATCGGCAAGGATCTGCAGTACATCCGCATCAACGGCACGCTCGTGGGCGGCTTTATCGGCTTGCTGCTGTATGCGAGTTCGCAGCTGTTCGAGCTGCTGCGTTTGCACATGGGCTAAGGGGCCGGTTCGCCGGGCGTCAAAGCGCCTACAATCCAGGCATATGACTTGCTAAGGCGCTAGTCTCAGCCGTGGTTCATCCGCGCGCCCCTCACCGAAGCGACAGCGTCAACCTCGAGAAGTGTGCTCATGAAAATATCGTTACCGCCGCATGGACGGCCGAACCGCGTATACCCGCCAGGCACGCCCAGCCTGCACGGCCTGGCGTCGGTGATTACCGGCGTGGTGGTGGTGTGCGGGCTGTACTTCGGCCGCGCGGTGTTGATCCCGATCACGCTCTCCGTGCTGCTCAGCTTTTTGCTCGCGCCGCTGGTCCAGGCACTGCGGCGCCTGCACATGGGTCAATTGCCGTCGATCTTTATCGCGGTGCTGTTCGCCCTCGCCACCTTGCTGGCCGTGGGTGGCTTGATCGGGGCGCAACTGGTGCAACTGGCAGGCGATCTGCCGCAGTATCAGGTGGCGATCGAGCAAAAGATCGAGACCGTGCAGGAGAAAACCGTCGGCCGGGCCGATTCGCTGATGAGCCGCGCCGCCGCCACGCTGCAGCGGGTCGCGCCGAGCAAGCCGAACCCGCCGCGCCCCACCGGACGCGCGGCGCGCAACGCGCCCGCGGTGCCGCAGCCCGTCGAAGTCCACGAGCCTTCGCCCACGCCGATGCAACTTGCGCAGCGCGCGCTATCACCCGCGATTGCGCCGATCGAGACCACCTTCATCGTGCTGGTCGTGACGATCTTCATCTTGCTGCAGCGTGAGGATCTGCGCGACCGTTTGATCAGTCTTTTCGGTTCGCGCGATCTGCACCGCACGACCACCGCAATCAACGACGCCGCCGTGCGGCTGAGCCGCTATTTCGTCGCGCAACTCGGCGTGAATCTCAGCGCGGGCGGCATCATCGCGATTGGTCTGGCGATCATCGGCGTGCCGGGGGCGCTGCTGTTCGGCGTGATTGCCGCGTTGCTGCGCTTCGTGCCGTACATCGGCATCTGGATCGCCGCCATTCTTGCCGTGTTTCTCGCCGCCGCCATCCAGCCTCAATGGACCATGGCGGTCTATACGCTGATCCTGTTTATCGTCGTCGATGTGGTGGCCGGGCAGATCGCCGAGCCGCTGCTGTACGGGCATCGCTCGGGTCTGTCGCCGCTCGCGGTGGTGGTGGCGGCGATTTTCTGGAGCTGGCTGTGGGGGCCGATCGGGCTCGTGCTCTCCACGCCGCTCACGCTGTGCGTCGTCACGCTGGGACGCTATGCCGATCGTCTGAACTTTCTCACCGTGCTGCTGGGCGATCAGCCCGCCCTCACGCCCGCGCAGAACTTCTATCAACGGCTTCTGGCGGACGATCCGCACGAAGCCATCGTGCAGGCCGAGCGCCTGCTGCGCGAGATGTCGCTGATCGATTACTACGACAAGGTCGCGCTGGAAGGCCTCAAGCTCGCGCGCAACGATGCGATGCGCGGCGTATTGATGCCCGACCAGCTGGCGCGGATCAACGACGCGCTGGTCGATATCGTCGAAAACCTGGAAATCGCCGACGGGCTCCCGGACCGGCTCTCCCGCACCGACTCGGCCGACGCCGCCGAGGCGCTGCTGGCTTCGGCTTCAGCCGACCTTTCCGAGCGGCATGAGAGCGACGTGCCGGTACGCCATGAGACCGACAGGACGTCGGTGCTGTGCGTGCCCGGACGGGGCGCATTCGACGAAGTCACCACCGCGATCGCCGTGCAATTGCTTGGGCGCCAGGGGCTCGCACCGATGATGGCGACGCACTCCGGTTATCGCAGCGCGCGTGCCGACGAACCGAGCTTCAAGGACGCGCCGATCATCTGCATCATCTCGCTCGACGCGCCGGACTCGCCGCCGTATCTGCGCAATATGCTGCGGCGCACGCGGGAATGGCGGCCCAGGGCGACCCTGGTGGTGGGCGTGGGCGGCGCACCGGAGGGCGCTGCGGAGATGGGCGCGACCGGTGCTTCGCATACGGCGCCGACGTTCCGCGCGATGATCGAGGAGTGCCAGCTGGGCGCAAGCTTGCAGCACGCGCGGCAGCCTTCGCATGCGGCTGGGGCTGATTGAGGGCTGGGCTGGTTTTGCGGCGGCCCGCGGCGTGGGTCTTGGGCCGTGAGCCCTGGGCGGTGAGCCGTGAGCCGAGTGCCAGCTGCCCCGGCGCACACTCCAACGTCCCGGGTCATGTACCCAAAATGAGGACAGCCGCGCGCCATCCCTCCTCCATACTTCAGCCATCGATTCGCACCGCCTCCAGAGCGCACTCAGGCCGCGGCGGGCAATCCATGGGCATCGAAGATCCAGGAGACACGCATGAGCCGCAGCTTCAAACCTTATCCGTTCACGCCTCGTCACTATGCGGGCGTGGTGCCGCCGCTGATCGACGGCCACGACCCGGTGCGGCGCGCGGTCGCCATTGTCGGCGGCGGCCCGGTCGGCATGACGCTGGCGCTCGCGCTGGCTCGCCAGGGCGTGCGCTCGGTGCTGATCGAGGCCGACGACGGCGTCTGCACCGGCAGCCGCGCGATCTGCATTTCCCGGCGCAGCCTGGAGATTTTCAAACGCCTCGGCGCCGTGCACGGCTTCCTGCAAAAGGGCTTGCCATGGACGGGCGGCCGCAGTTTCTATCGCGACGCCGAAGTGTTCCGCTTCACGATGCATCAGGACGACGAGCAATCGCTGCCGCCGATGATCAACATCGCGCAATACCAGATCGAACAGCTCCTGCTCGACGAAGTGGAACAGCACGCCGATCTGATCGAGATCCGCTGGCAAACCCGCGTGACCGGCATCGAACAACATGCCGGGCATGATGCCGCCGGTGCCACGCTGGACCTGCGCACCGGCGACACCGCGTGGACCATGCACGCGGACTGGGTCGTCGCATGCGACGGCGGCCGCAGCACGATTCGCGAGGCGCTCGGCCTCAAACTCACCGGCACCACGTACGAAGGCCGCTACGTGATCGTCGACATCGAACTGAAGAGCGAGCGCGCCACCGAGCGTCTCGCCTATTTCGATCCGCCCTCCAATCCCGGCTCGACAGTACTGGTGCACAAGCAGCCCGACAACGTCTGGCGCATCGACTACCAGCTTCGCGACGACGAAGACCAGGAGGCCGCAATCCAGCCAGACAACGTGATGCCGCGCGTGCAGAGCGTGCTCGACTCGATGGGTGAAACAGGCGAATGGTCGCCGATCTGGATTACCGTCTACAAGGCCAACGCATTGACGCTCGAGCGCTATCGCCACGGCTCGGTGCTGTTCGCGGGCGACGCCGCGCATCTCGTGCCGATTTTCGGCGTGCGCGGCGCGAATTCCGGCATCGACGACGCCGACAATCTCGGCTGGAAACTCGCTTGCGTGGTCAACGGCATTGCATCGGAGCGCCTGCTCGACAGCTACAGCGACGAACGCGTTTTCGCCGCGCGTGAAAACCTGAGCTACGGAATGAAGAGCACGGAATTCATGGCGCCGCCCTCGTTCGCATTCGATCTGATGCGCAAGGCCGTGTTAGGGCTTGCCGAGCGTCACCCCGCCGTGCGGCCGCTGATCAATCCGCGGCAGACGCATGCGATTGCGTATGCGAAGTCGCCGCTCAACTGGATCGCAGCGGTGGCGTCGGGCACGTTCGCCAAAGGTCCGGCGCCAGGCACGGTACTGCCCGAGTGCCGCCTGCAACGGTTTTGCGAGGGAGCTGCCGTCGACATCCATCTCACCGATCTGCTTGGGCCCTGCTTCACGGCGCTACGTTTCGGCGCGGACACGGCGCAAGACGACGCATGGCAGCAATTGCACCACGCGCTTGGCGAACACAGCATTCCGTTCACAGCAGTCACGCTGATCACCGGCGATGCGCCGCGCCCTGCCAGCGCGCATGTGGTCGATCCGGCGGGCCGCTTGCATGAGATGCTCGACGCGGCGCCGGGCACCGTCTATCTGATCCGGCCGGATGGACACGTGCTCGCCCGCTGGCGTATAGGCAGCGCGGCAAATGTGCAAAGCGCCGTGACGGCCAGTCTGACGAATTGACGCAAGAGGAGCCCACACCATGACCGATAGCGAACTCGACCTCGTCTACACGACGCTCTGCAAGACACTGACCGCTGAAGGCGAAGCGCAAGCGCCCATGTATCTCGCACGCCTTGCGCTGCTTTCGATGACGGAGATCGGCGACCCGCAGCGGGCGTTGTCGTTGATCGAGGCGGCGAGGCTGCCGGCCCCGGCCGCCGTGACTGCGTAACGCGCAAGCTTCACTGCCGCGGGTACAACCCCAACGTGCTCGCATGCAGACGTGCGAGGCCGAGCAACGCGTCCGTATAGGGCGTCGGCACATCGGTAAGCTGGCCCAGCTCACGCACGGCGGCGACCAGCGCGTCGAGTTCCACCGGCTTGCCCGCTTGCACGTCTTGCAGCATTGAGGTTTTCATCGCGCCGAGTTTGAGTGTGACCTCATGGCGATCGTCGGGCGCCTGTTCGATTGGAATACCGAAACGCGCACCGATTTCCTTCGCCTCCAGCATGATGCTCGTCACGAAGTTACGCACCAGTGGGTCGCTGAGGATCCGGTCGGTGGTCGCGCCGGTGATGGCGCTGACGGGATTCATCGTCATGTTGCCCCACAGCTTGTACCAGACGTCGCGCTGGATCTGCTCGGACACCGATGCGTTGAAGGCCGCCGCCGCGAACGTGGCGGTGAGCGCGTTGACGCGTTCGCTCGGCTGCCCGGACGCCTCGCCGATGATCAACCCGTTGCCCTGGTGATGCTTGATGACGCCCGGCGCTTCGACCAGACAGCTCGCATGCACCACGCAACCCACCGTCTGCGCGGTCGGAATCGCGGCGGCGATCGCGCCTTCAGGATCGATCGACTTCAAACGCTGGCCCGCAAAATCACGGCCGAGCCCGTCGCAGAACCACCATGGCACACCGTTCATGGCGGTCAGCACGATGGTCCGCGGGTTCAGCAGCGGCGCGATACGCGCGGCCACCGACGCCATGGCCGGCCCCTTGACCGCCACCACCACGAGGTCCTGCACGCCGAGCTGCGCCGGCTGTTCGCTCGCGTTCACGCTGGCGGTGTGCGTCACGCCGCCTTCGATCAAACGTAAGCCGTGCTGCCGCAACGCATCGAGCGTGGCGCCGCGTGCCACCACGCTTATCCCGTGACCGGCCTGCGCAAGCTTCACGCCTATCCAGCCGCCGATCGCGCCTGCACCGTAGATTGCTACTTTCATCGATTCAATCCTTGCATGGGTTCCCGCGTTAATCCTTGTAGCTCGCGTCGATGCGATCCACGCGCCGCACCAACGCATCGAACACATCCTGTCCCGCACCGTGGCGCGGATCGAACTGCAACGAGTCGCGCGAGCAACGGATCGCCACCTCTTCCGGCACCGGCCGCGCGCGGCCCATTGAGAACGTGGCCATCTGGATTTCGCACGCGCGGTTGAGCGTCCACAAGATTGCGAAAGTCTGCGGCAACGTGTGGCCCCATGCAAGCAGACCGTGGTTGCGCAAGATCACCGCCTGCCGGTTGCCGATATGTTCGAGCAGACGCGGCCCTTCTTGCGCATGCACCGTGATGCCTTCGAAGTCGTGATACGCGATGCGATCGTGCAACTGCGCGCTATAGAAGTTGGTTTGCTCCAGACCGTTTTCGAGGCAGGCCACCGCGACGCCGGCCGTGGTGTGCGTGTGCATCACGCAGTGCGCGTCGGCGAGGCCTTCGTGAATCGCGGCATGCACGACGAAACCCGCGGGATTCACCGGATACGGCGAGTTGTCGAGCACGCGCCCTTGCGCGTCGATCTTCACGAGATTGCTCGCCGTCACTTCACTGTAGTGCAGCCCGAACGGATTGATCAGGAAGTGCCGCTCGCCGCCGCACACGCTCGCCGGCACGCGCAACGTGATGTGGTTGTAGATCATCTCGGTCCAGCCCAGCATGTCGAAGATGCGATAGGCCGCGGCGAGCTGCACGCGCGCCTGCCATTCGTCGGGATGCATCGCGACGGATTTCGGCGGACTTGCCGGTTGCTGTTCAAGTGTCGTCATCAGGGTCTCCATTGTTATAGTTCGCTGCCTGGGTTAGGTTCGTTATCGTCTGGTGATGGTGAACATCCGCGTTATACGCTTCCGACCACCGCCGCGATCGACGAAGCCACATAGCCGGCGTTGCGTGCATTCAATCCGGCGACGCACATACGTCCCGAACGCAGCACGTACACGGCGTATTCGCTGCGCAAACGCTCGACCTGGGCTTCGCTCAAGCCTGTGTACGTGAACATGCCGCGCTGCGCGACGTAACGCGCGCGCATCACTTCATCGACGCGGCCGGCAAGGCCTGCGTGAATCGTGCCGCGCATGGCGAGAATCCGTTCGCGCATGGTGGCGAGTTCCGCCTCCCATGAGGCACGCAGCGACGTGTCCGACAGCACGTTGGCCACGAGGCGCGCGCCATGCGTGGGCGGATTGCTGTAGTTGGCGCGCACCGTCGACATCAATTGACCGAGCACGCGCGCCGCCTCTTCCTTACTCTTGCACACCACGCTCAACGCACCGCAGCGCTCGCCGTACAGCGAGAAATTCTTCGAAAACGAATTGGCGGCGATCAACGGCACACCCGCATCGGCAAGCAGGCGCACGCAGGCGGCGTCTTCTTCCAGACCCGCGCCGAAACCTTGATAGGCCATGTCGACAAAAGCGATCAGTTTGCGGCGCTGCAATACCGGCACGAGTTCGGCCCATTGCGCCGGGCTTGGATCGACGCCGGTGGGATTGTGGCAGCACGCGTGCAGCAGCACGATGCTGTGTTCCGGCAAACGGCCGATCGTTTCGATCATGTCGGCGAAACGCAGGCCGCCGGTGAGTTCGTCGTAGTACGGATAGGTGTTGACCGTGAGGCCCGCGCCTTCGAACACCACGCGATGGTTTTCCCAGCTCGGATCGCTGATCCAGATCTGCGAGCCCGGGAAATAGCGCTTCAGAAAATCCGCGCCGACTTTCAGCGCGCCCGAGCCGCCGATGGTCTGCAAGGTCGCGATCCGCCCCGCTGCCCGCGCTTCGTGGGCAGCGCCGAATACCAGCGCCTGGGCCGCTTCGCGATAGAGCGGCAGCCCCGCCATCGGCAGGTAGGAGCGCGGGCCGATCGAGTCGAGCAACGCGGTTTCGGCGCGGCGTACCGCGTCCATCACGGGCAGCTTGCCGGCGTCGTCGAAATAGATGCCGATGCTCAGATTGACCTTGTGGGCCCGCGGATCGAGCTGGAAATCCTCGTTCAGGCTCAGGATCGGGTCGCCGGGGTAGGCGGGAATGTGGTCGAACATGGCGATTCCTTGCGTGGAGCCCGGCATGGGGCTGGATAGTGGCCGGCGTGCGCCCGGCATACGGACTGTTGCAGGTCTGCGCGCTCGAGGCTTGCATGAGCCGCGTGGGCGAGACGGAAGTCTAAGCGGGTTTCTGCCTTCGCGTCGATGAGGACGAGTGTCGGCCACTGGCGCGCCACTTACTATCAATCGATTTTTCACGATTAGTAAGTTTTTCTTTAGAATCGCCAGATGCCACTCACACGCGTCACCATCCGTCAGTTCGAAGCCTTTCTCGCGATCGTCGATCTGCACAGTATCGGCGCGGCGGCGGAACGGCTCGGGCTGACTTCGTCGGCGGTCAGCCAGTTGCTGGCCGAACTGGAAACGGAACTGGGCTTTCGGCTCTTCGACCGGACCACGCGGCGCGTCAATCTGTCGAGTGCGGGGCAGGATTTTCTGTCATCGGCGGAATCCGTGCTGCGCTATGTGCGCGCCGCCGCCCAATCCGCCGACGACATTCGCAATCGCGCGGCCGGCATCGTGCGAGTCGGCGCGCCGCTGGTGCTCGCGGCGACCGCACTGCCGGCGGCGATCGCCGAATATGCGCGCGACAAACCGAAGGTCGTGGTGCGCATCGTCGACACCGTGGTCGAACAACTGGTGGAGCGCGTGGAAAGCGGCGACGTGGATCTCGCGATCGGTCCGGATCGTCAGAGCGGCACACGGGTGCGTTGCGATCCCGCGTTCGCGAGCCCGTGGGTGATGTGGTGTGCGCCGACGCATCCGTTGAACGCGCGGCGCCGGGTGCAGTGGCAGCATGTGCGCGACGTGCCGATCGTTGCCACTGGCCGCGATCACGAGCGCGCGGTGGAGCAGATGCTGGCTAATCTGCCGGTGGAGGCGCGCATCATTCCGGTGGACGTAGTGGACAATGTGACAACGGCGTTCGGCGTGGCATCACAGGGGCTTGCCGTGACGCTCGCGCCTGCCTATGTGGCGCCGCTCGCGCGGACTTTCGGGCTGGTGATGAAGCGGATCGTCGACCCTGAGACGATCCGCGAAGTTTGCGTGTATCGCTCGACCGAGCGTGCGCTGTCGCCGCCCGCGGATGGCTTTGCGGAATTCATCATGCCGTGGCTGAAGCGCTGGGACAGGGAGACGCAAGCCGATGGGCGAACGAAGCGAGCCGAATCAAGATTGCTCAGGCAGCAGACATAGCGCGAACAACTGGCGCTGACTGGAGATACCCAGGCGTGCGTAAGCGCGCTTCTGATAGGTAATCACGCTGGAGGCCTTGACACCCATCTGATCGGCGATCTCGGCGGCGTTGGCGCCTTCGAGCGTGCCGCGCAGCACATCGGTCTCGCGCGGCGTAAGGGCCGGACAGGCGCGTCTGACGCGTGCCAGCATTGCGGCTGCCGTGCCTTGCTGATGCTGCCCGTTGATGGCGTAATGGGATTTCGCGGCGTGCGCGAACAGATGCGCCATGTTCTCCACGTGTTCGAGTTCGCGTGGCTGAAACATGCCATTGGCGCTGTCGCGATACAGATTGATCGACAGCCAGACGCTTTGCATGGGTTGCAGAAGCAACGATAGCCGGTCGGAGACATTGGGCTGCGCGTAGCATGCGGCGCGGTAGGCTTCGTTCTCGATTTCTTCGCTGTGCTGCTGGTGCAGGACCAATGCCTGGTGAAGCTGTTTCGCCTGCGGGCGGCCGATGATGGCGCGGTTGCCGTCTAGCGCATGGAAGTGGGTGGCGTAGCGTTGGGCGACATCACGGAGAAAGCGGCCGCCGCGATGGTCGGCGGCGGAGACGGTGCGCGGCCGCGCGTCGAATTCGTAGGCGAAGATGGTGCACTGTGAGATGGGGAGTGCGTCGCCGACGGTTTTCAGAATGCTTGCAGCGAGTGCGTCCGGGTCGGCATGTGAGATGGACATGACGAGGTCGGTAACACGTGAGGTGTTGATTTGCCCGCTGCGGGGCGGCTTGGTTGGGATGCGCCAGGAACGCATGACAAGGGCGGCGGGGGCGCCGCCGGGGTTTGGGTTTTGGATTTGGGTAGCGTAGCACAGTGGGGTGTTTTTGCCGGGGGCCGCGAGGGTTCTTGCCGCAGCTGCGTTGGCGGTGCTTTTTTTTGAGTTGGTTGTCGGAGCGGCGCTTGTTTGTCTGTTTGCCTACGGCGCTGGAATTCTTTTGAACTGGCTGTTTGGAATTTGTTTAATTGATTTTGGCTTTTCCTTGATTTGTTTAATTGATTTTGGCCTTTCCTTGAATTGATATTGGTCTATTAGTGTTGCCCCTGTGCGGGGCGGCACTTACTTTCTTTGCCGCGGCAAAGAAAGATAAGCAAAGAAAGCCGCTCACACCGCCAGCTCATAAGCGGGTCCCTCGCACAGCCGAGGTAGTGGTCCATCTGGAATCCGTGCCCCCGCCCATTCAACGTGAGTGACAAGGCAGTCTTACTTCCGGCGACGCTACGCGCGCCGAAGCGCATTTCTTAAAACCAACTGCCGCGTTTCCCGCCGACGCCCCATTCACGCTTATCAATTTGTTCGGCTCATTCAGGCAATTCGGCTCATTCGGCTCATTCGGCTCATTCGGCTTATTCGGTTTATTCGGCTTGTTCGGCTTATTTAGGTCATTCAGGTCATTCAGGTCATTCAGGCGATTCAGGCGATTCAGGCAATTCAGGCAATTCAGGCAATTCGATTCCCGATTCCTTGTTGGTTCACTCGGCATTTCGCCGAGGCGAAGCCGATGGCTCCCACCTCGTTCAGACAAGACCACTGGTTTGCATGCTCCCCCTTCCGGCGAGCACGCAGTGCGAGGCGGGAAGTATGAGTGCTTTGTCACACGCGCCGAATGTGCGAGGACACAGATTCCAGATGCGCCACTACCGTGACTGTGCGGGGGACCCGCTTATGAGCTAGCGGGGTGAGCGGCTTTCTTTGCTTATCTTTCTTTGCCGCGGCAAAGAAAGTAAGTGCCGCCCCGCACAGGGGCAACACTAATAGACCAATATCAATTCAAGGAAAGGCCAAAATCAATCAAAAGCCAAAGAGCCAATTCAAGGAAAGGCCAAAATCAATCAAAAGCCAAAGAGCCAGTTCAAGGAAAGGCCAAAATAAATCAAAAGCCAAAGAGCCAGTTCAAGGAAGCGAAAAATCAATCAAATACCAAAGAACCAGTTCAAGGAAAGGGCCAACGCCGTAGGCAAACAGATCAACGACCCCCAACGCCGTAGGCAAAAAACCTTACCTTCCAGTAAAAGACCCCCTCACCAACGTCACCATCCTCGGCAATTCAATAACAAAAACCGTACCCAC
>NZ_JAXDPY010000052.1:0-3875 GCF_034668105.1 Paraburkholderia sp. | reverse complement strand
ATCGGCCTCTCCGCCACGCAAAAGCCCGTCGGCGCGGTCGCACGCTTTCTGGTCGGCGGCGTGAGCATCGATAGCGGCGTTCCCGCGGACTGCGCGATCATCGACGTGGGTCACATCCGCGAGCGCGATCTCGCGCTGGAGATTCCGCCCGTGCCGCTCGAAGCGGTCATGCCCAATGAGGTGTGGGAGCGCGTCTACGACCGCCTCGCCGAACTGGTCGCGCTGCATCGCACTACGCTGATTTTCGTCAACACGCGCCGCATGGCCGAGCGCGCCGCGCGCCATCTGACCGAACGGCTCGGCAAGGAAGCCGTCGCCGCGCATCACGGCAGTCTCGCCAAGGAGCATCGTTTCGACGCCGAACAACGTCTGAAACGGGGTGATCTGCGCGTGCTGATCGCCACCGCGTCGCTGGAACTGGGCATCGATATCGGCGACGTCGATCTGGTCTGCCAGATGGGTTCGCCGCGCGCCATCGCGCCGTTCCTGCAACGGGTGGGACGCTCGGGCCACCATGTCGGCGGCATGCCGAAGGGGCGATTGTTTCCGGCTTCGCGCGACGATCTGATCGAATGCGCGGCATTGCTCGACTGCGTGCGGCGCGGCGAACTCGACGCGCTGCGGATTCCGCGCGCGCCGCTCGATGTGCTCGCGCAACAGATCGTCGCTGAAGTATCGAGCGCCGAGTGGGACGAAGCGGCGCTGTTCGAGATGATGCGGCGCGCGGCACCCTACGCCGATCTGGAACGCGAGCAATACGACAGCGTGCTGCGCATGCTCGCCGAAGGTTATACGAGCCGCAACGGTCCGCGTGGCGCCTATATTCATCGCGACGTGGTGAGCGGCACCTTGCGTGGGCGGCGCGGCGGCAAACTCGTTGCCGTCACCTCGGGCGGCACGATTCCCGAGAACGCCGACTACGCGGTGGTGCTCGAACCGCAGGCGATCAATATCGGCACCGTCAACGAGGATTTCGCGGTCGAGAGTCTGGCCGGCGATGTGTTTCAACTCGGCAATGCGTCGTACCGGATTCTGCGTATCGAGAGCGGCCGCGTGCGGGTCGAGGACGCGCAGGGGCAGCCGCCGAATATTCCGTTCTGGCTCGGCGAGGCACCGGGGCGCAGCGATGAATTGTCGTTCGGCGTAGCGCGCTTGCGGGAGCAGATTGGGCGTCTGTTAGATGGGCAGGAGGCCGATGGAGATGCCCATGCCCATGCCGGTATCGACGCCGACACCGAAGTCATGCCCGCGCGTCTCCAACGCGCAATCGACTGGCTCATCGACACCCTGGGTCTGGACGAAGCCGCCGCCCGCCAGATCGTCGACTATCTCGCCCGGGCACGCGCCGCGCTCGGCGTACTGCCGTCGCAAAACACGCTCGTGATGGAGCGTTTCTTCGACGAATCCGGCGGCACGCAACTCGTGATTCACGCGCCGTTCGGCAGCCGCGTGAACCGCGCATGGGGTCTCGCGCTGCGCAAGCGTTTTTGCCGGACCTTCAACTTCGAACTGCAAGCCGCCGCGACGGAAGACGCGATCGTGTTGTCGCTGACGGGCAGCCATTCGTTCGTCCTCGACGACGTATGGCGTTACCTGCATTCGAACAGCGCCGAACATCTGCTGATCCAGGCGCTGCTCGACGCGCCATTGTTCGGCGTGCGCTGGCGCTGGAACGCGACCACCGCGCTCGGCCTGCCGCGTTATACCGGCGGGCGCAAGACGCCGCCGCAATTGCAGCGCATGCGCAGCGAGGATCTGCTGACGAGCGTGTTTCCCGACCAGGCCGCGTGTCTGGAAAACGTCGTCGGCGAGCGCGAACTGCCGCATCATCCGTTAGTGGACCAGACCGTCGACGACTGCCTGCACGAAGCGATGGACAGCGAAAGCTGGATTGCGTTGCTGCGCCGTATCGAACAGGGCGACGTGCAACTGGTCGCGCGCGATCTGCCGGCGCCCTCGCCGCTTGCCGCCGAAATCCTCAACGCCAAGCCCTACGCCTATCTCGACGACGCCCCGATCGAGGAACGCCGCACGCAAGCCGTGCTGAACCGGCGCTGGACCGATCCGTCCAGCGCCGACGACCTCGGCGCGCTCGATGCCGACGCGATCGACAGCGTGCGCGACGAAGCATGGCCGCAGGCGCGCGGCGTCGACGAGATGCATGAGGCGCTCACGGGCCTTGCCTGCCTCACCGAGGCCGAGGCGCGCGGTAGCGAAGGCTGGCCGGCATGGCTTGCGTCGCTCGCCGAATCGGGCCGTGCGACGCTGCTGCGGCTCGCGGCCGACGAGGCGCTGTGGCTGCCCGTCGAGCGTCTGACCTGTTTCCAGGCGCTCTACCCCGACGCCCCGTTCGAACCGCCGCTCAGCGCGCCGAAAGGCTACACCGACACGTGGAGCGCGGACGACGCATTGCTCGACGTGCTGCGCGCCCGGCTGACCGGCTTCGGCCCGCTGCCGATGCGCGTGATCGCGGAGGCGCTGAAGTTGCCGGCGGCATCGGTCGAACACGCGCTGACGCGTCTCGAAGCGGAAGGCTACGTGATGCGCGGCCGCTTCTCGCCGGGCGCCATCGAAGAAGAATGGTGCGAGCGTCATTTGCTGGCGCGGATTCACCGTTACACGGTGAAACGCCTGCGGCGCGAGATCGAGCCGGTGGAACGGCACGACTTCATGCGTTTTCTGTTCGAGTGGCAGCATCTGACACCGGACACCCGCAGCGAGGGACGAGACGCGCTGGCCGCCGTACTCGAACAAATGGAGGGTTTTCAGGCCGCTGCAGGTGCATGGGAAGAAGACATTCTGCCGGCGCGCGTGAAGGCATACGCAAACGTTTCGCTCGACGAACTATGCCGTGCCGGCAAGATCGTCTGGACGCGTCTGACCGAGCGGGCACGCGCTGCCGCCGGACCGGTGCGCAGCACGCCGATCGTGCTTTTGCCGCGTGCTCAGGTGCGCAAGTGGCACGCGCTGCTCGATCCGTCGAAACAACCCGAGCTATCGGCTCGCGCGCAAAGCGTCCATGACACGTTAGCGCAACATGGCGCGATGTTCTTCGACGAATTGCTGACCGAGGTCGGCGGCTTGCGCATGGAACTGGAGAGCGCGCTGGGCGAACTGGTTGCCGCGGGCCTCGTGAATTCCGACAGTTTCGCCGGCTTGCGGGCGTTGCTGAAGCCGGTCGCCAAACGCAGTGCCTATTCGGGCAGCCGGCGCGTCAGGTCGAGTGCGTTGATCGGCGGCATGGACGACGCAGGACGCTGGGCGCTCATCAAACGGCCGGCGAAAGCGGAAACCGAAAGCGGCAACGGCGACCACCATGGCAGCGAAAACGGCCGCAGGCCCGCGCTCACCGTCAACGGACGGCGTGCGCCGCTCGCACCGGAGATACTCGAACACATCGCGATGACGCTGCTGCGCCGCTACGGTGTCGTGTTCTGGCGCCTGCTCGAACGCGAAGCCGAATGGCTGCCGCCATGGCGCGACCTGTTGCGGGTCTTCCAGCGACTCGAGGCGCGGGGCCAGGTGCGTGGCGGGCGCTTCGTCAACGGGCTCGCAGGGGAGCAATTTGCGTTGCCCGAGGCGATCCCCTTGCTGCGCGAAGTGCGCCGGCATGCACACGATGGTGTCTGGGTGTGCGTCTCGGCGACCGATCCGCTCAATCTCGCCGGCACCTTGCTGACCGGCGACAAGGTACCGTCGGTGGCCGGCAACCGCCTGCTGTTTCGCGACGGCATCGTGGTCGCCACACTTGTTGCCGGCGACTTTAATTTTCTGCCCACGCTCGGCACCGACATGGAAGCAAAGACCCAGGCCCGTTTGCGGCTTGCGAGACGTTATTGATCGAGCCACGCCAGCTCGTCGAGACGGGCCGGCCT
>NZ_JAXDPY010000051.1:0-4724 GCF_034668105.1 Paraburkholderia sp. | reverse complement strand
GGTCCCCTGAACAGTCGCGGTAGTGGTGCATGGAATCTGTGCTATCGCTCATTCCGCATGAGTGACACAGCCGTCATACTTCCAGCGACGCTGCGCGCGCCGAAGCGCATTTCTTAAACCCGATTGCTGCGTTTCGGGCGGGTGCGCTATTCGAGCTCAGCAATTTATTTGGTCATTCAGATAGTTCTGGTGATTGTCGGTTCACTCGGCATTTCTTCGGCAGACCAGCTCGCGCCGAGGCGAAGCCGATGGCCCCCACCACGCGAAGCGAAGCCGTGGGTTTGCAGGATCGCCCCTTCCGGCGAGCACGCAGTGCGAGGCGGGAAGGATGAGCGCGTTGTCACTCACGCCGAATATGCGAGAACACGGATTCCAGATGTGCCACTGCAGTGACTGTGCTGGGGACCCGCTTATGAGCTGGCGGGGTGATCGGCTTTCTTTGCTTATCTTTCTTTGCCGGCCGCGGCAAAGAAAGTAAGTGCCGCCCCGCACAGGGGCAACACTAATAGACCACTAAGAAAACAAGGAAAGCCCAACACCAAAAAACCACAGACCAACAAGCGCCGAGCAGGCAAAAAAACCTACATCAACCAACAACCCCCGAGCCGCAGGCCCCCACCTGGCCACCAGGTAATCCACATAAACGTTACCTAACGTTACAGAAGCGACAGCATCGTTTCACATACTGAATAACCCGCCCCCTAGAATGCACAGCGATAAAAGCGCAGCACCATTAGCCACCTGCAAGCGACTAGCAAGATCAAAATACAATCGCCGGCATTGGCCAAAGTGCACACGCATCATCGTCATTTCGCTTCCATTCCAAGGAGAACGTATGATCCGCTTGCCTCTCGCCGTTATTACCCGTGCCTGTATGGCCAGCCTTCTTGTCGCCGCTACCGCGGCCAGCGCGCAAACCGCGCAAACCACACCATCAGCAGCAACGCCGGACACAGCTCGTCTACATGCGGCCGATCAGGCCTTCATCGCCGATGCCACGAGGAACGTCGCCACGCAACGCGATGCCGCACGCATTGCCACGTCGCGCTCCACCGACCGGGACGTCAAGGCGTTCGCCGAACGCGTGTCGAGCGACAACGCGAAAATTTCAGACGCGCTGCGGGCCGCAAGCCCGCGTGGTGTCGACGTGCCAAAGAACGATCCGGACGCAGCAGTGCTCGCGAGCATCAACAACCTGCGCGGCGCCGACTTCGATAAGACCTACATCGAGCAGGTCGCGCTGGCCGGCGAACAGAAGGCGTTGTCGGCATTCCAGGCGGAAATCGCATCGGGCCGCGACGAACCGTTGAAGGAAGCAGCGAAGAAGGCACTCCCGACTATCCAGCAGCACTACGCAATGGCACAGGATCTCGCCAAACGTAAGCATCTGAGCGTCCAGTAAGCTGCAAACAAGAGTCATAGTAGGCGCCAGCGCGCGTCACGTTGCGGCGTGACGCGCGTCGTCGCGGGATCAAAGTGGCTCGGAACGCCGCTCGAAAAGCCGCTCGAAAAATGACTCGAAAAGCCGGCTTCCAAAGGCAGCCTCGAAAAGGCGCTCCCAAATCCCCGACCACAACCTTTTTCGCTAACGTCCACCGCAGTCACAGCAAGCCGAACGCCCACCGCAAACCGAACGCCCACCGCAAACCGAACCCCCACAGCCAACCGAACGCCCACAGCAAACCCATACACACCCAACCGAATGCATTCTTTTCAGCGATAATCGGCTCCGTTCTCTCGAGCCTGCCCTGACCCGCGCCGTTTCCAGCGCGACTCAACCCGTTCGAAAGCCCTTTCCCGATTCCACGCGCATTCATTCAAAGCTCGTCTCATGAGCAAGCCTGCCAATCTCCCGCAACAGTTGGACCACATGCTTCGGCAAGCCATCGCGCTTCAGCGCAACGGCGCATTCGCCGAGGCCGAAGAACTCTATCGCGAGATTCTCGAACTGAAGCCACGCCATTTCGACGCGCTGCAATTGTTGGGCTCGCTCGCGCTGCAAACGGGTCGTCTGCAAGAGGGCATCGAGTTGCTCAGAGGAGCACTTGCCATCAACGCGAGACAGGCGCCGCTTCATTCGAATCTCGCGTATGCGCTCAATACCCTGCAACGTTTCGACGAAGCCCTCGCGTGCGCCGATCGCGCACTCGCATTGCAGCCCGGATTCCCGGACGCACTGAACAATCGCGGCAACGCGCAGGCCGGCCTGAATTTGCCGCTCGACGCGCTTGCCACCTTTGATCGTGCGCTCGCATTAACGCCGGATTTTGCGCAAGCCTGGAACAATCGCGCCTGTGTGCTGCGCGATCTGGGCCGTCCCGCCGATGCACTGGCAAGCTGCGATCACGCGCTTGCATTGCAGCCGAACTATCCCGATGCATGGAGCAATCGCGGCAATGCGCTCAGCGATCTCAATCAGCCGCAAGAAGCGGAGCGTAGCTATCGGCGCGCACTTGAACTGGCGCCGGCCTTCGCCGATGCCTGGAATAATCTCGGCCTGACCCAGATCGATCTCAACCAGCACGCTCAAGCGTTGTCGAGCTATGAGCGCGCGCTGGCGGTGAATCCCGCCGCAGCGGAAACACATTGGAACGAATCGCTTTGCCTGTTGCAATTGGGGCAGCTCAAAACTGGCTGGCGGAAATATGAATGGCGTTGGGAGCGTCGCCGCATCAAGGCGAGCAAGCGCACCTTCGCACAGCCCCATTGGCTGGGGGATTTTTCAATCGACGGCAAAACGATTCTGCTGCACGCCGAGCAGGGCCTCGGCGACACGCTGCAGTTTTGCCGCTATGCCGCGCTAGTGTCGAAGCTCGGCGCCAAAGTCGTGTTGGAAGTACCGTCCGAATTGATGCGGCTGATGTCCACGCTCCACGGCGTGGATCAATTGGTCGAAGCGGGGCAGGCACTGCCGCCGTTCGATTGCCACTGTCCTCTGCTGAGCCTGCCGCTTGCGTTCAAAACCGATCTCACGACTATTCCCGCAAAGACACCGTATCTGTTCGCGGACCCGCAAGCAACGCGTGAATGGGCCACGCGTATCGCAGCACAAGCGCAAGGGCGCTTGAAAGTCGGACTCGTCTGGGCCGGTGGAAATCGGCCACACGTCGCCGAGCTCCGCAAGAACGACGCACGCCGTTCGATTACGTTCGAACGGCTCGCGCCGCTCCTCGATGTGCCGAACGTGCAGTTCTTCAGTCTGCAGAAAGGGCCGGCCGCGCTGCAATTAACGCGCAACGATCCGCCCGCGAGTGTCGTCGATTACACAGAAGAACTCGATGACTTCGCCGACACCGCCGCGTTGGTGGCGAACCTCGATCTGGTGATATCGGTGGACACATCCACCGCGCATCTGACTGCTGCGCTGGATCAACCGGTATGGATCCTGAACCGCTTCGACAGTTGCTGGCGCTGGATGCTGGAACGTACCGATTCGCCCTGGTACGCACAAGCCAGGTTGTTCCGGCAGCCGGCATTGGGCGATTGGGACAGTGTCATTCGGAGTGCGCGCGACGCGCTGGCCGCGTTGAACGCCGCGCGAGAGCCGGCGGCGCAATGAAGACAACGCGCCATCCGTGCGTTGGCCGGACAGGTCAGAACGGGGCGCTTCATCCGTCGCCATGACAGCGCTCTTCAACCCGCGCGACACCTGCATCCCGACGCGAGGCCACCGGCACGTTTGCCCAGACGCGCGTAGACTGAACGTCCGTTTATCGATGGCTACGCCATGGAGATTGATCAATGGAATACAGACATCTGGGTGCATCCGGTTTCAAGGTGCCGGTCCTGAGTTTCGGCACGGGCACGTTCGGCGGCAAGGGCGAATTTTTTCAGGCGTGGGGCGCCACCGATGTCGCCGAAGCACGTCGCCTGATCGACATCTGTTTCGATGCAGGCGTCACGATGTT
Source organism: Paraburkholderia sp. (assembly GCF_034668105.1). Taxonomy (GTDB): domain Bacteria; phylum Pseudomonadota; class Gammaproteobacteria; order Burkholderiales; family Burkholderiaceae; genus Paraburkholderia. The sequence continues at coordinate 816 of NZ_JAXDPY010000051.1, read as the reverse complement.
CGACAGCGCGGACATCTATTCGAGCGGCGCTTCCGAGTCGGTGCTCGGCGAAGCGCTCAAGGGCAAGCGAGACAAAGCAATCATTTCGACCAAGGCGACCTTTCGTTTCGACGACGGTCCGAACAATGTCGGCTCGTCACGTTTTCATCTGATCCAGTCGGTGGACGCAGCGCTCAAACGTTTGCAAACCGATTACATCGATCTGTTCCAGTTGCATGGTTTCGACGCGAAGACGCCGGTCGCCGAAGTCATGTCGACGCTCGACGATCTCGTGCGCGCGGGCAAGATCCGCTACACGGGTGTGTCGAATTTCTCCGGCTGGCACCTGATGAAATCGCAGGACACCGCGGATCGTTACGGCTATCCGCGCTACGTCGCGAATCAGACTTACTACTCGCTGATCGGTCGCGATTACGAGTGGGAGTTGATGCCGCTCGGCGTCGATCAAGGCGTCGGCGCGGTGGTGTGGAGTCCGCTCGGCTGGGGGCGTCTCACCGGCAAGATCAAGCGCGGTCAGCCGTTGCCGGAAACGAGCCGTCTGCATAAAACCTCCGACATGGGGCCGCCGGTGCCGGACGAGTATCTGTTCCGCGTGCTCGATGCGATCGACGAAGTCGCGGCCGAAACCGGCAAGACCGTGCCGCAGATCGCACTGAACTGGCTGCTGCAGCGACCTACCGTTTCGACCGTGCTGATCGGCGCGCGTAACGAAGAACAGTTGCGGCAGAACCTGGGCGCAGTGGGCTGGAACCTGACGCCCGAACAGGTGGCGAAGCTCGACGCTGCCAGCGCTGTACGTCCCGCGTATCCGTACTG
>NZ_JAXDPY010000050.1:0-18819 GCF_034668105.1 Paraburkholderia sp. | reverse complement strand
GTCATGGCCGAAGGCGGCCGCGCGATCGGCGTGATTCCCGAGTTGCTCGTCAACAAGGAAGTCGGCCATAACGGGCTGACCGAACTGCACGTGGTGCCCGACATGCATCATCGCAAGAAGATGATGGCCGACCTGTCCGACGCGTTCGTCGCGATGCCTGGCGGCGTAGGCACGCTCGAAGAGCTGTTCGAGGTCTATACGTGGGCGCAACTCGGCTATCACCAGAAGCCGGTGGCCGTGCTGAATATCGACGGCTTTTACGATCCGCTGATCGCGTTGCTCAAGCACACGGTAGACGAAGGCTTCATGCGCCAGACTTACTTCGACATCCTGCAGATGGAGGCCGATCCCGTCGCGCTGATCGACAAGCTGCAACGCTACCAGCCGCCTGCCAACGACAAATGGGCGATCAGGCGCGACGCCGTTTGATTGTCGTGCGCCGCGCTTGTCTGAGTGCTGGTTCGATTGCTTGTTCCAGCCTCTGAACGAAGCCCAGCCGCACGCGCCTGGGGCTCCACCCGAATGATGAGATTGCAATGACGAAAACCGTTCTGATTACCGGCGGCAGCCGCGGCATTGGCCGCGCGACCGCACGTTTGCTCGGCGCACGCGGCTGGTCGGTCGGCGTGAATTACGCGCGCAATCTCGCGGCCGCGCAGGAAACCGTGGCGGAAGTCGAGCGCGCCGGCGGCAACGCGTTGCCGATTGCCGGCGACGTCGCCAGTGAGGCCGATGTGATCGCGATGTTCGACACGCTCCAGCAAAAGTTCGGCCGCCTCGACGCGCTCGTCAACAATGCCGGGATCGTCGCGCCGTCGAGCCAGCTCGCGGATATGGACCTCGCGCGTCTGAAGCGCATGTTCGACGTCAACGTGCTCGGCGCGTATCTATGCGCACGCGAAGCCGCGCGCCGGATGTCGACCAGCCGCGGCGGCGCGGGTGGCGTGATCGTGAACCTCTCGTCGGCGGCGGCGCGTTTGGGTTCGCCGAACGAATACGTCGACTACGCCGGCTCGAAAGGCGCCATCGACACCATGACGATCGGCCTCGCCAAGGAACTCGGCCCGCAGGGTGTGCGCGTCAACGCGGTGCGTCCCGGCCTGATCGATACCGAGATCCACGCCAGCGGAGGCAAGCCGGAGCGTGCCGCCCAACTCGGTGCGGCCACACCGCTGGGCCGCGCGGGCAGCGCCGACGAAGTCGCCGAGTCGATCGTCTGGTTGCTGAGCGACGCCGCCTCGTATGTGACGGGCGCGCTGCTCGACGTCAGCGGCGGACGCTGAGCGGTCGTTCCGCGGTTAAGTGCGTCTCCGCGGTTAAGTCGATATCTTCGGCAAAGAGCGTCTCTGCGATTAAGCGTCTCAGCTGCTAACCGGCCGTTCTCCTGCCAATGGACCCTACTGCGGCTTCCCGGCTCCTCTGCTATTTGCGCTGTCAGCAGGTTTCCACCGGCCGCCCCTCCTTCTCGACTCCCACTCCCAATTCCCGATTTCCTTCGAACTGACGAGGAATCGGCTCAATCTGTCCCGCTGAGCGCAATACTCCCGGCTTTTTCCGTAATCTCCTGTAATAAACTGAGACTACAATCGCAGCATTCGCATGCACCCCGCATGCGGCACACAACCATTACATAAGCCTGCGGCCCATGTCGCCGCGCACGGCGACCAGAGAACCTCATGGACGAAAACCCATCCGCGCCCTGGCATAGGGGGAACGTCGCCGTTGCGACGTCAACGCCGGCGGGTCCCGCCGACGGCGCGCCGCACACGCGCCCGGCGTTGCCACACGCCACCGGATCAGGTGCCGCGTTGCCAGCCGCTCACGCCGTCAACGCGGTGGCGTCCACCAAGCCGGCTACCCCAGCCGGTTCCAAGGGTCCCACCGCTCCTGCTCCTGCCTCGCGTGGCGCCCAGCGTTTGCGCGCGCTCGCGGCCATCCGTCCATTGATGTGGCTGGCCGCCCTGGCGATCCTGTCCGCGTGGCTCCTGCCGGGCACCTTGGGCCACGAGCCGTGGAAGCAGGACGAGACCTACACGTTCGGCATCATCCAGCACATGCTCGAAACGGGTGATCTGGTTGTGCCGACCAACGCCGGCCAGCCGTTCGTCGAAAAGCCACCGATCTACGACTGGGTCGCAACCGGCCTCGCGTGGATGTTCGGCCGCTACCTGCCTTTACATGACGCCGCACGCCTCGCGAGCGCGCTGTTCGCCGGGTTGACCGTCTACTACACGGCACGCGTCGCCCGCCGCGCGGTGTCAGCGTCGAGCTGGCTGGATGTTCGCGTGATCGGCACGCTTGCCTTGTTCGCCAGCACGCTCGTGGTCATCAAGCACGTGCACGACATGATGACCGACGTCGCGCTGATGGCCGGCGCCGCGCTCGGCTTCTGCGGTTTATTCGAACTGGTGGGTGTCTATCTGCGCGACGAGGCACCTCTGCTGCCGCTCGACGCACGCCGTCGCCGCCAGGCGATTCTGAGCGGCGCGGCGATGTTCGGCGCGGGCGTAGGGGTGTCGCTGCTGGCGAAGGGCCTGTTCGTGCCGCTTGTGTTCGGCGCGACCACCGTCGCCGTGCTGGTACTGTATCCCGCCTGCCGCACACGCAGGTTTGCAGGCGCGCTCGGCATTGCCGCGCTGTTTGCTTCGCCCTTTGCGCTGATCTGGCCGATCTGCTTTTATCTGCGCTCCGAAGCGCTCTTCAAGGTCTGGCTGTGGGACAACAATGTTGGCCGTTTCTTCGGTTTTTCGGTCGCGGAGCTCGGCTCTGAAAACGAGAGCCGTCTGTTCGTGCTGCGCACTGTGCTGAGCGTCGGCTTTCCGGTTGTACCGCTGGCGCTGGCCGCGTTCGCCGGCGGCGGCTGGCGCCGCTGGCGCGAGCCGCGCGTGGCGCTGCCGGCGATCTTCGCCGGCACGGGTTTCGCGGTACTGCAAAGCTCTGCAACCGTGCGCGAACTGTACATTCTGCCGTTCATCGCGCCGCTCGCGTTGCTGGCAATGCAAGGTATCGAAAAGCTGCCGCGGCGTCTGCACGCGAGCTGGGACATGGCGAGCCGCGTGCTGTTCGGCAGCACGGCCGCGCTCGCATGGATCATCTGGTCGATCATGAGCGATCCGGCCAATACGCACGCGTCGCTGCACCGGCTCGGCCGCTGGTTGCCGCTCGACTGGGTGCTGCCGGTCAGACCCGGCCTGATTGCGGCCGCGCTGCTGATGACGCTCGGCTGGTTGTGGCTGTTACCCCTCTTCAAATACGCGGGCAAATGGCGCGGCGCGCTGAGCTGGTGCGCGGGCGCGATCCTCGCATGGGGACTGGTGAGCACGCTGCTGCTGCCGTGGCTCGACTATGCGAAGAGCTACCGCTCCGTGTTCGAGAGTCTCGATGCGCGGATGAATATCGAATGGAATGACGGCGACTGCATGGCGAGCGCCGGACTCGGCGAATCCGAGGCGCCGATGCTGTACTACTACACCGGCATCGAGCATCAACCGGCCGCTAACACCGCGGCGACCGCGTGCACGTGGCTGATTGAAGAGAGCCGCCGCGACTCGGCACGCACGCCGGCGGGCGATTGGCAGCTGTTCTGGTCGGGCGCGCGGCCCGGTGACACCGACGAACTGTTGCGCGTGTTCGTGCGGACACCGGCGACGCCCACGCGCGGCGAGTAGTACGGCACGCTAGATAGCGCGTGGTCGATGCTTGCGCGTTTTGCGTTACGCATTTGCCTCGCGCGTTTGCCTTGCGCGTTTGCCTTGCGCGTCTGCCTTAGGCGTTTGTCTTGCGCGTTTGTCTTGCGCGTTTGCCTTGCGCATTGACCTCGCGCCTAGAACGACGAGCCACGTTCTTTCAAAAACGCCGTTTCCTCAGCCGTCGACTGACGCCCGAGCATTGCATTGCGATGCGGAAAGCGTCCGAACCGCTCGATGATTCTTGCGTGCCTAACCGCGGACGAGTAGTAAGGCGCACCACCCGGCTCCGCCTTCAGCTGTTTGAACAGCCGCAACGATTCGTGCTGACTCGCGAGGGTTTCATCATGTTCGAACGGCAAATACGCGAACGCGCGATGATGCGCGCCCGGCAACAAAAGATCGGCGCCGCTTGCGATCATCTGCTGGGCGACGCGCAGCGCTCGATGATCGGCAGCGAAAGCGAGCGCCGTACCGCGGTGGCAATTGCGGGAAAACTGATCCAGCACGATGACCAGCGCCAACGCGCCGAGCGGCGTTTCCGTCCAATTGTCGAGAGCGCCTTCGCGGGCCGCGTCGATGAGTGCGCCAAAGCGTTCCCGCAGCATCGCATCGAAGGCTTTGTTGCGGGCGAACCAGCACTTCCGTTCCTGCCCGAAGGTAGGCGAATCCGGCGCGCCGAACCAGCAGTCGAGTACTTCGCGCGCCTCTGCGTGCAGCCCCGTTCCCCCCTCAACCATTGCGGTTGCGCATCCAGTCCGCGGTCTCGAAGAACGACGCCAGCAAGCGTTCCCTCAACGGCTCGGAAAGCCCGACATCTTCCATCGCCCACGCCATACAGCGCAGCCACTGATCGCGCTCGCTGGAAGCAATCGGAAACGGCATATGCCGTGCCCTCAATCTCGGATGGCCGAAGCGGCTGATGTAGTGATCGGGCCCGCCCATCCAACCGCACAGAAACCAGAAAAACTTATCGCGCGAGCCGTCGAGCGACTCCGGATGCAAGGCCCGAATCCCGGCGAATTCCGGCTCGAGATCCATCAGGTCATAAAACCGGTCGATCAGCTCGCGTACCCGCGTTTCGCCGCCCACCAGTTCGAAGGCCGTCGGCTGTGCCGCGGACACTTCGTCGTTAAGATCGCTCATACCCAATCACAAAAACAGAAAAGAAAACTCACGCGTCCCGCAGCGATTGCAACGCGGGCCGCGCCAGCACATGCCGCAAGCTGAGCCAACCGCCCACGCCCGCGCAGGCGATGCCGGCCGCGATCCCCGCAGGCAGCAACCACGGATCGAACGTCAGATAAAACTCGAACACGCGCGTCGCCAGCAACGAGCCGATCACCTGCGCGCCGAGCGCCGCCATCAAACCCGCCAGCGCACCCACCGACACGAACTCGGCGACCTGCACCGCGCGCACCTGGCGATGCGAGGCCCCCAGCGCGCGCAGCAGCGCGGATTCTCGCATGCGCTCATCACGCGTGCCGGCAAGCGCGGCGTAGAGCACCAGCACGCCAGCCGCCAGCGTGAACGCGAACAGGAACTGCACCGCGCCGATCACCTGCTGCAACACGCGCTGCACCTGCGCGAGAATCGGCGCGGTGTCGATCGCCGTGAGGTTCGGATAGGCAGCAATCAGCCCGTCGATGGTCGATTGTTTTTCGGGCGGCAAATGGAAGCTGGTGATAAACGTGGCCGGGAAATCCTGCAACGCGACCGGCGGCATCAGCACGAAAAAGTTGACCTTGAACGAACCCCAGTCGAGCTTGCGCACACTGGTCACCGGCGCATCGATCTGCAAACCCGTCACGTCGAAGCGCAGCGTGTCGCCCGGTTTCACATTGATCAGCTTCGCGAGCCCCTGCTCGATCGAAATCTGCGGCGTCTTCGTGTCGCCGTACCACGTGCCGGCAGACAGACGGTTGTCGTCGGGCAGCTCGGTCGTATACGAAAGATTGAATTCGCGGTCGACGAGGCGCCTCGCATCTTCGCCCTTGAACGAATCCGGATTGACCGGCTTGCCGTTGATGGCGATCAGGCGGCCGCGCACCATCGGCGAGAGCACCGTGCCGGGCACGCCATGCGTGCCCAGATACTGCGTGACGGCGTCGCGCTGGTCGGGCTGAATGTCGATGATGAATTCGTTCGGTGCATCGGGCGGCGTCGATTTGCGCCAGCCCGCCACGAGGTCGTTACGCGTCATCGCGATCAGCAACAGGCACATCAGGCCGATGCCGAGCGCGGTGATCTGCAACGCGCTCGCGCCGCTGCGCCGCTCCAGCGACGCCAACGCATAGCGCCAGCCGATGCCCGCATTCACGCGCTCGCTGCGCACGAGCCGCGACGCGCCCCACAGCGCGACCCGCGCGATACATGCGAACACCAGCAGTCCGCCGGCGAAACCGCCCGCGACAATGCCGCCGAGCTTCAGCTCGCCCGCCGCGACGATCAGCAACGCGGCAAACAGCGCGATGCCGAGCGCATAGGCGGCCCAGGCGGTGCGCCCCGCTTCGCCCCATTCGCGACGCAGCACACGCACCGGCGGTACGCGCGTCAGCGGCAACAGCGGCGGCAACGCGAAGCCGAGCAACAGGACGAGGCCGGCCGCGATCCCTTCGAGCGCCGGCCACACGGTTGGGTACGGCAACGCGACGTCGATCAGACTGCCGAGCCACATCAGCAACGCCATGTGTCCCAGGTAACCGAGCGCCACGCCGAGCGCGCCGCCGATCAAGCCCAGCGCGACGAATTCCAGCGTGAACAGCGTGCGCAGCGTCCTCTGACTGACACCGAGGCACCGCATTGCCGCGCAGCCATCCAGATGCCGGCGCATATACCGGTGCGCGGCCATCGCGATCGCGACTGCCGCGAGCAACGCGGTGAGCAACGAGACCAGTGTGAGGAAGTGGCTCGCCCGGTCAAGCGTCTGACGCACTTGCGGCTGACCGTCCTGCAACGATTCGAGCGCGACGCCGCGCATCTTGCCGCCGTCCACCTTGTCATGCGCGAATTGCGCGAAACGCGCCACGGAGGCATCCGAGCCCGCCACCAGCAACCGGTACGTCACGCGGCTGCCGAAGGCGAGGAGGCCGGTCGACTGGACCTCGTCGGCACGCAACATCAAACGCGGTGAAAAATTGACGAACGAGAAGCCGCGGTCGAGTTCGCGGGTGATGATCGCGCCAATCGAGAAGCTCCGGGTACCGACCTTCACCGCATCGCCGACATGCAGCTTCAAGGCGTCGAGCAGTGCCTGATCGACCCATACCGTACCCGGCGCGGGAATCGATTGGGCTTCGTGGTCCGCCGCGCCCGGCGCCCTGGCAATCCGCAACGCGCCGCGCAACGGATAACCCGGCGACACCGCCTTGATGGCGGCGAGTCGCGACACCGGCTGCGCGCCGGTCGAGTTGATCATGCTGGGGAAGATCGCCGTACTGGCGGTGTTCAGACCGAGCGCTTTCGCTTGCTGCGCGAACTGCGGATCGACGGGGTGATCGGCGCGGACAATGAAATCGGCGGCGATCATGCGCCGCGCATCGCGCTCGAGCCCCTGGTGCAAACGGTCGGCCAGAAAGCCGACACTCGACAAAGCCGCGACGGCCAGCACCAGCGCCAACAGCAGCATTGTCAGTTCGCCGGCGCGCCAGTCGCGCGCCGTCATGCGAATGGCCTGGCGCAGCACGTCCATGCCGCCCAGCCGGCGCGCCGGCTTTGAATCAGCGCGCGCCGTCAAATCTCTTACCGTATTGCTCAATCGTGCCTGCTCCTGGCAAAGCGCGACACCATGTGTGTCGCCATTCCGCGAAAACCGCCCTGTACCCCACGCCACAGCCGCGGCAACGCCCAGCTCGCCAGCATCAGGAAGCCCACCATCAACACCAGAAACAGGAGCGGCACGAACAGCGCGAGCAGCATGCCGCCAAATACGAGACCGTCTTCGGCGGTCGAGGTCACGACATTCGAGACCGGTTCCGGCGACAGATTGATCAACGCGCGCGTGCCCGCTTTCGCCAGATGCGCGGTGCCTGCCAGCGTGCCGCCGGCGAGCGCCGCGACCGTCAGCAGCGCAGGATCGGCATGGCCGAGCGCGCCGGCCGCCAGCATGGCGCCGGCCGGAATGCGAATGAAGGTATGGATCGCGTCCCATAACGAATCGAACGCGGGGATTTTGTCGGCGAGAAATTCCGTGACCGTCAGCACGCCGGCCACACCGATGACCCACGGTGAGGACAGGGCGGACAGCGTATCGGGCAGATGGACGAGGCCCAGACGCGCAAACACGCCGGCCAGCAGGACTGTCAGATAGAGGCGCAGGCCGCTGCCCCATGAGAGGCCCGCCGCAAGCGAAAGTGATTCAAGCATGGCCGCCTCCAGGCGCGCTGTGCGTGCCGGGCGCTTCGACGGGCAAGGGAAAGGGAACCGCCGCACCGAAGTCGTCAGACCCGCGCCAAGCCGGCCGCGCCAAATGGGCCGCGGGCAATTTCAGGTTGGATTCGATCTCATTATAGCCACGTTAATTCGCAGAACGCAGAGCGGCGAACAAATGGCGGGCTCGAATGGCGTCTGGCTGAGGCTCTGGTGGCGTCCGGTGGGTGTCCAGTGGGCGCTTTGTTGGCGGCCGGTTGGCGGCCGATTTGCGTTCCATTAGCGTTCGATTGGCGTTCGATTGGCGTTCGATTGGCGGCCGTCGGCGCGCGGCGCGAGCCGATCCGCACCGCGCGTCTCCGGCTGAATATCAAGGGTTCAATGCCCAGACGACAGCTTCAACCCGATCAATCCGATGACGATCAACGCCGCGCTCGCCACCCGCGCGGCCGTCAGGGCCTCGCCCATCATGACGATGCCGAAGATGAACGCACCGACCGCGCCGATCCCGGTCCATACGGCATAGGCCGTACCGAGCGGCAACTGGCGCATCGCCATGGCGAGCAGGATAAAGCTCCCGAGCGCGGTCACCACCGTGAAGACGGAGGGCCAGAGCCGGGTGAAACCTTCGGAGGTTTTGAGACCGGCCGCCCATGCGACTTCGAGCAAACCGGCAATCAGCAGAAGAACCCAGGACATCGGACAGCTCCATGGTCAGATGGGGCCGTCCCCGTTCGTAGCGGATGCGTAAGGTCGTCCTTACGGATCGTAATTATATCAAAATAGCGCTCTGCTTCGCGCCGGCAAGCAGCGCAAGGCTCGGCGGGCATCTCGCCAGGTGAGTGCGCATTTCGCAACCGAACGTGCACGAGACGCCGGCAAAACCGGCCTGCGCCTCGGGCAAAGTTAAACCGCTCCCACCAGCCGGTAGCCCACGCCGGTTTCGGTCACGATATGCTCCGGCTGCGCCGGATCGCGCTCCAGTTTCCCGCGCAGATGCGCCATGTAGATACGCAGATAGTGATGGCTCTCGACATGCGACGGCCCCCACACCTCGCGCAGCAATTGCCGGTGTGTCAGCACACGGCCGGCGTGGCGCACCAGCGTCGCGAGCAGGCGGTATTCGATCGGCGTCAGATGGACGGCCACGCTGTCGCGGCTCACCTGACGCAAGGCCAGATCGACCGTCACCGCGCCGAAGCGCACCACCGGCGATTCATTCACGCCGCCCTGATTGCGCCGCCGCATATGCGCGCGGATGCGCGCCAGCAGTTCGGACACACCGAATGGCTTGGTGAGGTAATCGTCCGCGCCGGCGTCGAGCGCCGCGACTTTCTCGGTTTCCTGGGTGCGCGCCGACAGCACGATCACCGGCAGCTCGCTCCAGCCACGCAACTCACGAATCACATCGAGACCGTCGGTGTCGGGCAACCCGAGATCGACAATGATGAGATCGGGTTTGCGCGTCGCGGCTTCGACAAGACCCTGCTTGCCGGTCTCGGCGTCGTGCACGACGATGCCCTCGCCTTCCAGCGCGGTCCGCACGAAGCGGCGAATCTGTTTTTCGTCTTCAATCAGAACGACAGTGATGCTCGGGTCACTCATGGCTAGGCCTGGAAACCGGGTTAAGAGTTGAATCAAGGTCAGGCAACGCGTCGGCGCCTTCGTCTTCCAGCGCATCCGGTGCTTCGGGCGGCGTTTCCACCGGCAGCGTGAACCAGAAGCGCGCGCCTTCGACGCGGCCGTCCGCGGACAAGCGATTGAGCGCGCCGATTGTACCGCCGTGCGCTTCGACGATCGCGCGGCAGATCGCGAGGCCGAGACCGATGCCCGGCTTGGCCGACTCCTTCTCGCCGCGCGTGAATTTCTCGAACACACGCGCTTCCATGCCGGCCGGCAGACCCGGCCCGTTATCGTCGACCGCGACGCGCACGAACGACTTACCATCCGCGTCCAGGCGTTGCGCGCTGATCGTCAAAGGCGTGTCCGGCGCGGTGTATTTGGCGGCATTCTCGAACAGGTTCGAGAACAGCCGTTCCATCAGCACGGCGTCCAGATGCAACAGCGGCAAGTCCGCGGGCAGCTTCACCCGCACCGGATGTTTCGCCAGCACGCGTTTGCATGCCCGCAGTGCGGCGCCCACCGTTTCTTCGAGCAACGTCCATTGCCGGTTCAGTTGCAGGCTGCCTGCCTGCAGGCGCGCCATGTCGAGCAGATTGGTGACGATGCCGGTCATGCGCAGCGCTTCTTCGTGAATCGCTTCGACGAGATCGTCGCCGGGTTGCGCCTCGGGATGCGCCTCGCGCGATTGCGCCAGCATCGACGAGAAGCCGACGATCGTCGTCAACGGTGTGCGCAAGTCGTGCGAGATGGCCGACAGCAGCGAATTGCGCAAGCGCTCCGATTCCATATTGACGAGCGCATCGCGCGCGATGTCGACGTAGTGCACACGCTCGAGAGCCAGCGCGATTTGCGCGGCGAACGCGTCGAGCATGCGTTGCTGCTCGGGCACGTCCAGTTCGCGTTCGTCGCGCATCACGACCGCGAGCACGCCGCGCGTGCGCATCGGCGCCTTCAGCGGCAAGTACAGCGCGGCGGCGGCCGGCAGCGTATCGGTGCCTTGCCCGGCAGGTTTCTGCTGATCGTAGACCCATTGACCCACGTCGCTATCGAGCAGCTCGCCGTCGAGCGTGATGGCCGCGTCGGGGTCTTCGATCTTCTGCTTCACCTGATCGGCGCTGTCCGGCAACAGGACCGCCACGCGCGCGCCGAACACTTCGCTCACATGCCGGCTGCCGATGCCGACGATCTGCTCGGTGGTGAGCGCCGCCGCGAGTTCACGCGCCATCGCGTACATCGCGCCGGTGCGTTGCTCGCGACGCCGCGCGACACTCGCCTCACGGCGCAAGCTCGAGGTGAGATGGCTGATGACGAGCGAAGTCAGCAGCATGCCGATGAAGGTCAGCAGATACTGCGTATCGGACACCGACAGCGACATGCGCGGCGGCACGAAGAAGAAATCGAACGCGGCCACGCTCATGAACGACAGGACGACGCCCGGTCCGCGGCCCAGCTTCACGGCGGTAAAGATCACGCCGAGCAGGTACAGCATGACGAGGTTGGTCAGATCGATATGATCGGTCAGCTGGCTCGACAGCAGCGTAATGGCCGCGCAAATCGCCAGCGCGAAACCGTAGGCACGCGGCGGCGAGCGGCGTTCGCGCGCCGTGCTCAAGACCTCGCGCCATGCGTTGGCGGTGGTGTTCAGTAAGCGCCGATGCTCGCCGCCGTCACGTTCGGCCGACGCGCGAATCAGCGTGAGATCGAGATCGCCGGCGCGTTCGGCGATGCGCTCGCCGAGCGGCCGGCGCAGCCAGCGCATGAAACCGGTGCGCGCCGAAGCACCGGCTACCAGCTTCGACACGTTGCGGGCCTGCGCGTAACCGATCAGTGCGGCGGCGGCATCGGTGGCCGCGAGCGTCGCGGTTTCGGCGCCGAGTTCGGCGGCAAGCTTCAAGGCGTTCAGCGTGCGTTCGCGGCGGGCATCGGGCAAGCGCTGCAGCGCGGGTGTTTCCACGTAGACGGCGATCCAGTCGGCCTTCAGGCTGGCGGCGAGGCGCGCCGCGGCGCGCACCAGCATCGGCGCTTCCGGACCCGGGCCCACGCACACCAGCAAGCGCTCACGCGCCTGCCAGATCCGCTGGATCGAACGATCGGCGCGATATTCACGCATCTGCGCATCGACCCGGTCCGCGGTGCGGCGCAACGCCAGCTCGCGCAGCGCGATCAGATTGCCCTTGCGAAAGAAGTTGCGCACCGCGCGCTCGGCCTGCTGCGGCAAATACACCTTGCCGTCGCGCATCCGGTCGAGCAGTTCCTCGGCGGGCAGGTCGACCAGCGTGACTTCGTCTGCGCGGTCGAACACACGGTCGGGCACCGTCTCCCAGACGCGAATGCCGGTGATCTGGCCGACCACGTCGTTCAGGCTTTCGAGGTGCTGGACGTTGACCGTGGTGTAGACGTCGATCCCCGCATCGAGCAGTTCGTAGACGTCCTGCCAGCGTTTCAGATGCCGCGCACCCTGCACGTTCGAATGCGCGAGTTCGTCGACCAGGATCAGTTGCGGTTTGCGCGCGAGCGCGGCGTCGAGATCGAACTCGCCGAGCTTGCGGCCGCGATACTCGATATGCGCGAGCGGCAGCACGTCGAGGCCTTCGAGCAGCGCGGCGGTTTCGCTGCGGCCATGGGTTTCGGCGATGCCGACCACCACGTCCGCGCCTTCATCGGCACGGCGGCGCGCGGCCTGCAACATCGCGTAGGTCTTGCCGACGCCGGCCGACGCGCCGAAGAAAATCTTCAGCCGGCCGCGCTGACGTTTTTCTTCGTCACGTTGCAGCTTGTCGAGCAGTTCGTCAGGATCGGGGCGGTTCATGCTCAATGTTTTTCATAGTAAGGCGAGCGATAGTGCCTGCATGGTGGCACGGCGGGGGCCGGCCCGCAAATGACCATGGCAGCCACGTCGAGCGCGCAGCGCTGCATGAGCGTGTGCTGGGGTCGCCCGTTGCAACAACGGCCGCGAACAAATGCGAAGGCGGCACCCGATGGACGCCGCCTCCTCGAACCACAGTCATCCACGGTGCCTGTCGACGTCGAGCGCCGTTAAGCGTCGCCCGGCGACGCCCGATGGTGTTCAACCGTGTTTCATTTCATCCAGCGCCAGATTCAGTTGCAGCACGTTCACGCGCGCCTCACCCAGAATCCCGAACTGGCGGCCGGTCGTATAACGATCGACCAATGCCTGCACGTCGTTGGTGGCGAGCTTGCGCGCTTTAGCCACGCGTTCGATCTGATAAGCGGCCGCCGCCGGGCTGATCTCGGGATCGAGACCGCTGCCCGAGGACGTCACCAGATCGACCGGCACCGGATTCGACATATCCGTGCCGGCAGCCTTCAACGCGTCGATACGGCCTTTGACTTCGTCGAGCAGCGCCGGGTTGGTCGGGCCGAGGTTCGAACCGGCGGAGCCCTGCGGGTTGTACGGCATGGGGCTGGTCGCCGACAGACGGCCCCAGAAGTACTGCGGCGCATCGAACTGCTGGCCGATCAGCTTCGAGCCGACCACCTTGCCGTTCTGCTCGAGCAGGCTGCCGTTGGCCTGATCATGGAAGGCCGCCTGACCGACCGCGGTCATCACGGCGGGATAAGCGAGGCCGGTGACCGCGGTCAGCACCGCGAAAATCACGATCAACGGACGGAACAGATTTTTCATGATGAGTAATTCCTCTTAAACAGCCGCTTCTCAAACCCAGCCGAACGCGGCCAGCACCATATCGATCAGCTTGATGCCGATGAACGGCACGATGATCCCGCCCAAACCGTAGATCAGCAGATTGCGACGCAGCAGAATGGCCGCACCCAGCGCCCGATAACGCACGCCTTTGAGTGCCAGCGGAATCAGCAGCACGATGATCAGCGCATTGAAAATCACCGCCGACATGATCGCGGAGGCCGGCGTGGCCAGATGCATCACGTTCAGCGCGTTCAGTGCCGGATAAGTCGTGGCAAAAGCCGCCGGGATGATCGCGAAGTACTTGGCCACGTCGTTGGCAATCGAGAACGTGGTCAGCGAGCCGCGCGTCATCAGCATCTGCTTGCCGATCTCGACGATCTCGATCAGCTTGGTCGGATTCGAATCGAGGTCGACCATGTTGCCCGCTTCTTTCGCGGCCTGCGTGCCGGTATTCATCGCCACCGCGACGTCGGCCTGGGCGAGCGCCGGGGCGTCGTTGGTGCCGTCGCCGGTCATCGCGACCAGACGGCCTTCGGCCTGGTGCGCGCGAATCGTCGCGAGCTTCGCTTCCGGCGTGGCTTCGGCGAGGAAATCGTCGACCCCGGCTTCCGCCGCGATCGCTGCTGCGGTCAGCCGGTTGTCGCCGGTCACCATGATGGTCTTGATACCCATCTTGCGCAGTTCGGCAAAACGCTCCTTGATGCCGCCCTTCACCACGTCCTTCAGTTCGATCACGCCGAGCACGCGCGCGCCCTGCTCGCCTTTCTCGGCGACCACCAGCGGCGTGCTGCCGCGACGCGCGACTTCGGCCACTGCCGTGCTGACTTCGTTCGGGAAACGGCCGCCGTTCGCTTCGACGTAGTTCTTCACTGCGTCAGCCGCGCCCTTGCGGATTTCACGGCCCGGCAGATCGACACCGCTCATCCGCGTTTGCGCCGTGAACGCCAGGAACTGGGCGTGCAGCGAAGCCATATCGCGTTGACGGATGTTGAAACGCTGCTTGGCCAGCACGACGATGCTGCGGCCTTCCGGCGTTTCGTCGGCCAGCGACGAAAGCTGGGCGGCGTCCGCCAGCGCTTCTTCGGTCAAGCCCGGCGCCGGCACGAACTGCGATGCCTGGCGATTGCCGAGCGTGATCGTGCCGGTCTTGTCGAGCAACAGCACGTCGACGTCACCTGCGGCTTCAACAGCGCGGCCCGAGGTGGCGATCACGTTCGCCTGCATCATGCGGCTCATACCGGCCACACCGATCGCCGACAGCAAGCCGCCGATGGTGGTCGGAATCAGACACACCAGCAGCGCGACCAGCGCGGTAATCGTCACCACGTGGCCGGCTTTTGCAGCTTCGACGGAGAACATCGAGAACGGCAGCAGCGTGGCCGTGGCAAGCAGCATCACGATGGTCAGCGCGACCAGCAGAATCGTCAGCGCGATTTCGTTCGGCGTCTTCTGACGCTTCGCGCCTTCAACCATCGCGATCATGCGGTCGAGGAAGGCTTCGCCCGGATTGGCCGTCACCCGCACGACGATCCAGTCCGACAGCACCCGCGTGCCGCCCGTCACCGACGAAAAGTCGCCGCCCGACTCGCGGATCACGGGTGCGGATTCACCCGTGATTGCCGATTCGTCGACCGACGCGACACCGTCGATCACTTCACCGTCGGCCGGAATCACGTCGCCCGTTTCGACCAGCACGACGTCGCCTTTACGCAGATCCGACGCCGTCAGAATACGGATCGGCGACTTCGGATGCGGCTCGTTGAGCTTCTTGGCCATCACGTCTTTCTTCGCGCTGCGCAGCGACGCGGCCTGGGCCTTGGAACGGCCTTCGGCGAGCGCCTCCGCGAAGTTCGCGAACAGCACCGTGAACCACAGCCACAAGGTGACCGCGAGAATGAAACCCGCGGGCGCCTCGGCCTGGCCGCCCAGCGCGGCGATCCACAGAATGGTCGTCAGAATGCTGCCGACGTACACGCAGAACATCACCGGATTGCGGAACTGCGTGCGCGGCGTGAGCTTTTTGAAGGAGTCCACGATCGCCGGGCGCAGCAGCGCCGGGTCGAACATGGACCTGGTTGCATTATGTTCAGTCATTGAATCCTCGAATTTCCCGTTTGCGCCTTGTCACTCGCTGATCGCTGTGTCGTATCGACGGGCCGCCTCAATGGGCGCCCATCATGATCAGATGTTCGACACCAGGACCGAGCGCGAGCGCGGGCACATAAGTCAGCGCACCGACCAGCAGCACCGTGCCGAGCAGCAGCACGACGAACAGCGGGCCATGAGTCGGCAGCGTGCCGCCGGTCACACCGATGCGCTTCTTGGCGGCGAGCGAGCCCGCAATCGCCAGCACCGGGATGACCGTGCCGAAGCGGCCGAACCACATCGCGATCGCTGTCAGCCAGTTGTAGAACGGCGTGCTCACCGTCAGGCCGGCAAACGCGCTGCCGTTGTTATTGGCGGCCGAGCTGAACGCGTAGAGGATTTCGGAGAAACCATGCGCGCCGGGGTTGGCGATACCCGCCTTGCCCGCGTCGGTCAGCACCGCGATCGACGTACCCACCAGCACCAGCAGCGGCGTGAGCAGCACCACGATCGACACCATCTTCATCTCGTACGCTTCGATCTTCTTGCCGACGTATTCCGGTGTGCGGCCAATCATCAGGCCCGCCACGAACACGGCCAGCATCGCGAACACGAGCATCCCGTACATACCGGAACCCACGCCGCCGAAGATCACTTCGCCGAGTTGTATCAACAGCATCGGATAGAGGCCGCCGATCGGCGTCAGCGAGTCGTGCGTGTTCGCCACCGCGCCGCACGAAGCCGCCGTGGTCGCCACCGTGAAGATGCCCGACTGCGCGATACCGAAGCGCGTTTCCTTGCCTTCCGCATTACCGCCCGACTGCAACGCATTCGCCGATTGATCGACATGCAACGCCGTCAACGCCGGATTACCCGATTGCTCGGCGCTGATCTCGCCGAACACGCACACGCCGAAGGCGATCGCCATCGCCGCTAGCACGGCCACGCCTTGCTTGCGATCCGTGATCATCCGGCCGAACACCAGCGCGAGCGACGCGGGGATGAGCAGCATCGAGAAGATCTGCAGGAAGTTCGAGAACGGCGTCGGGTTTTCGTACGGATGCGCCGAGTTGCCGTTAAAGAAACCGCCACCGTTGGTGCCGAGCATCTTGATCGCTTCCTGCGACGCAACCGGGCCCATCGCGAGGGTCTGCGTCTTTACGGGCGTGTCGACCGTCACTGCATTGCCCTTGGCATCCTTCACGGGATTGCCTTGTGCATCGAGCTTCGGTGCGGCGTACGTAGTCGTTTGCAGCGTCGGCACGTCTTCATATGCCTTGAAGTTCTGGATCACGCCCTGGCTCATCAGAATCGCGGCGACGATCACCGACAGCGGCAGCAACACGTAAAGCGTCACCCGCGTAAGGTCGACCCAGAAGTTGCCGATGGTTTGCGCGGTATGACGTGCGAAGCCGCGAATCAGCGCAATCACCACCACAATGCCGGTGGCCGCGGACAAGAAGTTCTGCACGGTCAGGCCGAGCATCTGCGTCAGATAGCCAACGGTTTGTTCAGGCGTGTAATCCTGCCAGTTCGTGTTGGTCACGAAGCTGACCGCGGTATTGAACGCGCCGTCCACCGTCATCGGGCCGAACTGCTGCGGGTTGCCGGGCAGCCAGCCTTGCACGCGCAACAGCACGTAAAGGAACAGCACGCCGAGCACGTTGAACGCGATCGTGGCGATCGCGTAGTGCTTCCAGCTCATTTCCGTCGACGGATCGACGCCCGCAATGCGATACAGCAAGCGTTCGAGCGGGCCGCCAAAGCGGACCACGCGCGACGTGCCGTCCATCACATTGCTCAGATAGCGGGACATCGGCACCGCGGCCAGCAGCAGCACGACGATGAAGAGGCCCGCTTGCAGGACATTGTTCGAGTTCATTCAATGTCCTCCGCGCGCAACAGCGCATAGACCAGGTACACAAACAACAGCGCGGTAGCCGCGCCCGACAACCAGAGAATCCAGTTCATGACCGCGCTCCCTGACCGCGCCGGAACTGCATCAACTTCTCGCAGCCGGCAATCAATGCAAAGGTCAGCGCGGAAAACAGCACCAGCCCCCCGACATACAGCACATCCATCTTGTTCTCCACTCACGGACTTTGGATGGGTGCAACGTTATGCCTAAGCGCGTAAAGGGCTGGACAAAGATTTGAGATGGAGTGTAAAAATCGCGTAAACGGAAAAGGCCGTTCCATCGGGGACGGAACGGCCTTATGGCGACGCGGGATAGGTTTGCGGCATTTCGCGCCAACCCGGATGTGACCCACGGCGAGCGTCATGGCGCGGTGGTTTTTACACCCGTGCGATGCCGCGCCCTGGGTTCATGGCATGAACGGTTACGGCAGCAGAACCGTCGAGCCCGTGGTGCGGCGGCCTTCGAGATCCGCGTGGGCGCGGCCGACATCCGCCAGCGCATAACGCTGGTTGATGCTCGTCTTCACCTTGCCCGACACCAGTACGTCGAACAACTCGGAGGACATTGCCTCGTAGGCGCTGCGTTTGGCGATATAGGTGAAGAGCGTGGGGCGCGTGAAGAATAGTGAACCGCGTCCGGCGAATTCCGACGAATCGATCGGCGGCAACGGTCCCGATGCATTGCCGAAGCTCACGAACAGGCCGAGCGGCGCGAGGCAATCGAGCGAGCCCGTAAACGTGTCCTTGCCGATCGAGTCGTATACCACCGGCACACCCGCGCCGTTGGTGATCTCGCGCACGCGCTTGGTGAAGTTCTCGCGCGTATAAACGATCGCGTGATCACAGCCGTGCGCTTTGGCAATCTCGGCTTTCTCGTCGGAGCCGACCGTGCCGATCACTGTCGCCCCCAACGCCTTCGCCCATTGGCACACCAGCAGACCGACACCGCCGGCCGCGGCCTGGATCAGGATCGTGTCGCCGGCCTTCACCGGATACGTGCGGCGCAGCAGATATTGCGCCGTCAGCCCTTGCAGCATGACAGAAGCGGCCTGTTCGTCGCTCAACGCGTCCGGCACCTTGACGACTTGCGCCGCCGACAGCACCCGCTCCTGGGCGTAGGCGCCGGGCGGACGCGCCACGTATGCCACGCGATCGCCCGCCTTGAAACCGCTCACGCCCGAGCCGACCGCAGTGACTTCACCCGCCGCCTCCATGCCGAGACCGCCGGGCAGCGGCAGCGGATACAGGCCGGTGCGGAAATACACGTCGATATAGTTCAGCCCGACCGCGTTCTGCTTGATGCGAAGCTCGCCCGCGCCTGGCTCGCCTACTTCCACGTCGACCCATTTCATCACCTCCGGGCCGCCGGCTTTATCGAATCGGATTGCTTTTACCATCATGTCTCCTTGGTGTGTGACGTCGACCGATCGCGCAACACGCGCGCGTTCAGACCTGCTGCGTGAGGCGTAAGGT
>NZ_JAXDPY010000049.1:0-26508 GCF_034668105.1 Paraburkholderia sp. | reverse complement strand
GCCGACAGCTTGCGGCGGCTATGGCGAAGGTTAATGTATATCTCCAAGGTTTGTCCGGCTCGCGCCCGTGCCTTATTTTTAATGTTGCGAAAACGTTTGCGACGGCTATTCTCAGCGTGCTGAGTTCGCCATGTCAACGATTCGCGGTGTTGCGATGCACCGGTGCGCGGCGTTACGCACGGTGCAAACAGCAACACCGGCGGGCACGGGCTAAGCGCCGTTCAAAGCCAGCCGACCTTGCGGAAGCGCCAGTACAGAATCAGATCCACGGTCAGCATCACGGCAAGACAGACCGGATAACCATACTTGTAATGCAGCTCGGGAATGCTCTGGAAGTTCATCCCGTAGATGCCGGCGATCATGGTCGGCACCGCGAACAAGGCGGCGAACGAGCCGAGCCGCTTGGTCACCTCGCTTTCGGCGAGCGAGATCATCCCCAGATTGACCTGCACCGCCGTCACGATCATTTCGCGCCGGCCGTCGATGGTTCTGACAATCCGCTCGAGGTGGTCGTAGACGTCGCGGAAATAGGCTTGCATACCTTCGCAGATGCTCGGAATGCGGCCGCCCGTGAATTTGCCGATCGCTTCCTGCAGCGGCGCAATGTGATGTTGCAGGATCACGAGGCGACGCTTCAACGAGTACAGATCCTCGATGATCGCGCGCGATGCCGACGAATTGTTGCGATCGAAGATACGGTCCTCGAGCGCTTCGATCTCGGTGTTCATTGCCTCGATGATCGGAAAATAACGATCGACGATGTCGTCGGCCAGCGCGTACAGCACGAACGCCGAGCCCTCCTTGAGCAATTGCGGCTCGCGCTCGCAACGCGCGCGCACGTTCTGGAACCCGGTGCGGGTGCCGCGGCGTACCGACAACACATAGTTGTGCCCCACGAACACGTCGACCTCGCCGATCAGCAGTTCGCCCTGTTCGTCCATTTCGACCGTGTGCATCACGGCGAAGAGGGACTCGCCGTACTCCTCGATTTTTGGGCGCTGATGGCCGTATTGCGCGTCTTCGATGGCGAGTTCATGCAGGCCGAACTCGTGTTTCATCACGGCCAATTCCTCCGGCGCCGGGTCTTTCAGCGCGACCCAGACGAAGCACTCGGGCCGCGCCACGTAGTCGCTGATGCTCTCGATATCGATGTCAGCCAGTTTCCGGCCGTCCTGATAGGCAGCGCAATTGATCAGCATGTTGGATTACCTTGAAAACGGAACAAGCCGGCGGACGTCGCACTGTGCGTATGCCCGGCGGCGGGTCTTCTGCATGAGTGAACACCCTGACAGCCGTCATGGTAAGGGCGATGTGTGAATGTCATGTATTCAATTGTTAAAGCTTACCTGCGGTGACGGGGAGCGCGGCTGGGCACGGACCGGCGTGGTCGGGCCTGGTCAGCGCTATTGGGCAACCCTGCGCAACGCGATGCGGTGATCGTCGCCGAAGATAACCGACGCACGGTTCGTATAACGCGTGTCGGCCGTGACCGTGAAGTGCATCTCCACGACCGGATCGAACTGCGTGGAGACACCGATGCGATGCACGCCCGGACTCAGATAAAAGACCACGTGTTCGCCGTTCATCAGATCGGTGACCTGCTCGCCGTCGATATACACCAGCGCGTCACGGAACCGGACGATCACGTCGCGGGAACGTTCGCGCCGCACGTCCACGGCGACCAGTCCGCTTGCGGGCTGCGTATAACCTGGCTGGACGATGCGCGCTTGCGGCACTTCCTTGAACGGCACGGGCTCGGCCGGGGTCGATGCGCAACCGGCGAGCGACGCGACGGCAAGCGCAAGCAGCGCGGCTTTGCAGTAGAAGTGCGAGCGCGTGAGCATGCGGGGTCTCCCTGTTGTTGGTTGTGGTGTTGCTTCTCTGTTAGAGGCGTCCAGGGCAATGCCAATGGCGCTCTTGCCTTTTTACTGGGGACGGACGGTCAGTCGAACGGGTTGACGACACGAATGCCGGGCGCTGCAAAATCTGCGACATTGCGCGTCACGACCACGAGGTCGCATGCCAGCGCCGTGGCAGCGATCAGTTTGTCGACGGCCGGCTCCGATTGGGGCACGCGCAACTTACCCCATACGTGGGCCGCAGCCTCGTCGATCGAAAGAATACTCCTGGAAAACCGTGTCAAGACCGCATTCATCCATTGTTCAAGTACCGCCGCTTGCGGCAGGTCTCCGCGCTGCCGAACCTGCTCGACTCCCCGTCGTAATTCTCCTACCGTGATGACAGAAAGATAGAGTTCGCGCTCATCCTCCTGCGCCTGCCTGAAGAACCGTTGCACGCCCGGGTTAGCCCGCTCCCAGCGCCTGACCTCGCTAATGACATTGGTATCAATCAAATACAACCGGAGCCTCGCGCCTATCGTTCACCCGCTCAAAATCCGAGTCCTCCCCAACATCGGGGATGCTCATCAATGCCCTGACGAACTGCCGGTTGTACACCTTTTGCAGCGCCTCCTCCAAAATTGCCCGCTGCTCTTCCTCCACCGAGCGCCCGTTCGTTTCGGCTTCCCGAACGAGGGTGTCATACAGCGTTTGATCAACGCCCCGAATCCATAGATTTGCCATGCCAGGCTCTCCCCTCACACACTGGCAAGCATCATAGCAATGCGCGGCCGTTATGCCACCCTGGCCGAACGGCCAACTGTCGACGCAGCCTCTTGCGCACTGCCGCGTTCTTCTTCATGATCGCTGCAAAGCGCTGCGTCGTGACGCGCTGGGGCGCTGGGGCGCTGCGGATTTACCCTCGATCCGTCGCGTGCCATGCTGATCTGCCAGACATGTTTGCTTCTCTGTACCGGTTATGTGCAACGCTTCATCGCCTGCCTTGCCGGACTTCCGATCAAGGAGACCGCAATGTGGTATTTCACCTGGATTCTCGGCATCGGCGTGGCATTGGGCTTCGGCATCATCAATGTGATGTGGCTGGAGGCCAGCGGCAAATTCGCGCGTGACCCGCAGCGCGCCGGCGGCCCGCACGCCGCGCCAGAGGACACGCCTTCGTGACGTACCTGGTTTTCTTCTGCGGTCACGCTGGCACCGGCAAGACCACGCTGGCGAAGAAGCTGATCGGCCCGCTGATGCAGGCGAGCACGTCGCCCTTCTGCCTGCTCGATAAAGATACGCTGTTCGGCGGCTACAGCGCGGCCGCCATGGCCATGCTTACCGGCGATCCGAACGACCGCGACAGCCCGCTTTTCCTGCAACACCTGCGCGATCCCGAATATCGAGGCCTGCTCGATACCGCTCGCGATAATCTCGAACTCGGTGTCAGCGCGCTGGTGGTCGGGCCGCTGTCGCGTGAAGTACGCGAGCGGCGCCTGTTCGATCGCGCGTGGCTGGGCGTCGGCGCGGACGTGGCGCTGCGGGTGGTGTGGGTCTACACATCGGAAGAGATGGCGCGTCAGCGCATCGTCGCGCGCGGCAATCCGAACGATGCCTACAAACTTGCGCATTGGGACGAGTATCGGCAGCGCCGCTTCGTGCCGGGCGGCGAGATTTGTGAAGACCTGTTGATGTTCGACAACACCGCGCCGACCCGTGCCGATTACGAAGCGTTGCTCGCACGGATCGTGGGTGAACCGTATGCGTCTTCTACGATGCCGCCGCCGTTACCTGTGTAGCCTCGTCCGGCGTCAGCAGGAAAAACGCCCCGCCAGATAAAATGCCGCCCCCAACGCTGGACGTTCGTCCAACGGTTTGGGGGCGCATTTTCATAAGCGTGGCGTTTCGCGGCCCTCCGCGGGGCCGTTCTTCCGGACTCGCGGCAGACATCACCGCATGCGCGCAGCGTCCTCGGTTCGGAGCGTCAACGCGGCAGTCACGGCTTACACCGTTGCCATTGCGTCCAGCGACTGCCCTTCGTACAACTGGCCAAACCGGTTCGCGAGGAAGTCGCGCAGCGACACCTGCTCCTGGCGCACGAAACCGCTTTGCGGCAGCTTCTGCTCACGGAACAGATCGAGCACCGCGCACATCGCGCCGGCCGTGGTGATCTGGATCGCGCTCATCGGCACGCCGCACACCGTCTTCGCGAAGATCTTGCGGGTGAACACTTCCTGCACCAGTTGACCGTCACGCATGCCGGACACGGTGATGAACACCAGCACGACGTCTTGCGCCGTCGAGGGCACCGAACGGCGCATGATGCTCTTGAGCGTATCGCGGTCGCTGGCAAGACGCAGATCTTCCAGCAGGAACTGCATCAGGTTGCGGTGACCCGGATAGCGGACCGACTTGTAGTCGAGCGATTCGACCCGGCCCGACAGCGTTTCGCAGAGCGTGCCGAGGCCGCCTGACGTATTGAAGGCTTCGTATTCGGTACCGTCGAGCGAGAAGTGTTCGAGGCCTTCGAGCGGCTGCACCCACTGCGTGCGGCTGTCGCGGATCGCTTCGCACGGCTGGCAGTACTCGTTGATCAGACCGTCGACGCTCCACGTCAGGTTGTACTTCAGCGCGTTGGTCGGGAACTCCGGGAGCGCACCGACGCGCATCTTGACGTCGCGAATCTCGCTGAAACGGTTCGCCAGTTCATGCGCGGCGATGCCGATAAAGCCCGGCGCGAGACCGCACTGCGGCATGAAGGCGTGCTCGGCGTCGTCGGCGATCGCGCGGATCGCATGGGTGGCGCGCACGTCTTCGGTCAGATCGAAGTAATGAACGCCCGCGCCCTTGGCCGCGGAGGCCACGTTCACGGCCAGGTAATACGGCAGCGCGTTGACTAGCGCGTCGAAGCCCTGAATGGCGGCACGCAGCGCGGCGGCATCGGCGGAATCGACGCGGCGGGTCGGAATGCCCTGGGCGGCGAGCTTGTCGAGCGCATGCTGATCGCGGTCGAACGCGACGACGTCGTAGTCGCCGGTTTCACGCAACAGGTGGGCGATGGTGTGTCCGATCAAACCTGCGCCAACGATGGCTACTTTCATACGCTTCTCCGTCTTCTATTTATGCTGTCTCCAGCTTGAGAGGTGCGCTGCGCTTAGGCGCCGCGCCCGTCGGGCCGAACCCTTGAGAGACAGTTTAGGGAGAAGCGAAAACAGTTCATACGCGCAAAATGCTGCGCTATGACCATGAACTTCGACGTTATGACGACGCGCTTAGTCGATATGTCGAAAATATATCAAAACGGCGTAAAAATTGAGCGACGGGATCACGGCATGCCGCGATCGATCTTGCGCGCCAGAATGATCGACGTGGTGGTTCGCTCCACCCCTTCGAGGCCGCCGATCTGGTCGAGCAGGTCGTTGAGGCGGTCGGGCGAATCGGCGCGCAGCCAGGCAACATAATCGAATTCACCGCTCACCGCGCATAGCAGTTGCACCTCGGGCATCTTGCCGAGCCGTTTCTGCACGGCCGGCCCGTGCCTGGGTGCAATGATGATGCCGACGTACGCCTGAATGCTCGAATCGAGCACGTCCTGGCCGAGCCGCACGCTATAGCCGCCAATCACGTTGCTGCGCTCGAGCCGGGCAATCCGGGCGATCACGGTGGTGCGCGCCACGTCCAGTTGGCGCGCGAGATTGGCCACGCTCTCACGGGCGTTGGCCTGGAGCAGCGCAACGAGGTTGCGGTCGAGGTCGTCGAGTTGGTCGAGGCGCGGAGGTCTCATCGAGGGCGAAAGAAGTGGGTCGGTAGTGAAGGATTATCGCGCGTCCCGGGCATCGGGGGGCAGGCAGAGGAACCCGAACCATGGCCGATGCATTGAGAAGCGGCTAGCAACCATCGGAAAACAGGAGACAAGGAAACGGGAAATGCGAAACGAAACCTGGCAAGCGGCAAGATCACGCTCCAAACCGCTCGATCACGAAATCGAAGAAGCTGGTGAGCTTGGGCGTGGCGCGGCGATCGCGCGAGTAGACAGATCCAGTTCGAGGCTCACATCCGGCCACGCGCTCAGGTAATCGGTCATGGCCGGGGCGAAGACTTCGACGCCGTAGGTCAACGGCGCCGTCAGCTTCAGCACGCCGCGCGGCGCGGCCGTCATGGCTTCGGCGAGCGACTCCGCCTCCTTGACGTCCGTCAGAATGCGCCGGCATTGCTCGTAGTATTGTCGGCCGATTTCAGTCAGACTTTTACGGCGCGTGGTGCGCGTTAAATGCCGCGTGGCGAGCCGGGTTTCCAGCGAGCGGATGTGCTTGCCCACCATCGCCGACGAAATGTCAAAGCGCTCGGCAGCCGCCGTGAGACTGCCCGCCTCGACCACTGCGACGAAAATTTCCATGCTGACGAATTTGTCCGCTGGCTATTTCTGTTCGTTTCGGTTGTAAGCGTTTGTCGCACTGCAGCCGCATTGTAGGGATATCGTGATACTAATAGCGGCGACGGCGAAGGGGGCAGCCGGCCGCCACGCGCTGCCATGCCAATGCGTGCTGGGTCGCTCGCCATGCTCGTCTTGTCCTAATTCGAACAGACATCAGGAGTTCCGATGAAAAAAGCACTCGTAATGCTGGCCACCGCAGTCGCCATGAGCGGCGCGTTCGCCCAAACTTCCGCACCGGCTTCGGCACCCATGGGCGCCTCGGCTTCGGCCCCCGGCACAAAAGCCGGCCACGAGCGCAATGTCGAAGACCGTATCGCCTATCTGCACACGCAGTTGAAGATCACGTCGGCGCAGGAATCGCAATGGAACACATTCGCCGATGTGATGCGCAACAATGGCGAGACGATGGGGCAGTTGTTCCAGCAGCGCAAGGCCGATACGAACCTGTCGGCGCTCGACGACATGAAGCAATACGCAACCATCGCGCAAGCGCATGCGGACGGCATGAAGAAACTGGTCGATGCATTCGACCCGCTGTATAGCAGCTTCTCGCCGGAGCAGAAGAAGCTGGCCGACACGACGTTCCATCAGGGCGGCCCTGAAAACGGCCGTCGTCACCATGGCAAGGGCGCCAGCAAGAAGGCACCCGCGAACGATGCGACTGTGAAGCCGTAAGAAAAGGTTGACGCAAGGTTGACGCAAGGTTGAATGCGCGCGGCGCGAGTTTTCGCGCCGCGCGTTTGCTTCTATGGCTTCTATGGTTTCGATACGCTTCCCAGCGTCGATCTGCGGCGCTGATCTCGTCTGCGTGACCGCCGCGCTGGCCGTTGCTTGAGTTGATATTGATTTGCTAGCTGCCGCCGGTGCGCGACACCCCGGCCTTCAGGCCGGGGATAATCTCAATAGCAAGGTCAGGCTTTAACCGCACTCTTGCGAACGTCCCTCAGAAAAGTACCCGGATCAGCCTCGTATTGAGGCATATCGAACTTGACCTGTTTGGCATCGGGATCAAGCATATTCGTATAGAACATCAGGTTTTTGCTGTCCTTGCCGGAAGGCAGCGACGGATCCCGGGTGGGCAGCCTGTAAGTGCCGTCCTTGTCCGCACCGAAGAGTTCGGCGTGAATCGTGTCGTGGACACGGTCATAGGAAATAGCCACTGCCCGATCGAACACGCGCATGGGCTGTCCGTTCGTCGGCCAGCCAAAAACCTGTGGGCACCGCGACACCATGGTGACGGAACTGAGGTTTGAACCGCTCGCAATCGCCTTGAGATAGTCCTTGGCAGCATCGGCAAGCCGCTGGCCACGTTCCATGATTGCCTGCCCGTAATAGTCGAAGACACGTTGATCGTGAAGTGTCTTCACGGGCAACTCGCCGGCTGGCTTACCGCCTGGCACATTTCCTTGCTCCTTCTCGAACTTCTCGATGATCGGACGTAACTCCGGCGTATAGGTGGAAGAGAACCAGTTCACGACCGGCGTCGCGTCGAGCGCCGCTATCTTGTAGCGATCTTCGACCGCCCCCGCCTCGGTTTTCAGACCCTGTGCGAGCAGGTCATTCTTCTTGCCCTGCAATATCTCCGCGTGACCAATCTCGGCAAGATTCGGAAATACGATAGGCAAAAGTGCGGCCGGCGGAAAAACCATGGAGGCTGCTGCTGCGGCCAAACCTCCGCCCAACTGAAAACTGCTGTTTGCAACATTCCATTTCGACTGTTCGTCGTTCGGCGTCAGGATCAGCTGTTTGACGTCGTTCGCGAGTTGCCCGACCGACGGCGCAAGACCAATCGTCGTGCCCAGCAGCGAAAGGGACTTCGATGCCAAGGTCAGTGCGTGGGTTCCGCTGGTATTGACGAGTGCAAGGGTATCGCTAACGGTCTGTACGCTATCCGCGGTGACGGTAGCGGTGTTCGTCATATTGGGTTGGTTCTTGATATTGTCGATATCGGATGCCAGGCAGACGCCGTCCGCAAGCACCCAATGACCGTTTCCCTTGACGCTGTCCGGCACCCCTTGCGCTCCCGACGAGTTGCCGCTGGCATGATCTGACGTGGTCTGACTACTCACCGCCGATTTGCCCGGCTGCGACTGGCTGTCGGCGCTATCTTCCTGCGGCACGCCCACGGCTGGCGGCGGGTGCGTCTCGGTCCCCGTGTCCTTCACCGATAGCTGGGTCTGCATTGACTTGTTCGAAACGCCCGGCTTGACCTGCGTGGCAGATTCTCCAGTGCTATTTCGCGATTGCGTCCCGACATGGCGCACGTCCGGGTGTGTTTGTGTGTTCTTCGAATTGTTCAACCCGGTCTGGGTTTCATTGGACAGGCGTCTGACTCGCGTCTGTGACTGCACCGACTTTTGCGCCGCGCTGTGCTGTACGGCGGACGTATGGACAGATGGCCTCGTGGACTGCGTCGCGACATGCTGAGTGGCCGGGCTGTGCTGCGTTGCCTGGGCCGCACCCGCATCGGTTTGCGTACCGACAACCTGGGTTGTGCCGGCTTGTGTCGCGGTTGTCGTCTTCGTAGCTTGCGGCTGATTCGTTGCCGCGTAGGTCGGGTGAGTCTGCTCCGAGGCATCTGCCGTTGTCGGAACCGACTGAGGGAAAAGTGTGCCGGCCGATGTTGTCTGAACTGCAGTCTGTGTCGGCACGGAGCGTCTCACGGGCACATGCTGACTGCCACGGTCGTGGGTGGCAGCCTTCGACTGGACTTCCGCATCGGCTTGACTGGGCACTTGCGTGGCTGTCCGCTGGCTGGTCTGCGAACCTTGCGCGGTTTGGGTCGCTTTGTGGCTGTTCGCCAAACTCGCCGACCCGCGCGGGTCGTTCGGCGTTGGATGGGACGAGTCCTCCGCTGCGGCTCGTGGGCGATCATGGTCCGGCTGGTCCGGCTCGTCCGGCACCGGTGGCCTTGGTGTCTGCGTACCAACATGAGCGGGCGATGTGGTCTGTACCGCGGCGTCGTGAGTTTGGGGCGTAGCCTGCGACTCCCGCGACCGCGTTGGCGCATGTGCTTGTGTTTGTGTTTGCTGGACAGCCTGGTTGGGCTGTACCTGCGTAGCAGCGTCGGACTTGCTGATGGAAGCGGACTGTGTACCCGCATGGGTGGTTTGCGGCTGAACGGTCTGCGTCTCACTATCTTTGGGCGCGTTACGCATGCTCGTCAATTCGACCTGCCCGCTGGAGGCGGCGTCGCCGGAATGCTGGTGTACCTGGTAGAGGCCTTGGCGTCGAGGTGCACCCAGATAACTCGACCTCATATCCTTCTTGTGGGGAACCCTTTTCAGGTCAATGGCCGCGGCAGTGCCATTGGCAAGGTCCTTGGCGAGCTGCAAGGCGGACTGTTGGGTCTCCTGTTTGTCCTTCGCGTGCGCGAGGCGCCCTCCATCCTTGATCGCGTTTATGCCGTTTCCAGCCACAATACCGCCAAGGAAGCCTGCGCGATTCGAGCGTTGTATCAGGCCGGGCCGTGACATCGAACCCGTTGCCGGGGCGCCGCCGCCCGATGTCAGCGGCTGCACCGCGCCGGCGAGCGCGCCACCCTTGTACTGGAGTGAATTGCCACTTGGCGGTCCCGCAGACGGACTCGGCGATGCCTGTTGGCCCGTACTCGCAGGGCTTGCCCCGGGAACGGCCGGCGCGCTTCCGGCACCGCTATCCGTGTTCGACTTGTTCTCCTGCTCACCCCGCTTTGCCTGACCCGGCGCCGAGTGGCCGGTATCTTGCCCCGCACCGGCCGCAGGCTCCTTTTTGCGGTCAATCAGCCCGCCTTCCCCACCGGGTTTTGCGCCCGACTGTGTTTGTGGATCTGTCGGGTAGATGCGAGGCTGCCGGGCGGGCGCAGCCGGCGTAGTGCCACTCGCACCTTGATTCTCGTCAACCGGATACATTGCATGAACCGTCGCGTCGACTTTCATAATCCACCTCCGTGGTGTCACAATGTCCAAAGCTGTTGAACGATTGTGGCGACGCGAACTACGCCTCCGGTATTACATAGGTAGTCTCCAGATCGAGAGAACCTTCCGAGTTTCCTGCCATCGATCCGGCGTGGCGCGACCGGTCAGGATGCATTGCAGTTGCGATGTCGCCGAGGCAAAAAAATATCCAGACGCATCTGGCATGATGCGAACATCTGGCCGCAATGCGGCTCCCCCTCCTCACTCCAGATCGCTTTATGACAGACCTGAAAAACCTCGACCTGCGCACCGACGCAGCCGCCCACCGCGTCGTCAAAAACGAAATCGTGAGCGTTGAATTCGCCACCGTCGAAGGCGAATTGATGAGTCTGGAAGGGCCGAACCGCTATCTCCGCGGCGACGCGCTGATCACCGGCTCGACCGGCGAGCGCTGGGTCGTCTCGCGCGAACGCTTCGACGCCAGATACCTGCCGCAAGACAGCGCCCTCGCCCACGGCGAACCGGGTGCATACCGCAACCGTCCCGCTGTGGTGCTGGCCAAACAGATGAACGAAACGTTTTCACTGGCTCGCTCAGCGAGCGGTGGCGACGTGCTGCACGGCACGGCCGGCGACTGGATCATGCAATACGCGCCAGGCGACTACGGCGTGGTGCAGGCCGCACGTTTTGCGAAGGTCTATAAGCTCGCGGATTGAGTCACCGGCGGAGACGGTCGTTGCGTCGTAGCCGGGCTATCGCGTTTGTCCGACTGTGCGCAAAGCCGCCTTCAAACCGACAACATTGCGCCAACCGTTCAGGCAAACTCGTCGCCGAGATCCACCGTCACATCACGCGGCACCGCCTCGCCGTTCGCGTACTGTTCTTCAAGCGAGCCGATGCTGGCTTCGACATACGCCCGCAGCACCGCGAAACTGCGTCCGCGCAAGCGCGCCGGCATCGCGCGATAACGCGCCAACGCCCCCGGCGCGATCACCACGGTCATCACAATGCGGCGCGCGGCCGCACCGAAACGCATCGCAACCCAGTGAATCGCCAACGTCGGCGTGCCGTCTTCACCCGCCCGCTGGATGAACTGCGTCTGCTCGGGAAACAGATCGCTGATGACCCGCGCCAATTCCTCGAACTCGGGATTCGCGCAGTCGTATTGGTAAGCTTCCATGAGGTATGCCGAAAGGATGAGCCTGAACGGTGTACCGAAAGGGTACGCCGAAAGTTAGAGAGTCGCGCATGGCTTGCGCGACGCACGCCTTACGCGGCAAGCGCCGGCCGGCGGAACGCTTTGAACAGCCAGCCCGCGACGATCAGCGCGCCCACCGCATAGACACCGTCCACCGCGGCGAGCGGCACGAGCTGCGCCTGGAACAACGCGGCCGGCACGTCCACCAACGCGTGCAGCACGATCGCGAGCGGCAGGATGCCGCGCCAGCCCGCCCGCACGCCGCGCCACATCAGCACTGACAAGCCGATCTGGAACACCAGCGCGGCCACCCGTTCGAGCGCGAAAATCCCGGCCGTCTGCGGCGTCAGGCTGGCAAGGATCAGGTGGATGCGCATCACGGAGTCGGTCGGCAGATTGCTGAGGTAGCCGTCCAGCTCACCGCGGTTTTCGAAGATGGCGAACAGGATCCATTGAATCTGCACCAGCACGCCGACGAGCCACGCTTCGGCGCCGCCGTGGCCGAGACCATACATCAGCGCTGTGCCGTCGCTCTTATCCGCCGCAGCGGAGGCGGACTTCGCCACCGCGCGCTTATGCAGCAGCCGCATCCCGATGAAACGCCCCACTTCCTCGCAGACACCCGCGACCAGCGCGCCGTACACCACGAAGGCCAGCGGATTGGACAGGAACGTGGCGGTCGCTTCGTTCCGATGCAGCACGTAGTCGTTCAGCGCGCGCTCGATCACCATCGCGAACAGGGCGAAGATAGCGATGCCGGTGATCGCGTCGCGCGGCTTCAGCGCGAGCGTCCGGCGCGCACGGCGGTAGATCAGGAAGGGTAAGGCGGCGACGAACAGGGTCGCGACAGCGAGGCTCGAGAGGGTAAGCGGTGCAACAACCATGAGTTTCCTTGCGTTGACCGGCGCGCACCCGCTGCGCGCCGCAGCCCGAATGATCGCAGATCAACGCGCAGTCAGCGCAAAGTTGACGCGCGGACGATCAATTCGCCCGGCAGGAGGCAGTCGCGCGCGGTGGCTTGAATGCCTTCGATGCGCTCATGGAGAAACTCGACCGCGCGATAGCCGATCTCGTAGGTCGGCTGGCGGATGGTGGTGATGCCGGTCAATTCGGCCCACTCGGGATCGTCGATCGACAGCAGCGCGACGCGCGTCTGCCAGTCCGCGCCGTAGCGCGCTTTCAGATGCAGGGCGAGGCACAGCGCGACCGGCGCGTTGGCCGCGAACAAGGCGATGCGGCGGGGTTGGCCGGTGGGGTGGGAGGCGGCGTTGCGTGTCGCGTTGGCGGTTGTGTTGGCGGTTGTATTGGCGGTTGTATTGGCGGTTGTATTGGCGGTTGTGTTCCCTGCCGCGTTATCTCCCGCGCTAACCGACGCGCCGCCAGAACCGCCGGCTGCATCGATCGCGCGGTCCAGCTCGGCGAGGGCGCGCTGCACCGCTACCGGCTCCGCAAGGTTCAACACCAGCGTACGCCCACGCGCGCCGCCCTTGCCGCGTGCACCGTTGCCGCGATCTTTGCGGCCTTCGCTTTGTCCACCAGCACGGCCACCCTCCCCCCTCATCATCTCGCGAAACGCCGCCTCGCGCAGTTGCCGCGAACTGACCTGCTCGAACGGCTGCACCACAAACCAGATATCGTCAAAGCCGTTTTCCAGCAGATGCCGCGTGCCGAGTTCAGCCGCCGCCCGGTTGTCCAGTCCGACCATGTCGGCGACGAGCCCGTCCACCGAACGGTCGACCAGCACCGCCGGAATCCCGCCGCCGCCCACCGGCCGCAGCGTTTCTTCCCGCACCCCAAGCGCGTTGACGATCACGCCTTCCACGCGATACGTGGTCAGCAGTTGCAGGTAGCGCCGCTCCATTTCGACTTCATTGGCCGCGTGGCAGATCAGCGGCATCAGCCCGAGCGCGTGACACGCGGCTTCCACCCCTTGCAGCACTTCGACGGTATAGGGGTTGGTCAAGTCGGCAAGCAGCATGCCGATCAGGCGATTGCGGCCACGCTTCAAGCCGCGCGCCATCTGGTTCGGCTGATAGTCGAGCCGCTCGATGGCCGCCTCGATGCGGGCCCGCAACTCAGGCGACAGCACGCTCAGCTCGCCATTCAGATAGCGCGAGATGCTGGTCTTGCCAGTGCCGGCTTCGCGCGCGACGTCGGTAATCGTCGCGCGGCGCCCGGCGGCAAGCGGCGTCGTGCTCATTGCTTCAACACGTCGCGGTTGACGATGTTGGTCGCGAGCGTGCCCTCGAGGGCCGCGACGAGGTTCTCCGCCGCATTGCGCGCCATCGCATGGCGGGTCTCGTGGGTCGCCGAACCGATATGCGGCAGCGCGACCACGTTCGCCATTTTCAATAACGGCGAATCGGCCGGCAGCGGTTCGGTCTCGAACACGTCCAGACCCGCGGCGTGAATCGTGCCGTTTTGCAGCGCTTCGATCAGCGCCTTTTCATCGACCGTCGCACCGCGCGATGCGTTGATCAGAATCGCACTCTGCTTCATCGATTTGAGTTCGGCCGCGCCGATCATGTGCTTCGTCTCGGGCGTGAGCGGCACTTGCAGGCAGACGAAGTCGGCGCTGGCGAGCAGCTCCGCCAACTCGACGCGGCGCGCTCCGTAGGCCTGTTCCGCCTGCGGGTTCGCGCTGCGGTTGGTGTACAGCACCTTCATGTTGAAGCCGAGCGCCGCGCGCCGCGCGACCGCGCCGCCGATCCGCCCCAACCCGACGATGCCGAGCGTCTTGCCCTGCACGTCGACGCCGAAGTGCTCAGGCCCGATGCCGTGCTTCCACTGTCCCGCCTTCACCCACCCGGCGAGCTCCACAACTCGTCGCGCTGAGGCCAGAATCAGCGAGAACACGGTATCCGCGGTGGACTCGGTAAGCACGTCCGGCGTGTGCGCGAGCACGATGCCGCGGCGCGTCAGATCGTCCACGTCGAACTGATCGAAGCCCACCGAGATGGTCGACAGCGCTTTCAGACGGCTCGCGCCTTCGAGCATTGCCGGCGTGATTTTCACGCTCGAACCGATGCCGCCGTCCGCATTCTTCAATGCGGCGACGAACGTGTCATGTTGCGCGGGGTCGACCTGCACGACTTGCGCATGCTGTTGCAGATACGCGAGCACATCCTCGGGCAACGACTTCCACGCGACGATCTTGTTCATCAGTTCATTTTCCTTGCAACGGAGTAGCGAGTGAGGCGGCCCTGGTTTGCGGCTGCGCCTGCTGCGGCTTGACGATCAGCGTCAGGATCACCGCGGCGACCAGTGCCACGCTCATGAACGCATACGATGCCGCCGGCGAGCCGGTCGCGCCATTCAGATAGCCGACCACATACGAGCCGACGAACGAACCGAGCGCGCCCATGCTGTTGATCAGCGCCATCGCGCCGCCCGCAACGTTCTTCGGCAGCAGTTCGGGCACAATCGCGAAGAACGGGCCGTAAGGCGCATACATCGCCCCGCCGGCGATCACCAGCAACGCGTACGAGATCCAGAAGTGCGTGGAGCCGAGCGCGTACGACGCGGCAAACGCCACTGCGCCGATCAGCAGGAACGGCCATACGAACACTTTGCGGCGGTTGAGTTTATCCGATGCCCACGAAGCCGCAAGCATGGCGATTGTCGCGGCCAGATACGGCAGCGCCGAGAGCCAGCCGGTTTCGACCATGCCGAGCGTCGAACCGTTCTTCAGAATTGACGGCAACCACAGCACGAAACCGTACACGCCGATGCTCCAGCAAAAATATTGCGCGCACAGTTTGATCACGGCGGGCGTGCGGAATGCTTCGCTGTAGTTGCGCACCGGTTTGATCGCGGCCTGTTCGGCGCGCAGCGTCTCGGCGAGATCGTCCTTTTGCTGCTGCGTCAACCACGACACCTGTTGCGGCTTGTCCTGCACGATGAACCACCAGCACACCGCCCACAGAATCGCGGGCGCGCCTTCGGCGATGAACATGTGACGCCAGCCAAACGAGTGCACCAGATAGCCCGACACCACCGACATCCACAGCACCGTCACCGGATTGCCGAGAATCAGGAAGGTGTTGGCGCGCGAGCGCTCGCTTTTGGTGAACCAGTTGCTGATAAAGATCAGCATTGCCGGCATCACCGCGGCTTCGACCACGCCGAGCACGAAGCGGATCACCATCAGCGACGGGATATTACTGACCATGCCGGTCAGCGCCGCGCAGCCGCCCCACAGAATCAGGCTCCAGAACACGAGCTTTTTCACGCTGCGGCGTTCCGCGTAAATCGCGCCGGGAATCTGAAAGAAGAAATAGCCGAGGAAGAACAATGCGCCGATCAACGACGACAAGCCTTTGCTGATCCCGAGATCCTGATTGATACCGGCGGCCGACGCGAAACCGAAGTTCGCACGGTCGAGATAGGCGAGGCTGTACGTGATGAATACGATCGGCATGATCGTCCACCAACGGCGAATCGCGAGCGATGAAGTCATGGGAGTCTCCTTTGTCGACCAGGGTTGGCGCTTTAGCTGTCGGCCGGGGTTAGCGCTTTGGTGCTTACTCCGGTCCTATGCGAGGCACTTACTCCGGTCCCATGCAAGATAGTTGCTAACGGCTTCCCGAAGCAATGATGGGCGGTCATGGGGCGCTGTTCGAGCGCTCTTGCTGTTATTGAACTGGCCGATGCTGCTTGTGCTGCTTGTGCTGCTTGTGCTGCCTGTGCTGCCTGTGCTGCCTGCGCTGCTTGTGCCACTTGCGCTACCTGCGTTGCTTGCGTTGCTTGCGTTGCTCACGCTACTTGCGTTGCTTGCGCTCACGCCGCCGGATGCGCTGAATACACCGCACACACGCTTAAACCGCAGCAGCAACCGGCGCTACATCGGCGCGCTCGAGCGCGTCGAGTTCCGCGCGACTCGGCAGGCCTTCCGAATCGCCGATCACCTGAATCGCCAGTGCGCCGATGCGGTTGCCCCGCGCCACCGCTTGCGGCAACGTCCTGCCTTCGAGCAGCGCGCTGACCACGCCGACCGCAAAGCCATCGCCCGCGCCGACCGTGTCCACTACCTTCGCGACCGGCTGACCGGCGATCACGGCGGCATCATCGGCGGTGCGGAAATACGCGCCTTGCGCGCCGAGTTTGATGATCACGCCGCGCGCGCCCTGGTCCAGATAAAACTTTGCGATGTCGTCCGGCTGCGTATAGCCGGTCAGAATTTCGCCTTCGCCGATGCCGGGCAGCACCCAGTCGGCCAATGCGGCGAGCGCGTTCAAGCCTTCGACCATCGCGGCGCGCGAGGGCCACAACGTCGGGCGCAAATTCGGATCGAACGAAATCGTCTTGCCCGCGGCACGCATTTCTCGCGCCAGATGGAAAGCGAGTTCGCGCGAGCTGACCGAGATCGCCGGCGCCACGCCGGTCAGATGCAAGTGACGCGCCGGCAGCACGTAATCGGCCGCATAGTCGGCCAACGAGAGGTGGCTCGCCGCCGAGCCTTTGCGGAAGTACTCGACAGCCGGATCGCTGCCGTCGTCGTTCTTCGACTTCAGTTGAAAGCCGGTCGGATAGTGCTCGTCGGTGGTCACGCAGCGCTGGTCGATGCCTTCTTTCGTCAGCGTGTCGCGCACGTACTGGCCGAATGAATCGCTGCCGACGCGGCTCATCCAGCCCACCTTGAAACCCAGTCGCGACAGACCGATCGCCACATTCAGATCGGCGCCCGCGACGCGCTTGGTGAACTGCCCGACGCCGGCGAGCGCGCCGGTTTCGGCAGCCACGAACATGGCCATCGCTTCGCCGTAGGTGATGACGTCGAGTGCTGCGTGCGTGTTGCTCATGCTTCGCTCCTGCGGGTTCCTGATGGCTGCTTGTGTGCTGCGTTGGTCATGCTGTGTTGGTCATGCTGTGTTGGTCATGCTGCGTTGGTCATGCTGCGTTGCTCGTGCTGCGTTGCTCGTGCTGCGTTGCGCGATTTTTCTGTACTGCTCTCTCAGGTCCTACGCGCCGCTTACGCGCCCGCCAGCCACGCGACGTAGTGCGCCGCGTCCGCCTCGATACGATTTACATCGAACGGAAATTCAATCCCGCGCGGCACGTGGCGCGGCAGCTTGTCGAGCACTGCCGTGAATTGCGGGTCGTCAACGGCCGGCGCGGCCGGAAAGCGCCGGGCGCCCTCGCCCACCGCAGTCTTGCAATGGATGTATTCGACATGCGCGGCCAGCGGCCCGGCGGCATCGAGCGGCACGACATCGCGCCATGCCCAGTTGCCGATGTCGAAGGTCATTCCAAGCACGCCGGCGTGGCCCTCGCGCGCCAACGCGTCGAACAGGCCGACGAATTGCGCAAGCGAACCGCCTTCGGCCAGCTGACCGTTTTCGACGACGAGCCGCACGTCGGCACAGCGCATGTGATCGGCGATCACCGCCGCCTTGGCGGCGGAGCCGAACCCGCCGAGTTGCAATTTCACGAAGCGTGCGCCCAGCGCAATCGCTTCTTCAATCGAGACACGCAATGCGTCGGCGTCGAGCTCGCCATTCGCGGTGTACAGCGACGCGGGCGTCGAGTAGACCGACCACAGCCCCAGTTCCGCAATCTGTTTGCCGAGCACGCGCAACGCCTGCGGCGCGGTGTCGGCTTCGTCCGCAAACAGTTCGCGGCGGATTTCGAAGCCCGTCGCACCAGCCCGTTTGCTCGCGGCGGCCCACTTCAGGTGGCCATCCGTGCGGACCGCATCCATCCCGAAGGCGCTTGCGACGATCACCACCTCAACTGCGTCAGCCATGTCGTATTTACTCTAACCTCTCAAGATCGGCACTTGGAACCGGTTCCAAACATGTTCCGAAAAAAAGCGCCGAAGCGCTCCGATGCCCGAATAGTGCGCTGAGCCAGCCGTCGTACACCATAGTGGAAATCCCCAGGCGAGCCCGCCACCAGATCGCACTATCTCAAGGCCCGTCCGCGAGGCATAACGCGAGAAACCGCTCCACCACCCGCGACGGCGCACTTGCATGAGGCACCAGAATCGACAGCCGCCGCGTCAGCGGCTCCGGGCTCAACGAGAACAGACACAGCGCCCCGTTCTCATGGCGCATCGACATCGCCGACACGAAACCGATGCCCATTCCCGCCCGCACCGCTTCCTTGACACCTTCAACCCCGGCAATCTCCAGCGCCACGCGCATGGGCACACCCGCGCGGGCAAAGGCTCGCTCGACGATCTGCCGCACGCCCGAACCCGCCTCGCGCAACACCAGTGGATGCGGGCCGAAGGCCGCCAGCTCCGCCCTCCCGGCGTTCACAGTCCTACCCGCGCCACCCGCCTGCGCCAACGCCACCGCCAACGGATGCGTGCGCGGCATGATCGCGACGATTTCGTCCTCCCGCCACGCATGCACCGCCGTATCCGGCGGCAAATCCACGCCGACCGGCCCTTCGATCATCGCGATATCCACCGAGCCCAGCGCGCCGACGATCTCCGTGGTGTTGCCGTCGGCGGTATGCAGCGTCACC
Organism: Paraburkholderia sp.; assembly: GCF_034668105.1. Taxonomy (GTDB): domain Bacteria; phylum Pseudomonadota; class Gammaproteobacteria; order Burkholderiales; family Burkholderiaceae; genus Paraburkholderia. The sequence continues at coordinate 7,668 of NZ_JAXDPY010000049.1, read as the reverse complement.
TCGGGATAGAGGCGATGAAAGTCAGCGATCAGGTAAGGCAGCAGATAGCTCGCCGGCGTGGTGCTCGCGCCGATACGCAAGGTGCCCTGTTCAAGGCCGCGCAACGCGTCGCGGTACGCATGCGCCTGGCGCCACGTGTCGCGCAGCCGGGCCGCGTAGCTGGCGAGCTGCTCGCCGGCCGGCGTCAGGCGCACGCCGCGCCCGTCGCGCTGGTAAAGCGGCTCGCCGAATTCGTCCTGCAACTGCCGCAATTGTCCGGAGACCGCCGGCTGCGATAAATGCAGCGCCACCGCCGCCCGGCTGATATTGCGATGCTCGGCGACGGCAGCGAACGTTATAAGTTGGTCGGGGGTCATGATGCTCGAAGTATCCGCTAAACCGATACTTTACATCCTAAATCATGATTTTTCATATCGATATATCTAATTTAGGATTGGGCCCATCGAATCAAGTCAGTCATAGGAAGGCGCTACGCCATGTCTGCTGCTCATCTCACCGCTGCCGCATCATCCTCCGGTTCGTCGGCGTCCTCCACCCGCGGCCAGCTCAACGGCATCCTGTTCGTCGCGCTGTTTGCCGCAGCCGTGACCCGCATTGCCGCCATCCCCACCATCGCAGGCCTGGGTTTGAGCCCGCTGATCGTCGGCATCGTGGCAGGCGCCATTTACGGCAACGCGCTACGCGACGGCATGCCCGCGAGCTGGGCGGCCGGCGTCAACTTCTCGGCGCGCAAGCTCCTGCGTATCGCCGTGGCATTTTTCGGGCTGCGCGTCAGCTTGCAGGAAATCGCTCAGGTCGGCTTGCCCGGTCTCGCCGAATCGGTGCTGATCGTCGTGAGCACGCTGGTGATCGGTACATGGGCGGGGATGAAAATCATGAAGCTCGACCGCGACACGGCACTCCTCACAGCCGCGGGCAGCGCGATTTGCGGCGCGGCGGCGGTGCTCGCATTCGAGTCGACGCTGCAATCGAAGCCGCACAAGAGCGCCATGGCGGTAGGCAGCGTGGTGCTGTTCGGCACGCTGTCGATGTTCCTCTACCCGGTGCTGTTCAAGGCGGGCTGGCTACATCTCGACACGGTCGGCGCGGGCCTGTTCTTCGGCGGCACGATTCACGAAGTGGCACAGGTGGTCGGCGCGGCCAGCAACGTCAGCCCGGAAGCGACTCACATCGCGACCATCGTCAAGATGACCCGCGTGATGCTGCTGGTGCCGGTCCTGCTGGTCGTCGGCATGTGGGTGAACCGCTCGGCACGCAACGAAGCCGCCACGGCAGCGACGGAAAACGGCAAGCAACAGGCACCGCGCAAGCTGGCGATTCCCTGGTTCGCGCTCGGCTTCCTTGCCTTCGTCGTGATCAACTCGCTGCAGGTGCTGCCCGAAAGCGCGACCGGCACGCTGAACATGCTCGACACCTTCGCGTTGACGATGGCCATGACCGCCCTCGGCATCGAAACCCGCATCGCGCAGATCCGTCAGGCCGGACCCCGCGCCTTGACCACCGGCTTCATTCTGTACGTATGGTTGATTGCCGGCGGACTGGGAATCACATGGACCGTCCAGCACCTGTTCGGCTAAGCCGTCCTCGCCTCCTCGCCAACCCCGCCTTGTGCGGGGTTTTGTGCGTTCAGGAGAACCATCCCGCACGCTTGCACGGCATACTGATTGCTGACGTCATCAGTTCGCGCAAACCCGTTCATGCAACCGGAATGAGGATCGCTCGATGAGCCTGGAACTTTACTATTGGGACGGCCTGCAGGGCCGTGGTGAATTCGTGCGGCTGGCACTGGAAGAAGCCGGCGCGGACTATGTGGAAGTGGCGCGTGGCGACGCCTCGGACGGCTTGGGCACGAACGCGATGATGGCCGTGATGAAGAGCCGCGACGAGCCCAACCCGCCGTTCGCGCCGCCGTTTCTGAAAGACGGCGATCTGGTGATCGCGCAGACCGCCAACATCCTGTTCTACCTGGGCCCGAGGTTGAATCTCGCGCCATCGGTTGAAAGCCTGCGTTATGTGGCCAACGGCCTGCAGTTGACGATCGCCGACGTGGTGACCGAAGCGCATGACACGCACCATCCGCTCGCGAGCGCCCTCTATTACGAAGACCAGAAAGACGCCGCCAAAGTGCGCGCGCACGACTTCATCGACAACCGGATTCCGAAGTTCATGAAGTACTTCGAGCGGGTGCTGAAACAGAACCCGGCCGGCGACACCTTCATGGTGGGCGACGCGCTCACTTACGTCGACCTGTCGATGTTCCAGCTGATCGACGGTCTGCTGTACGCGTTTCCGCGCGCGCTCAAGCGTTTCGGCGAACACTATCCGCGTCTCGCGGCGTTGCACGACGCGGTGATCGAGCGGCCGAACATCGCCGCGTATCTGCAGTCCGAGCGGCGCATCGAGCACAACGAAGCCTGCATCTTCCGGCACTACCCGGAACTCGACAAGGCGGCGACTTGAGCCACGCCGTCCTCCTTCGCGAACCCGCAGCAGCGCGCCCGCTTTCGAGAGCGGGCGCGCTGCTGTTGCCGTGCGCGTATTTCGTCCACCCATCACACCCTCTCCTGCCGACGTGCTTTCATTCCTGCTGAAGCTGCGCACCCGCGCCCAACACCTGTTCCGTCTGTCCGACACCCATACGATGCTGGTCTGGTCGGTGGTGGTCGGCGTCGCGGGTGCCTTTGCGACGATTGCCTTTCGCGAAGGTATCGCGTTGCTGCAACTGGCGACGGTCGGCAAGGCCGGCAGTTTCGTCGAAATGGCGCGCAGCTTGCCGTGGACGGTGCGTGTATGGCTGCCCGCCGCGGGCGGCCTGATCGCCGGCTTCTTTCTGCTGATCGCGCAGCGTCACGTGGACAAGTGCAATCACATCGACTACATGGAAGCGGTCGCCATCGGCGACGGCGTGGTGCCGGTCAAACTGAGTTTGTGGCGCAGCGTGTCGTCGCTGTTCACGATTTCAAGCGGCGGCTCGATTGGCCGCGAAGGTCCGATGGTGCAACTGGCGGCGCTGGCCGCGTCGCTGATCGGCCGCCTGGTGCATTTCGATCCGCCGCGTCTGCGCCTGCTCGTCGCGTGCGGCGCGGCGGCCGGGATCACCTCCGCCTACAGCGCGCCGATCGCCGGCGCATTTTTTGTCACCGAGATCGTGCTGGGCTCGATCGTGATGGAGAGCTTCGGCCCCGTGGTGGTCTCGGCGGTGGTTGCCAACATCACGATGCGCGAATTCACCAGCTACAAGCCGCCGTATGAAATGCCCGTGTTCCCGCCGGTGGCCGGCGCCGAAGTCCTGCTGTTCGTCGCGCTCGGGCTGATATGCGGCGCGGCCGCGCCGCAATTTCTGCGCTTGATGGACTTCTCGAAGGCAAACTTTCGCAAGCTGCCGCTGCCGCTGCCCATCCGGCTGGCGCTGGGCGGTCTGGTGGTCGGCATTCTGTCGGTGTGGACGCCCGAGGTGTGGGGCAACGGCTACAGCGTGGTCAACTCCATTCTGCATTCGCCGTGGACATGGACCGCGCTCGTCCTCGTGCTCGTGTTCAAGATCGTCGCGACGTCGGCGACCGTGGGTTCAGGCGCGATCGGCGGGGTGTTTACGCCGACGCTGTTCGTCGGCGCGGTGGTGGGTTGCCTGTTCGGCCAGGGCATGCATACGTTGTGGCCGCACGGCACCTCGGCGCCGTTCGCCTACGCGATGGTCGGCATGGGCGCGTTTCTGGCCGGCGCCACGCAGGCGCCGCTGATGGCGATCCTGTTGATCTTCGAAATGACGCTCAGCTATCAGGTGGTGCTGCCGCTGATGCTGTCGTGCGTGGTGGCGTATTTCGTCTCGCGCGCGATCGGCAAGACCTCGATGTACGAGGTGACGCTGCGCCGCAATCAGGAGGAGCAGGAACGCAACCGGCTGCGCGCCACGCAGATGCGCGAACTGATCCGGCCGGCCGAAACCGTCGTGCCGCCGAATGCGAGCGTGCAGGACATGACGCGCGTGTTCCTCGAATATCCGGTGAAGTATCTGTACGTGGCGAACGCGTCCGGCGCCTTTCTCGGCGTGGTCGCGCTCAAGGACATCACCTCCGATCTGCTCGACAACCGCGAGACCGCCACGAAAACCGCCGCGGATTATTTGCAGCCGCACTTCGATGTGCTGACGCCGGACATGCCGCTCGGCGTTGCGCTGCAACACTTCATGGCGTTTCAGGGCGAGCGGCTGCCGGTGGTCGAAAGCACGGCGGATCCGAAGCTTGCGGGCGTGGTCTATAAGACCTCGTTGCTCGATGCGTATTTCCGCATGAATCCGACGCGCTGAGGGCGCCTCCTTCCCCGCCCGTGCAAAGCGCGGCAGATTCTCTACAATGAAAAAACCGCTGCCGCGATTGCGAGCAGCGCGCGTTACGCCAGGACGGGCGCACCAGATGCCCGCCCTTCGACCGGAGCGAAGATGAGCGAACCGTCCCTCGATGCCGTGCGCCGCGATCAGGCAGGCTGGATTTTTCTGCATATCGAAGGCGAGCCGTACGATCGCGGCGAGCAGCACGGTCAATTGCTCGCCACTGAAATCCGGAACGCGATCCACACCGCCCGCTACCTCGCGAAATGGGACACCGGCGAGGACTTCGACACCTTCGTCGACGCCGCCGTCTCCCAGTTCGCCAACAAGCTCGACACTGAATTCGCCGACGAAATCCAGGGCATCGCCGACGGCGCGAAGCTGCCGTTCGCCGAAGTGCTGGCCTGGAACGGCTACATGGATCTGCTGCAAAGCTGGTGGCCGAGCCACGCGGCGGCGCGGCAACCGCAGCTCGGCCTCAAACCGTGGCGCGGGCGCCGTGGCCATCATTGCAGCGCGTTCATCGCCACCGGCAATGCCACCCGCGACGGCCGCATCGTGATGGCGCATAACTCGTGGGACCGCTACGCCGCCGGCGACGCGTTCAACGTCGTGTTCGACATCGTGCCGGACCGCGGCAAGCGCATCCTGATGCAAGGCTTGCCCGGCTGCATCTCCAGCCTCACCGATTTCTGGATCACGGAAGCGGGCCTGATGGTCACTGAAACCACCATCTCCAACTTCGCCGGCTACAACGCGGCCGGTGCGCCGGAATTCTATCGCTCGCGGCGCGCGTCGCAGTACGCCAACGACATCGGCGAATGGTGCGAGATGTTCGCGGTCGCCAATAACGGCGGCTATGCGAACAGCTGGCTGCTCGGCGACACCAAAACCGGCGAGATCGCGCGCTACGAACTGGGGCTGCACTTTTCCGGCTTCGAGAGCACGAAAGACGGTTTCTATAGCGGTTACAACACCGCGACCGATCTGAAGATACGCAACCAGGAATGCATCGGCGAAGGCGAAGACTATACGGACGTGCGCAAAAATGGCGCACGGCGCCTGCGCTTCATGCAGCTCGCAGAGATGCATCACGGCAAGATCGACGTCGAGCTGGCCAAAGAGATGATCGCCGATCATCACGACGTCTATCTCGACCGCAATGACAACCCGTGCTCGCGCACCATCTGCGGGCACCTGGAACTGGACGACGCGCGCTTCGGCGGTACCGACCATGGGCCGTTCAATCCGTGGGGCGCCAACGACGGCAAGGTGGCCGACAGCGAGATGGCGCGCGCCATGGCCTTCAACGCGCGTTGGGGGCATCCGTGCGGCCGGCCGTTCGACGCCCAGGCGTTCATGAAACGCCATCCGCAGTGGAACTGGCTGAACGGCTATATGCGCGACCGGCCCTCGTGGCCGTGGACCCGGTTCGAGGTGCTGCGTTAGAGCGGCGCTTGAAGCGCCCATCCTTTCCGCGCCGCAACATGCTCGCGGCACGACCGTTCGCGACCGGCCCGGCTTTTTCCTGGCATCATGTGGAATCTGCAATCAGGTTTTGTCTCTTTTGCGCGCGCGGCGCCGCGGTTTGCCAGCTAAGATGGAAGAACACGGCGGCCGCACGCAACGCCGCGTGGAGTTGCGCCTTCCTTTCGACGCGGGGCGGCACAACGCTTGCTCAACTGTCAGCGCCGCATGAGCTTAGGAGGTCGGGCGATGAAAACCTCGACACTGTTAATCATGGTGACGCTGTCAGCCTCGTGCTTCGCCGCGCCGGTTCATACCGCGCCGGACGGCACGACCGCCAGTAGCGTTGCCGAACGCGCCAACGCCGCACCCGTCGCCCCCGCGGCGCCGGACGTCGCTGCCACGGACAACAACCGTCCGCAACAATGGCAGCACATCGCGCTGCCCAAGTCGCGGCATCTGGAGCGAAGCTTCACCGGGCAAAACGAGCACTTGCAGACCTGAGCCCACACCCCTAGGAGCGCTTGCATGACCGCATCGGCTATTCCCGGCGAATCGATTGATCTGCAGATCGCCGACCTTCTGCGCGAAGTCCGTTTTCCGACTTACAAGGACGCGCTAGTCGACGCCGCGCGCGAAGCCGGCGCGAGCAACGAAGTCTTGTCGATGCTCGACGGTTTGCCGGAGCAGGATTACGCCGACGTGAGTTCGGTCACGCGCCTCGTCGGCGGGAATTACGGGCCGGGTCTGGGCGCATGAGCGGACAGCAGGTCTTGAGGCTGAACAGACTTTCGTCCGATCCGAAGCCTCCTGCCGACTGGATCCACCGCTCGCCGCATTCGTCCGGCACGAGCGGCATCGAGCGAATCGAAGCGTTCTTTCATCACGCCGGTTATGCGATGCACCGGCACGATACCTATGCGATCGGCCGCACCCTGGCGGGCGTGCAGAGCTTCCGCTATCGCGGCAGCACGCGTAACAGCTTGCCGGGCGGCACGATGGTGCTGCATCCCGACGAACCGCACGACGGCCAGGCCGGCACCCGCGACGGCTTTCACTACCGGATGATCTATGTGGACCCGGCGCTGTTCCAGCAGGCGCTCGGCGGCAAGCCGTTGCCGTTCCTCGAAGGCGGCCTGTCGAACGATCCGCGGTTATTTGCTGCGACCGAGAGCCTGCTGCGCGCCATGGATTGTGCAATCGATTCGCTCGAACAGGACGACGCGCTCTTCGATCTGGCACTCGCGCTCGACGCCGTGGCGGGCACGGCGGCAACGCGCCGCCCGGTGGATTACCGCGCGGCTGAACGGGCGCGCGAGCATATGCTGGCGTCGCTCGATCGTGCTGTCACGCTCGACGAACTGGCGGCAGCCGCCGGCCGTGACCGCTGGAGTCTGTCGCGGGATTTTCGCGCGCTGTTCGGCACGAGTCCGCACCGCTATCTGACCATGCGTCGGCTCGATCTCGTGCGAAGGCTTGCGGTTCAAGGCGTGTCGCTCGCCGACGCAGCGGCGGCAGCCGGCTTTACCGATCAGAGTCATATGACGCGGCACTTCAAGCGCGCATGGGGCGTGGCGCCCGCGCATTGGCTGAAGATGCTGGGGCTTTCGACGAACGGCAGCGCCACGCAAGCACTTTGACGGATACGGCTGCGTGTGATGGCCACACGGGCCGCATGAGCCACGCGAACCCACGTCGCGACAGCCCGGGCGCACAAACGTACAAGACCCGATAGCGCCTGCCGCTTTACGCTCCTGCCTGAGACTTATCGCTCAGGAGGAGTACCTCGATGTCCAACCATCAAACGATTCAACGGCCTCAGCGCGCCATCAACTTCGCCGAAAAGCTGGCGCTCTTCAGCGACCAGTGGCAAG
>NZ_JAXDPY010000048.1:0-2599 GCF_034668105.1 Paraburkholderia sp. | reverse complement strand
GCCTCAGATCCTCGTACCTGTAGGACTGGTGCCGTATCGCTTCGCGGACTTGCCGCCCCACCTCGCGAATGAGCGAGGTCGCGCTCATGCTCGGACTCATGGCCAGACGCAGCGGCACGGCGTTTGCTACCATGCCGGGAACACGGCGCAGCCGCCCGTTGGGCCGGGCCGCAACGGGCAGACCAATGACCAGATCCGCAACACCCGTCACCCGATAGAGATAAGCCGCGGTCGCGGCGATCATGATCTGTGGCAGACTTGCGCCGCTGGCCTGCGCTGTCGCGCGCAGCGCCTTCACGCTTTCAGCGGAAAGATGGACCGTCTGCCGCAGCAAGCCGCCCACATTTTGACGTCGCAAATCGGCGAGACTGAGCGCGGCCGGCCGATCGGCGAAGTGTTTCAGCCAATACTGGCGGTCGCGTGCAAATCGTTCGGAGTTTCGATACGCGGTTTCCTCCTCAAGCAGCAGCATGAGAGGACGGAACGTCCCACCTTCGGGAGAGCGTCCCTCGGCCAACGCGGTGTAAATCTCGGCGACGCGCCGGGCGAACAGTCCGCCCGTGAAACCATCCATGACGATGTGATGGCTGCGATGGTACCAAAAATATCGCTCGGGCGCAGCCTTGAACAAGGCGCACGCCCAGAGCGCCCCTGTCAGCAGATCGACCGGCCGGGTCAGTTCCGCCATCATCCAGCTTTCTGCCGCCGCGCGCGGATTCGTCTCGGTGCTGACATCGATGAACGGAAAGGTCGTATCCAATGTGGGGCAAATCATCTGTCGAGGCCCATCGCTCCGCTCGATGAATCTCACCCGCACCGTTTCCGCTTCGATCCCGGCCTGCCGCAAGGCCGCGTCGAACAGCACGGGATCGATCGGCCCGTGAATTTCTATCAACTCGGCCAGATTGAATATCGAATCCGGCGAGCTGAATTTCTGCGCAAACCACATGCCTGCCTGGGCAGCCGTGAGCGGCAGGACTTGTGAAGAGTTGTTGATCGCGTCCACGTCTTCCCCCATCGATGCAAGGATGATCGATTGCCGGCCCCGGCGGTTATGCCTGTTGGATATCGGCGCCGCTTCTGGGACGCATGTCCGTCCAATTCTTGCCGATGTATTCGATGCAGGCCTGGCGATCGTTCCGCTCGCAGGCGATGGACCAGCCGGCCGGAATGTCAGCGGCTGCCGGCCAAAGTGAATGCTGGCCTTGGTCATTGATCAGGACGACGAACGCGCCGCCCTTATCGTCGAAGGGATTGCTCACGTCTCTGGCTCCGATTTCGGCTAGTTGGATGATTTCAGCCGAGCGCTGCGATCAGGCGGCGGCGGCCTGCGTGCGGCCCGCGCGCGATTCGAGTGCGCGAAGGATTTGCGCGGATACGTCGAGCTGCCCGGCCATGGCGATGGTGTTGCCGATCCGGTGCGCGGAACCGAGGCGCTCGAGTTGCCAGCCAACGCGCCTCAGGATTCGCTCCATGCGCACATCGACGACACAGGCGATCGTGTTTATGCCGTTTGACAGGCCGAATTCCAGAACGCCGATCAGCAGATCGTATGTCGTTTGCGACACACCCGCTTCTGTTTCAGCCGTGCTGGCGTTCTTGCCAACCGCAAATCGGCTGGCTTCCCACACCCGCTCGCTGCGAGGCACGGCGCCCTTGGTCACAAACGACGGAAAGATGTCGCGAAGCATGTTCGGACCGGTCGTCGGCAGAAGGCGGACGCAGCCGTTGACGGTACCGTGTCTGTCCATCGAGAGCAGATAGCTCGGCTCCAAGGCATCGAATTCGTCGAACTCCAGTTCGCCGCTTACGCTGACGTCCCAGCCGAGCCGATCCTTGAAGACCGCCTTCCTCAGGCGGTGCATTTGATACAAATTGCTGATGTGGCGCTCTGCGTTGCCTGTCGTGACCAATCTTATCATCCGTGTCCTCATCGCGTGCGTGTGGATGGAACACTATCCGACGACGAGCATCGACTTGAGCTGTCTACCTTTACAGGTATCATGTAAGGGAAGAATGCAAGAAGCTGGAATTGCTTGCGCGTGTTGCGCGATGCCAAAAAAAGCGGCTCCGCGTCAGACCAATTGGAACTGACACGGCCGAGAGACAAGACAACGATACGAGGAACCGCGTCGGCAAGCTCAAGCGCGGCTAAAGGGAGGCCAATTCAGATCGTATCGATTCCGCTAGATGCTGATGATGTCGTACATCAGTCCTTTGGCGACCGCCTGCTGCATAGTCGCCACCCCGAGCTTGCGCTTGGCATTCTCGGTGTGAAAGACCACCGTTCGCCGGCTGACACTTATGATTTCCGCGGTATCCGAAGCGCTCTTTCCCCGAGCTGCCCATTGCAGGCACGCCCTCTCGCGCTGAGTCAGGCATGGGCGAAGCGGTGAGGTCGGAACCCGCCTTACGTTGCGCAATTGCGCATGCAGGTAGATCGCGATGAGATGCAGCTGGTGGCGGTATTGCTCGACTCGGGTATCGAACGCCGAACGCGAATCACAGGCAGCGAGCGTGAGCGTTGCAACCTTTCCCTGCCGATCGTGGATCGGAATCGTGACGCCATGTCGAATCCCGAACTCGCCGGCCTGTTCCA
>NZ_JAXDPY010000047.1:0-6847 GCF_034668105.1 Paraburkholderia sp. | reverse complement strand
GATAGTGGACCCTCTAATCAGGACGCGGCACTTTTGAACCTCAGTTCAGCTGGTACGAGAACGTCGCGTTGATGCGCGGGCTGCGCGACGCGCTTTCCACCGGCGCGTCGCCGATCGGTTTGGCCACCGACAAATCCAGGCTGTAGTACTTCGCGTCCGAGATCCGGAAGCCGAATGCAAGCGACGACAGCTTCGACGGCGACGGCGTCCCCGCATGGAGATACACGCGCGCCATGTCGAACGAGATGTACGGCGTGAGGGTGCGCAGATAGGTGAAGCCCGGCGTGAACGCCCGGTTGATTTCGAGCATCGCGCCCCAGCCCGAATCGCCCGACGCCTCGCCCGGTTGATAGCCTTGTGCAAAACGTTGCGCGCCAAACGAGATCTGTTCCGAAGTCGGCAGCGAGACGGCGCTGTATTGGCCCGTCAACGACACCGCGGTGCCGATCTTCAGCGGCCACTCGTTGGTTTGCGAAAAGGTCGCGCCGGTCCGCACGAACGTGATCGACGCCGGGTTCGTGACGATAGTGCCGGGAACGTTCGAGTCGCCGGATTTCGACGCGCCCAGAATATCGAACGCCTTCGCCACGTTGATACTCGCGCGGCGCACCTGACCCGGTTCCGCGCTGGTGTAGTCGGCTTGCAATTGCATCACTCGCACCTGCGAGCGAAAACCGAGCTGCGCGCCGGTGTCCTGATTGTGATAACGATCTTCGTCGTGCGAAGCATAGACCGTGGCTGTGCCGAGCAGGCTTTGCTGGTTGTTGAGCAGGATCGGATAGCTCAGGGAACCGCTGAGCTTGTCGTTGATGACCGTGCGCTCGATATTGGAGGGCAGGCCGGGATTGTCGACCGGATTGCCGCGATAGTGCGACGCGTCGATCTTCCCGGTCAGTCCGTCGCTGCCGATCGGCACCACGGCATGCGCGGCGAGGTAGGTGACGTTGTCACGGCCCTTCGGCAGCAACGCCGATACGCTCAACTGTTCGCCGAGCGAGGTCAGGCCGTTTTCGGTCGCGGTCAACAGGCCTTGCACGCCGGGTTGATTGAAGTTGATGCCGGTGCTCACGTCGAACGGTTTGCGCTCCACATTCAACTCGAGCGTGGTGGCGCCGTCGGTGTTCTGCGGAGGCGCCGCGTTGGCCGCGACCTTGACCCCGGGCAACTGGCCCAGCAGATTGATGTAGCGCTCGAAGGTGGCACGCCGCAGCGGCCGGTCGGCGACGATGTGATCGGCGATCGCGCGGATCTTGTCTTCGACCGCGCCGGCCTTGCCCGTCACCTTGACCACCGACACGTAGCCCTCCACCACGGTGACGCGCACCACGCCGTCCTCGAACGTCTGCGCCGGAATGAACGCGAACGAGAGCGCATAGCCGCGGTCCTGATACAGCTTCGTCACGCCGTTGGCGACCTGAATCAGATCGCCGATGGTGGTGTCCTTGCCGACCAGCGGCGTGAAGCGCTGCGCGACTTCGTCGAACGGAATGGACTTCACGCCCTCAACCTGAATCTTCGAAGGCGTCAGATGGCGGGCGAGCAGTTCCTGAAGTTGCGGGGCTTGCGGCGTGACCTGCAAGGTCACATTCGGGCCCTTGTCGGGCGCCTTGATCTGCGGCAGCGAATCCAGCGGATTGCCGCCGACTGCCGGGCCGGCCGGACGTGACTGCGCTTGTGCTTGCACCGGCAACGCGCTCGCCGCAATGGCCGCGAGCAGAAGGGTCCATTTACCGCCGTACCCGAGTTTCATCGGATTTTCCTCGTATGCCGTTCTTGTGTTGCGGGCGCGCCGCCTGGCCGGGCTGGTCGCGATCGCTTATGTGTGGCTCGACGCTTACTGCCATGTCTGTCTGTATTACGTCACGTGCTCCGCGGGCTTGAGCGCGGTGCGCAAAAGCGCGGAGCACGTGATGAAGCGGACTGTTACGCATACTGCGCAATGCGGCATCTGACGGGACGTCTGATGCGCGTTGCATCGACCAACCACTTCTGCGGACTACTTATGGCTGGGCGGCAGGAGTCCGCCGAGCAAGGTCGTCAAACCGCCCGTCGGACTGCTCGCGCTGCTCGTCGAGCCGGCCGCTGAGTTGAGCGTGCCGGTCAGCTGGCCGACGAGCCCGGTCACGGGCGCAAGCGGGCCACCGCCGCTGCCCGATGTACTGTTCGTGACACCGGAGAGCGCGCCGGTCAGCGCCGAGACCGGATTCGACGTGCTACCCGTGCCGCCTGACGTCGAGGTCAGCGAACTGAGCGGCGTGCCGTCCAGCAGCGAAGTTAGCGAGCCCAGCGGCGAGCCGCCCGTTGCCGAGGTCAGCGAACTCAGCGGCGTGCTGCCTAACGTCGAGGTCAGCGAACTCAGCGGCGTGCCACCGAGCAGCGAAGATAGCGAACCCAGCGGCGAGCCGCCCGTCGCCGAAGTCAGCGAACCCAAGGGCGTGCCGCCCAGTGCTGCGGTCAGGCCGGACAGCGGTGTGCCACCGAGCAGTGTCGATAGCGAGCCGAGCGGATTGTTGCCGAGCCCGAGACTGGCGAGCGCGCTTTGCAGCGGGCCGAACGGGCTGCCATTGGCAGGCGGCCCATTGACGACCGCGACATTGGTGCTGCCGACGAGGCTCGTCAGCAAGCCGGGAATCGGATTCGCGCCATTCGGGCCGTTGGGATCGACGAGGCCGCCGGCGTTCGTCACCGTGTTGCCGAGCGAGCCGACCAGGGTGCCGAGATCGGCGCCGAGCGGATTCTTCGTTGCCGCGCCGACTTGCGAGCCGGCCGAGCTCAACGCGCCGCCGGCTTGCGCAAGCACGCCGCCCAGCGGCGCGCCGAGGCCGGTCTGCGTGCCGACGGTTTGAGTCACAAGTCCGGCGGTCTGCACGATCGGCGTGATCGCGGTGCTGATCGGCTGGGTGATCTGCTGCACCGGCACGGAGGCGAGCGAATTGCCGAGCGTCGTGCCACCGGCGTTCAGCGCGCCGGCGGCCGTCGAGAGGACGGTGGCCAGCGGCGTGGTGAGCGGCGACAGCGGCGCGAGATTGCCCGCGCCCAAACCGCCGACCGCGGTGCTCAGACCTTGTACGACACCGCTCGTCGAGCGGACCACCGAGCCGAGGCCGGCGACCGTGGTGCCGACTGGGTTGGCGGTCGTGCCGATCTGACCGACGCCGCCGCTCACCGCATCGGCAAGCGAGTTCAGCGTGCTGCTCGTGCTCGACACCGCGTTGCCGAGACCTTGCGTGACTTGCGGGCTGAGGCCTGGAATGGTCTGCGACGCGATCGTGTTGCCAAGGTCATTGGTGGTCTGCGCCGCGGCGGTGGCGAGGCCGGTGGTGCTGGCGGTGGTGGGCGTGCCCGTGCCGGTGCCGCTCGTTCCGCCGCCACCACCACTACCGGGGCCGCCCGAGGCGCTCGGCGGCGCCGTGACGCCATTGCCGCCACACGCCGCGAGCAGGCCGGCGGCGGCCACGGCGAGCAACGGTGCGCGCAACGACGAGACGGTCGCGCACGTCGCATGGAGAGTAAAAAAACGTTGGGTGGACATGTGTGCTCCTCAGTGTCTTTTCGGTGTCGTGTGCGTGCTTCCGTGCGCCGGTGCAACGATGGATGAGTGGCGCTGCTCAATTCAGCCTGGGTCCGGCCGCGCCGCGGCGCGACTGGCGGGCCGCGCTTCGGGTGCCGGTTGCTGCGCTTCTTCGACGGCTTCTGCGTCCTTGCTTACTTCTTCGTCAGACCGCCGAGCAGGCTGCCGAGCAGCGACGTCACCGGGGCCAGCGCATTGCTGCCCGATCCCTTGCCGCTGGTGGCCGACAGCGACAGGCCAGGGCTCGTGCTGGCCGAGGCGCTGGTCGTCGTGGTCGTGGCGGCCGCCGGTGTCGCGACGCCGCCGAGTGCGCCGGTGACGTTCGACAGCAAGCTCGTGACCGGGGCGAGCGGGCTGCTGCTGCCGCCGCTCGCGCCGCTCAGGCCGTTCGTCACGCTCGAGAGCAGGCCGGTGACAGGTGCCAACGGACCGCCGCTGCTCGAAGCGCCGCCCAGACCGCCGGTCACGTTGCCGAGCACGCCGGTGAGCGGAGCAAGCGGACCACTGCTGGTGCCACCGGTCAAGCCGCCGAGCACGCCGGCGAGCGGAGCAAGCGGACTACCGCTGGTGCCACCGCTCAAGCCGCCGAGCACGCTGGTCAGCGGCGCCAGCGGACCGCTGCCGGTGCCGCCCGTCAAGCCGCCGAGTGCGCTGGTGAGCGGCGCCAGCGGATTGCCGCCGGTGCCGCCGCTGATCAGGCCGCCCACCGATGCGACCGTGGTGCCCGTCGCCGTAACCGTCTGGCCAAGCGCGGCCGTGGTCGGGTTGACGCCGGTCGCACTGATCAGCGAGCCGGCCTTGCCCAGGCCGCCGCCGAGGGTCGCGAGCACGCCGTTCAGCGGTGCGCCGAGGCCCGTGGTGTTGCCGACCGTCTGCGTCGTCGCCGCGACCGTCGACGTAATCGGCGTGATCGCGGTGCTGAGCGTTTGCGTGACTTGCTGAACGGGGCCTGTCGAGAGCGCGGTGGTGAGCGTGCTGCCGCCGTTGGTCACGGCGCCGCCGAGCGTATCGACGACCCCGCCGAGCGGCGTGGTGAGCGTCGCCAACGGCGCGAGCGGGCCGCTGCCCAGGCTGGTCACGAGGTTGCCCGCATCCGTCACCGCGCCGCCGACATGACCGACTACGCCACCGAGGCTCGAGACCGTCGTGCCGACTGCGTTGCCACCGCTGCCGAGTTGGCCGAGCCCTTGCGATACACCGTTGCCCAGCGTCGAGACCGCGGACCCGACTTGCTGCACGATGCCGCCCGCGGCCTGATTGGTTTGCGCGTTGACGCCGGGCAGGCTTGGCGAACCGATCACGGTGCCGATGCTCGAGACTGTCGAGCCAATGCCGCCGACCACACCGCCGGTGTTCCCGACCACGGTGCCGAGCGCATTCGCGACCGGCGTCGATCCGCCTCCGGTGCCCGAGGTCCCGGTGCCGGACGTGCCGGTGCCGGAGGTGCCCGTCCCCGAAGTTCCAGTCCCGGAAGTGCTGGCGCCGGAACCGCCCGAGCCCATCGAACCGCTGCCGCTGGTGCTGCCGCCGCTGGTGGAAAGTGTGCCGCCGGCGGAGCCGCTGCCGTTGCTGCCGGTGCCCGAGCTCAGACTTCCGGAGCCTCCGCAGGCGCTCAGAGACAGCATCGCTGCCACGCCGGCCGCAATCAGGGTTATTCGTGCCGTGGTGTTGGCCGTTTGAATGTTCATGTCGCCCTCGCATCGCATGTGTAGTTAGGTGTTGCTGCGCGCCTATCTCTGCATGAGCCGTGCCATTTCGACTGAGCAATGCGGGACATTCTTTAATCGAGGGACGTAAAGCCATATGCAATAAGGCTTTGAGAGCGACCGATGAAGTGTCCACTCAATCAGATATGCATAGCGGAAATGAATTCGCTAAACGTTTGCGCGGGCTGTGTAACGTAACGGGCCGCGCGCGCCGTTACGAGGTGCGCCGTAACGCAGGCGCGGCGAGGGGTGCCGCGCGATTGAAACGAAACGTTCAAACGTTCTCTTCGAACATATATTTAGTGGAGCGAATCTAACTTATGGTTATTCCTATGTGCCGGAACGCACGGACTGCCGTTAATCTTGATGAACGCGGAAAATGCATAGGTTGAGAGGATCATGCACGCGGGCAATTGCTTAATTAAGATTGATACGTTATAAAACTCGAAAGCATCGGAAGTCGACGAGGGAGGTGCGATATCGAACAGACAATGACCGGCTATCCGTTTTATTGAGGCACGCTGCGAGGGGACGTTGTGGTGGCGTAACAAAGGGCCCCGAATGAGAGACCACTGGCCCTGACGCTGAAGCACTCTCCGATCCATCGCGGCATATAGACAAACGAAATAAATCAAGTCCGAGGGTTAAAATGAAAAAGTTCACACAACGCTTCCTGAGAGATAACAAAGGCGTTACGGCCATTGAATACGGTCTGATCGCGGGGCTTCTGGTGGTGGTCATTGCAACGTCGGTCAGCGGGATGGGGGGCAAGCTGACCAGTCTGTTCAGTGGAATTGGTGACCAGCTTAATTCCGCGACACCAGCGGCTGCCGGCGCCGCCGGCGCTGGCGCGGCCGGTGGCGCCAACGGTTAACTCGGCGGCCCGTCACGGGCATACAGGCAAACAAATCGTAAGGATTCCTCGATCAAGGCGGTGGACTTTTCGCATCCTGTTCAAGGCATCTAATCAGAATACGAAGGCGGATACGAACTGCAATAGCGGTCCGTATCGGTTCGTCACGCCTGTCGAGTGCGACATGAAATTGGCCACCGCGTTTCTTTTATTTACCGCTTGGGCTGCGGCAGTCACTGTATGTGATTGCCGCGCCCGGCGTATTCCTAATTCGCTTGTTATTGCAGGTCTCATTGCGGCATTGACCTGTGCGCTTGTATTGCAAGCGCCATTCGGCGTATCCGTGATGCAGGCAATGATCGGCATGGGCATCGGGCTCGTCGCGTTGATGCCGTTCTTCGCGCTCAACATGATGGGCGCGGCCGACGTCAAGGTAT
This sequence comes from Paraburkholderia sp., assembly GCF_034668105.1. GTDB lineage: Bacteria > Pseudomonadota > Gammaproteobacteria > Burkholderiales > Burkholderiaceae > Paraburkholderia. The sequence continues at coordinate 280 of NZ_JAXDPY010000047.1, read as the reverse complement.
TCGCCGTGCTCGGCGCATGGTTCGGGATGCATGCGCTACTGGGGCTGTGGATGGTGGCAAGCGTTGCCGCGGGTCTGCATGCCGTCTGGCTGCTCGTCAGATCCCGCACGCCATTGGTCGCGCTCATCAGAAACTCAGCACCCACTTTCGCAATGGCCGGCAAACGTGCCACGCCATACGCCGCCTGTCTGTGTATCCCCGCGGTCATCGCACTGACGGTGCGCATATTCGCCGAGCATATTCAATGAACTCATACGTCGCACCCACGGCGAGGCAATTG
>NZ_JAXDPY010000046.1:0-5059 GCF_034668105.1 Paraburkholderia sp. | reverse complement strand
CTTTCCGGAGAAGGCGGGCTTTGGGGAATTGTCCTGATTCGGCGGGGCGGGCTTGGGGGTGCCCGTTTCAGCAGGGAGGGCTTTGAAGAATTGCCTCAGTTCTACAGCGCGGGCTTGGGAGGTTGCCTGAATTCATCGGATTGGCTTCAGGCCGCCCCCAAAAGCGTGCGCCGCTTACCTCGCCCCCCAAACGCCTAGAACTTCGCGCGCATACCGACGCCGTACGTGTTGCCGCTCGACTGGCTGCTGATCTTGTCGTACATATACGCCGCGTAGATATCCGTGCGCTTGGAGAGCGGATAGTCATAGCCGAGCGACGCCGTCTGACGGGTCTGGTCGAGGCCGCCACCGTCGCGCGAATAGGCGTACGACGCCATCACCGTACCCGGGCCTACCGGTACCGTGACGCCGCCTTGGCCGGTATTCACGTGCCAGCTCGAAATGGTCTGCTGGTTATACGTGTACATGTACTGCCCATAGAACTTCACGAACTTCAGGTCATACGTGACGCCGGCTTGCGCCACGCTCTGGCTCTTCAGGCCCGGAACGCCCGACGTATCGAAGCTGCCGAGGTCGCCCGGCACATTGTTGAAGTTCACGTACTGATACACCGCGGTCGCCGCGAACGGACCGTGGAAATACAGCACCTGGCCGCTCCACTTCTTCGCGCCGTTCTCACCCGCCGTGTTGCCGAGTGCGTACATCGCCGTGGCCGACAGTCCGTTGAAGTTCGGCGACGAGTACGACACCGCGTTGCTCCAGCCAGAGTCCCCCGTGACGCCCTGATCGGTCGAATACGTCGGGAACGTGCCGAGGCCGAGATACGTATGCCATACCATCGGCGAGAACTGGTACGAGTCGACGAACGGGTTGAATAGAATCGTCGACACGAACAGCGGCGTGGTCAGACGGCCTGCCGTCACCGTGCCGTACGGCGATTCGATACCGACGTACGCGTTACGCGAGAACATCGTATCGCCCGTGAAGCGGCCAAATTGCCCGTTCTGCGCGAGGAAGAAGCCTTCCACCGTGAAGATCGCCTTGTAGCCGTTGCCCAGATCCTCGGCCCCCTTGAAACCCCAGTACGACGTCGACATGCCACCGCCGGACACCTCGGCGGCCGACTTGCCACCCGGGAATTTTTGCGCGCCGACCCATTCGTCGACCTGACCGTAGAGTTGCACGCTCGATTGCGCAAAAGCAGACGATGCACTGGCCAGCAGAGCGGCACACGCGGTTGCCTTGAGGGTGGTCTTCAGCGCACCGCTGATGCTTGTTTTCATGGGTTCTCCTGTCTTTGTCAAAAGGTGTGGCTGTGCGAATGGGGGAGCTCGCGCGAACCATTGTTGTTGTCCGTTCGATCATCGAGCCAATCTGGGCGGGACCATCTTTGCGGACCATTTTTATGAACAAAAATATCGTGGCTTATTGCGGGTATAGCGATCTGATTAGTTTTGTCGCTTATCGGCCTGATAACGCGATGGCCTTGCACGTCGTCACCGCGATGCCGCGAACCACGCGGTCCGGCGCAAAGCGTTACTGACATTGCACCCGACCGGGTGATAACGGTTCAGATGACATACGGATGACGCGCTGCGAGAGAAACGACCAAATTTGACGACGGGGGACGTTTTAGTGCCGAATGTTTTCAAAAAAGTGTGGTGTCGAAACGTCAGATTGACAGGGGCTTTTTGGACGGCTGCGACGCGGAGTGCAGCGGCAAACCGGCTTTCAAAGCCGGGAAGCGGATTGAGCGAAGCGTGGGAGGGGAGTTTGGTGAGACGAGGGCGTTCGGTGAGGCGAGAAAGGAATGCCGCTAGTTACGGTACGGCGAACCTTCCTGCTGACGCGGATCGTCCGGGGGGCGCTGCATTGCACGTGAGGCACCGCGCTCTTCGTTGTAGCGGGCAACATCGGCACGAATCGAGCCGGCGCGAACCGGCGCATTGGCCGGTGGCCGCGGAACCGCGCGCGATTCGGCACTGACGGGCGTGAGAGCACCGGCGTACTGCACGCCGCCACGGCCGTCGTTAGGATATCCGAACGATCCAGCGACGCGGCGCATGCCCGGGTTGTAATCGCCAGAGCCAGTGGCGTAGCTGCCGGCTGCGAAGTTCGCGCCACCCTGTGGCAAGCGCGCGTGAGCATCGGCCACGTTGTTGCGAGCCGGCCTTACATTGCCGGGGCCATAGGCATAACCGACGTTACGTGCATCGCCGCGCATGGCGTTGCCCCTAGCGGCATGCGGATACCCAATCGCGTGGCCCGCGGGCGCATGCGCGTAACCACCGCCGCCGTGCAGGATGCCCGGCCCTTTCGCATAGGCGAACGAGCACAGCGCGACGATAACCGCGCCCAACGCCCAGTGCTTCGTTCTCGACAACCCGTCCACCAAGTGACTCACATGCCCGAAGACTTGCCTGAAGCCCACCGTTCGAGCTGCGATGGACTTGTTTCTGGGACTGGCACGAGCGCTGCTGCAAATATATCGCGGCGCGGGCTTCCCGATGGCCTTTGACCAGTAATTTATGGGCGCTGGCAAAGGGTGTCGAGGCAAAAAGTGTTAGGCCTCGAGCGCTGTTGTAACACCTTGTTACTGCGACGTTTGTCGGCGACAGAGCCCTTGCACGAAAGCCTTGAAACAGCTGGCGGGAGCGGCTCCATGAGGCGCGCCGAGCGTAATTGCGTATGACGAATCGCCGCCGTTTTTCTTCGCGGGATTGTCAAACACGGTGGACCAAACAGATGCGCTCGCCAATACTGGAATCGGCCCCGGACATCGTCCGACGCCGATCGATGCAACAGCTTGATGCACGATGATCATTAATCGATTCGGCAAATGAATTTGCCTATTCAATCGATTTTAAATAACAATAGGCGTTTCCCATAGTTCGAGGCGGCGCATTGCGCTCGCCTTTGCTTCCGCATCCCCGAATCGAGATTCCGCCATGGCTCGCCCGAAACTGCTTCCCGACAATTTCACCTTGTGCCTCGTAAGTACCGTGATCCTTGCCAGCTTCCTGCCGGTGCACGGGCAGGCCGCCGTTGGGTTCAACTGGGTGACGAATATCGCCGTCGGTCTGCTGTTCTTCCTGCACGGCGCCAAGCTCTCACGCGAGGCGATCGTAGCGGGGGCGACGCATTGGCGCCTGCATCTGGTAGTGCTGCTCAGCACGTTCGCGCTGTTTCCGCTGCTCGGCCTCGCGCTTAAGCCGCTCCTTTCGCCACTTGTCACGCCGACGCTCTATGCGGGGGTCCTCTTCCTCTGCACGCTGCCGTCGACGGTTCAATCGTCGATCGCGTTCACGTCCATTGGTAAAGGCAACGTACCGGCCGCCGTATGCAGCGCGTCGGCCTCGAGCCTGCTGGGCATCTTCATCACTCCCGCCCTCGTCAGCTTCGTGGTCACCAATCAGGCTGCGAGTAACGGCGCCTCGCCGTGGCATACGGTGGGCAACATCGTGCTGCAATTGCTGGTGCCGTTCGTGGCTGGGCAGTTGTTGCGCCCGCTGATCGGCAAGTGGATCGAACGCAATCGTGGCGTGCTGAAGTTCGTCGACCAGGGTTCGATCCTGCTGGTGGTGTACGGCGCCTTCAGCGAGGCCGTCACCGAGGGCCTGTGGCATCAGATCTCGTTGTCCGCGCTCGGCGGCCTGCTGTTGATCAACGTGGTGCTGCTGGCGCTCGCGCTGACCGTAACGATTTTCGTCAGCAAGCGGCTCGGCTTTAACCGCGCCGACCAGATCACCATCATCTTCTGCGGCTCGAAGAAGAGTCTCGCCGCCGGCGTACCGATGGCCAAGGTGATTTTCGCCTCGCAAGCGGTGGGCGCCGTGGTCCTGCCGCTGATGCTGTTCCACCAGATCCAGTTGATGGTGTGCGCCGCGCTCGCGCAGCGCTGGGGTGCTCGCGACATGAGCGGCGAAACCCGCGCCGCGTTGCGCGAGCGGCCCGCCGCGGCCGTCGCGCGCCGTTGAATACGCGCGCAATGCAAACAGGACATTCATAAGCGCCCTCCCTGAGCGTCATTTGAAGAAAGCCGCCTCGTGCGGCTTTTTTGTTATTTCACGCTCAAACGCCGTCGCTGTCGCCTCAGCCGGATGGCATAGGCAATGTCCTGGCCGTGGCGAAACCAGCCCGCAACGAGCCGCGGGCTCCCGACGCACCATTCAGGTATCAGCGTTCACTAAAAATTCACTTAACTCCCAGAGCGAATGAGCCGATAAGACAACGGTCGATCGCCACGCCTGACTGCCATGCAATTTCGTTCGCCCTCCCGATCCGCTACGCCGCGCATCGAGGAATTGATCGCCCGGCGTGAACTGTCCGCCGTATTCCAGCCAATCATCAATTTCGACGACGGCACGATCCTCGGTTACGAAGGTCTGATCCGCGGGCCGGCCGGCACGCCGCTCGAGGCGCCCTTCGCGCTGTTTTCGCAGGCGCTCGCCGAGGGCTGCGCGCTGCAACTCGAACAGGCCGCCGCGCGCGCCTGCATCGAGGCGTTCGCGAAGCTCGATGTCGACGGCAAGCTGTTTCTGAATTTCAGCGCAGGCGGGATCCGTCAGTTGGCCGACGCACGCGATGACATCGTCGCGCTTCTGCGCCATCGCGGCGTCGATCCGCAGCGGATCGTGATCGAGTTGACCGAGCAAAGCACGATTCTGGACATCGGCAGCTTCCTGCCCGTCATTTCGGCGTTGCGCACGGCCGGCGCGCAGTTTGCGCTCGACGATTACGGCACCGCGAATGCCAGCATGAGTCTTTGGGTGCGGCTGCAACCGGACGTCGTGAAGATCGACCGCTTCTTTATCCACGGCATTTCCAGCGATTCGCTCAAATTCGAGGCCGTGCGCGCGATGCAGCACTTCGCGAATGCGAGCGGCGCCAGGCTGGTGGCCGAAGGCATCGAGGACGAAGCGGATCTGATCGTGGTGCGCGACATGGGAATCGGCAGCGGGCAGGGCTATTTCTTCGGCCGGCCGCATGCGCAGCCCGCCGGCAACGTCACCGACGACGCCCGCGACGCGCTGCGCGCCGGCCACATCGCCGTGTTCCC
>NZ_JAXDPY010000045.1:0-17813 GCF_034668105.1 Paraburkholderia sp. | reverse complement strand
CGGCAAGCCACACTTGAACACCGCACATGAACACCGCGTTTGAACACCGCGTTTGAACACCAATACGCCCGCAACCAGACTCAACGAGTGTAGGAGAAAAGCGCGGATCGATGTGTCAAAAAAGGTCGTGCCGCGGGTGCGGAGTTGCAAGCAAATGCAAGCGGACTTGCGAGCACGGGTGCGAGGAGACCTGCAAACAAAGGTGCAGGGAGGCGGCATGCATGATGCAGCCGCTGCGAGAGATTGGCGGAAAACGCATAAGTTGAAATCCGACAGCCGGACACCCGACGACGACGTCTGACCGACCAAGGCTTCCCCGGCGCCGCCGGGTGCCGCTGCGGACCCCACTTGCCGCTCTCAGCCCAGAGCGGCACGATTTGCCCTTTGCGCCGTGTATATCGCACGACACAAAGAGCGCCCCACCTGCGATTGTCATGACGATGACGTTGACATTGCAACGATCATGACAACCTGTGTTGCTGCCTGACGGTTCAACCGGATCAGGCGGTTCAAGCCGCCTTGGCTTCGCTACCCGGCGCTTGCGCGACTTCGTAGTTCGCCATGATTTCCAGCGCGCGCACCATCGCCGAGTGATCCCACGCCTTGCCGCCGTTCGCCGCGCACACGCTGAACAGTTGTTGCGCGCTCGCCGTATGCGGCAGCGCGATGCCGAGTTTGCGCGCGCCGTCCAGTGCGAGGTTCAGATCCTTCTGGTGCAGTTCAATGCGAAACCCCGGATCGAAGGTACGCTTGGTCATGCGCTCGCCGTGCACTTCGAGAATCCGCGACGAAGCGAAACCGCCCATCAAGGCCTTGCGCACCCGCTCCGGATCGGCGCCCGAGCGTGACGCGAACAGCAGGGCTTCCGCAACCGCTTCGATGTTCAGCGCGACGATGATCTGGTTCGCGACCTTGCAGGTTTGACCCGCGCCGTTGTCGCCGATCAGCGAGATGTTCTTGCCCATCAGATCGAACAGCGGCTTGGCCACTGCAAAAGCCTTTTCCGGACCGCCGACCATGATCGTCAGCGACGCTTCGCGTGCGCCGACCTCACCGCCGGACACCGGCGCGTCGAGGTAGTCGGCGCCGAGCGCGTTGATCTTCTTCGCGAAGGCTTGCGTGTCGAGCGGCGAGATCGAGCTCATGTCGATCACCAGCTTGCCTTGCGTGAGACCGGCGGCGACGCCGTCGTCGGCGAACAGCACGTTGGCGACGTCAGGCGTGTCCGGCACCATGATGATGACGACGTCGGCGGCTTGCGCGACAGCGGTCGAATCGGGCACTACATTCGCGCTTTTGCTCAGATCTTCCGGCACCGGGTACGCGCCATTCACGAACAGCGTGTGGCCGCCTTTGATGAGGTTGCGCGCCATATGCGCGCCCATGATGCCGAGGCCGATAAAACCGATCTTTGCCATGTGTCTAAATCTCCTGTGTTGTTTGGGGCCCCCAAGGGATTCCCTTCGGGGCGTGGTGTGCCTGATGTGATCTGGCGTGCCTCACGCATCGAACCGTGCTTCGCTCGACGCGTCGAGCAACGCCTCGCTCAGGCAGCGGCGTGGGCTGCGCCGCGGGTTTGCCCGGCCACGCTCTGCACCCAGCCGAGGCCGGCAGCCGTGGTCGTGCGCGGTTTGTATTCGCAGCCGACGTAGCCTTCGTAGCCGAGCGAGTCGAGCAGATCGAACAGGAACGGGTAATTGATTTCACCGGTGCCCGGTTCGTTGCGGCCCGGGTTGTCGGCGAGCTGGATGTGCGCGATCTGCGGCAGGTTCTTTTTGATCGTCGCCGCGAGTTCGCCTTCCATCCGTTGCATGTGATAAATGTCGTATTGCAGGAACAGATTGTCCGAAGCCACTGCGCGAATCACGTCGAGGCCTTCGCTCGAACGGTTCAGCGCAAAGCCGGGGATGTCGTACGAATTGCACGGCTCGACCAGCAGCTTGATGCCGGCTTGTTTCAGTTCGCCGGCGGCGAAGCGCAGGTTGTCGACGATCGTCGAGCGAGCCTTGTCCGCATCGACACCCGCGCCCGGAATGCCGACGAGGCAGTTCAGTTGCGGCACCTTCAAAGCCTTTGCGTATTCGATCGCGCGGCCCACGCCTTCCTGAAACTCACCCACACGATCCGGCAGGCACGCGATCCCGCGTTCACCCGCTTCCCAGTTGCCCGCGGGCAGGTTGTGCAAGACGAGTTGCAAACGCTTCTGCTGCAGACGTTCGCTCAATTCGGCGATCTGATACGGATACGGAAACAGAAATTCGACGGCGTTGAAGCCCGCGTCCGCGGCTGCCGCGAAGCGGTCGAGGAACGGGACTTCGTTGAACAGCATGGTGAGATTCGCTGCAAATTTCGGCATGGTGGTGGTGTCTCGCTGGTCGGTCATTGGAATAACTGCATGAGGCGGCGCAGTGATGCCGGGCCGCGCTCATGTGATGCTTGTCGGGCCGACCCGCAGGTCGACCCGCGGTTCAACGCCCAGGTCAGCCCGCGGATCAACCCGTCAGGACGCTCAGTCGAGCATGCTGATGGCCGTCGGCGCATCTTCGCGCGTCTCAGCCAGTGCTTCGAACTCGTTGATGGCGTCGATCTCGGTGCCCATCGCAATGTTGGTCACGCGTTCGAGGATCACTTCGACGATCACCGGCACGTTGAACTCGGAGAGCATCGATTGCGCTTTCAACAGCGCCGGCTTGAGTTCTTCGGGCTTGAACACGCGAATCGCCTTGCAACCCAGGCCTTCGGCAACCGCCACGTGGTCCACGCCGTAGCCATTCGTTTCCGGCGAGTTGATGTTCTCGAAGCCGAGCTGCACGCAGAAGTCCATGTCGAACGCGCGCTGTGCCTGGCGGATCAAGCCGAGGTACGAGTTGTTCACCACCACGTGCACGTACGGCAGCTTGAATTGCGCGCCGGCCGCCAGCTCTTCGATCATGAACTGGAAGTCGTAGTCGCCCGAGAGCGCGACGATCGGACGTTGCGGGTCGGCTGCACGCACACCGAGCGCGGCCGGAATCGTCCAGCCGAGCGGGCCTGCCTGGCCGCAGTTGATCCAGTTGCGCGCCTTGTAGACGTGCAGGAATTGCGCGCCGGCGATCTGCGACAAACCGATCGTGCTGACGTAGCACGTATCGCGGCCGAACACCTGGTTCATCTCTTCGTACACGCGCTGCGGCTTCATCGGCACATTGTCGAAGTGCGTCTTGCGATGCATGGTGCGCTTGCGCTGCTGGCAATCGGCGACCCATGCGCTGCGGTCTTTCAGCTTGCCGGCGGCCTTCCATTCCTTCGCCACTTCGACGAACAGTTCGAGCGCGGCCTTGGCGTCCGACACGATGCCGAGGTCCGGGCCGAACACGCGACCGATTTGCGTCGGCTCGATATCCACGTGCACGAACTTGCGGCCCTTCGTATACACCTCGATGCTGCCCGTGTGACGGTTCGCCCAACGGTTGCCGATGCCGAGCACGAAGTCGGAGGCGAGCATTGTCGCGTTGCCGTAGCGGTGCGAGGTTTGCAACCCGACCATGCCGGCCATCAGCGGATGGTCGTCGGGAATCGCGCCCCACGACATCAGCGTCGGGATCACCGGCACGCCCACCGTTTCGGCGAATTCGACCAGCAGGTCTTCAGCGGCTGCGTTCAGCACGCCGCCACCCGAGACGATCAAGGGCTTGTCCGCGTCGTTGAGCAGGTTCAGCGCGGCTTCGATCTGTTTGCGCGTTGCTTTCGGCTTGTAGACCGGCAGCGGCTCGTACGTCTCGATGTCGAATTCGATTTCGGCGAGCTGCACGTCGATCGGCAGGTCGACCAGCACCGGACCCGGACGGCCCGAGCGCATCAGGTGGAATGCCTGCTGGAACACGCGCGGCACCAATGCCGGTTCACGCACGGTGACGGCCCATTTGGTGACCGGTTTGGCGATCGATTCGATATCGACGGCCTGAAAGTCTTCCTTGTACAGACGCGCACGCGGCGCCTGGCCCGTGATAGCCAGAATAGGAATCGAGTCGGCCTGGGCGGAGTACAAACCGGTGATCATGTCGGTGCCCGCGGGGCCCGACGTGCCGATACACACGCCGATATTGCCCGGCTGGGCGCGCGTATAGCCTTCGGCCATGTGCGACGCGCCTTCGACGTGGCGCGCCAGCACGTGACTGATGTTGCCCGCCTTGCGCATGGCCGAGTAGAACGGGTTGATGGCTGCACCCGGAACGCCGAATGCGGTGTCGATGCCTTCTTTTTCGAGCACCAGCACGGCTGCGTCGACGGCTCTCATCTTGGCCATGAATGTCTCCTGAATGTCTGAGGTGGGCGAATGGCGTTGGCCAATGAGCTGGCTAATGGATTCGCTAACGGATTCGCTGACGGATATGCAAACCAGAGGTGTTGATCGAACTGTAGGCTTCACCTAAAGGTTTGATAAGATCAGTCCAGGTCGCTTATTTCGAAACAAAAAGTATGGGATGGTGGGTGGCTGGATGGCGGTGACGCAGCGTGACGCCTGGGACGCTTGCGGCTTCCGGAGCGCAGAGGGAGCCGCGATCCTGAAGCCAAAAGCTGTGACCCCAAGTCGTTGGTCTTGGGGGCGCGCGACCGGAAGGAGACAACAATGGACCGCTTCAAGCAGATCGAAACATTCGTGCGCGTCGCCGACGCGGGCAGTCTCGCGGCGGCCGCGCTGGAAGAGGGCGTGTCGCCGGTGATTCTCGGGCGCCGCATCGACGCGCTGGAAAAGCGCCTCGGCGTGAAGCTGATGTACCGCTCGACGCGGCGCCTCGTGGTCAGCGAGGACGGCGCGGCATTTCTGGAACGCTGCCGCGGCCTCCTGACCGAATGGGATCAGGCGGAGAACGAACTGAGTGCCGGACGGCGTGCGGTGAACGGCCATCTGATCGTGTCGGCGCCGGCCGCGTTCGGCCGCAAGCACGTCGCACCGCTGGCACCGGCTTTTCTCGCCGACAAGCCTGAACTACAGGTGTCGTTCAACCTGACCGATCGGGTCGTGGATCTGGTGCGCGAAGGGTATGACCTGTCGATCCGGATCGGCGGCGCGGTCGATCCGAATTTCGTCGCGGTGAAGCTGGCGTCGAACCGGCGCGTGGTGTGCGGCACGCCCGACTATTTCCGCCAATACGGCAAGCCGGCAACGCTCGAAGATCTGCCGCAGCACAACTGTCTGGCATTCAACCTGCAAGGCGGCCAGAACCGCGGCTGGTACTTCCGCCGCAACGGCAAACTGGCCACGGTGCGGGTCGGCGGCACGCTCGATTGCAACGACGGCGAACTGCTGCATCGTTGGGTCTCCGAAGGGCTCGGGCTCGGTTGGCGCTCCACGTGGGAAATCCAGCAGCAACTGGCGCGCGGCGAACTGGAAACCGTGCTGGATGAATTCGCGCTGCCCGACTACGACATTCTCGCGGTCTATCCGCAGCAGCGTTATGTGCCGGCCAAGGTGCGCTACTTCATCGATTATCTGAAAGAGGTGTATGCCAGCGAGGATTACTGGAATCGTCCGACTTATTAGCTTATTGGCTGGCCCATCCTAATTCAGCGCAGACGGGAATAAACTCGGGATGTGAGCGGTTATGCGTGATGAGCGGGAGAAAACGCGTCACTCAGTCTAGCCGCAATACCCTGGAGGGCCGAGGTGGTCCAGACCCAAGCAACCGCAGCCTGCGCCCGGCAAACGGCCGAAACCGATGCGGCGAGGAGCCGCCGTTTCCAGCAGTTGGCATTGCCGCACCTCGACGCGGCGTACAACCTCGCGCGCTGGCTATGCGGCAACCCGAACGATGCGGACGACGTCGTGCAGGAAGCGTTCATGCGCGCGTTCCGTTTCTTCGACACCTTCCGGGGCGACTCGGCGCGGCCGTGGCTGCTCGCGATCGTGCGCCGCACCTGGTACACGGAATGGCGGCGGCGCGCGTCGTCGCACGAGGTCGTGGAGTTCGACGACAGCATGGACGACGCCACATTCGACGGCTGGAGCGCGGGCGGCGACGATCCGCAGGCGCTGCTGATCCGCGGCGAAGACGCGAAGCAGGTGCATGAGGCGCTCGCGCGGTTGCCGGTGGAATACCGCGAGGTCCTGATCCTGCGCGAACTCGAAGAGATGGGCTATCGCGAGATCGCAGCGGTGGCCGACGTGCCGATCGGAACGGTCATGTCGAGGCTCGCGCGCGGGCGCCGCAAACTGGCGGCGCTCCTGACGGCGCCGGCGCAGGGGCAGTCAGGGTCTGGCTCTGGCTCGGAGTCCGGTTCTGGCCGGCGGGCGGCTGGGCTTCCGGCGACTGGGCGTGCAGCGCGCGATGCGCCGCAGCAGTCGCATCATGGTCCCGCCGAGCCGCGCGACGGCACCCGCGCCGCGGGAGAAGGCAGGTCGGAGTCCGGCGGCGCCGCGCGCAGCGCACTCTCTCCCACGTGCCCGGGGTCAACGGCCTCGGTTACACCGCTCCGGGCGGTCTCGAACGCCCGGTCATCCAACATGCCTGGCGGCGCTGCCGCCGGCTTCGCTCAGGAGACGCCAGATGGACTGTAACGAAGCGCGGCCGCTCCTCGACGCGAGCGCCGATCGTGAATTACCCGCGCCGGATGCGCTGCGGGTGCAGCAGCACATCGAAAGTTGCGATGCTTGCCGCCGGGAAAGCGAAGGCTTGCAAACGCTGAGCCGGTCGCTGAGCGCCGCGCCGTATCACCGCGCGCCGGACGCGCTGCGCGCCGGGATCATCGCGGCGCTGCCACCGACGGAAGAGGCCGTTCCGGCGCCCGAACCTCGCAAGGCGGCCCGGCGCCAGCGGCGCTGGTTCGCCTGGCTGGACGACTGGCGCGGCTCACAGGGTGGCTCGGGCGGTATGGGCGGTATGGGCGGCTTGGGCGGCTTGGGCGGCGCGCTGGGCACCGCCGGCGGCGGGTCGAACCGGCTGATCACGCAAGGCTGGCTGGCGGCGCTGATTATTGCGCTCGGCGCGGCTGCCGCGGGTGTCACGCTGAGCCTGCACCGGACTCCGGAGATTTCGCCGTTCACCGACGAGCTGGTGGAAAGCCATGTGCGGGCGCAGGTGTCCGGCCGCGACATCGACGTGATTTCGACCGACAAGCATACGGTCAAGCCGTGGTTCAACGGCCGGCTCGACTATTCGCCGCCGGTCGAAGATCTGGCCGCCAATGGCTTCGCGCTGGAGGGCGGGCGGCTGGATTACCTCGCGCATCAGCGAGTGGCGGTGCTGGTGTACCGTTATCGCAAGCATGTAATCGACGTGTATGTGTTTCCGCAAGCCGGCGCCGACGGTGTGGGGCGCGGCCCCGACGGCGCGGCGCCCGCTGTACTTGCCCGCGAAGGCTATTCGATCTCGCACTGGAACGCTGAAGGCATGACCTGGTGGGCCATCACGGACGCCGCGCCGGATGCGTTGAGCGGGTTGGAAACGGCATTGAAGGCGCGTTTGCAAAGCGGCAGCGAGCGCACGGAAGGCGGCTGAAGGATCGGGCGGAGGCTGCCGCCCGTCTCGCTCCGCCGCCGCCTAAACCCTTGAAAACACTCCCGAATCACGCGCCCGATTAACGGGATATCTTGCAACCCGGCCCCATTCGGGTTACACTCTTTGGCTTCTCACTTGCCACACCGGTTCCGACGCCCGGGTGGCTTTAATCCACAAGGAGTGAATATGCGTCATTACGAAATCGTATTTATCGTGCATCCGGATCAAAGCGAGCAGGTGCCCGCAATGATCGAGCGTTACAAGAGCACGATCACCTCGCACGGTGGCCAGATCCACCGTATCGAAGACTGGGGCCGTCGCCAACTGGCCTACATGATCGAGAAACTCGCGAAGGCTCACTACGTCTGCATGAACATCGAATGCGACCAAACCACGCTCGACGAGCTGGAACACGCATTCAAGTTCAACGACGCTGTTCTGCGTCACCTGATCGTCAAGATGAAGAAGGCCGAAACCGGCCCGTCGCCGATGATGAAGGAAGTGCAGCGCGAAGAAGCCAAGAAGTCGGCTGCTACGCAACCGTCCGAAGCGCAGGCTTAAGACACACTATTTAAGCTACCAGATCAAGCGTCGCTCTCGTCGAAGGCTACATGAATCGGCTGCAACTGATGGCCAGCGTCGTCGAACGCGAACCGGTGCGGTATACCCCCGCCGGCGTTCCGATTGCAGGCTGCACGTTGCACCACCGCACGGAAGTCGTCGAAGCCGGCATTGCCCGGCAAGTCGAACTGACCATGCAGGCAGTCGCCGCAGGCGAGGCGAGCGGTAAGCTGGAAGGCTGTCAGATGGGCGTGGAAACGCTCTTCACAGGCTTTCTGGCGAAAAAGCACCGCAACGCAAGAACTCTGGTATTTCACATCACAGAATTGCAGGACATTGGAAAGGACTGAACATGCCCCGCCCGACTGGTAAGAAATTCGACAAGCGTCGTCAGCAACAAAATCCGCTCTTCAAGCGCAAGAAGTTCTGCCGTTTCACGGCCGCTAACGTCGATCACATCGACTACAAGGACCTCGAAACGCTGAAGGACTTCATCGGCGAAAACGGCAAGATCACGCCGGCGCGTCTCACGGGTACGAAGTCGCACTATCAACGCCAGCTGGATACGGCAATCAAGCGCGCACGTTTCCTCGCGCTGGTGCCGTACACCGACCAGCACAAGGCCTAACCCGACGACGCGATAAGGAGTCTCCGAATGCAAATTATTCTTCTGGAAAAAGTCGTCAACCTGGGCAATCTGGGCGACATCGTCAAGGTTAAGGACGGTTACGCACGTAACTTCCTGATCCCGAACAAGCAAGCTCGCCGTGCAACGAAGGAAGCCCTGGCTGAATTCGAAGTGCGCCGCGCTGAACTGGAAAAGGTCGCAGGTGAAAAGCTGGCGGCCGCTCAAGCTCAAGGCGAAAAGCTGGCAGGCTCGACGGTTCAGATCAACCAGAAGGCTGGCGTCGACGGCCGTCTGTTCGGTTCGGTAACGAACGCGGACATTGCTGACGCACTGGTGAAGCAAGGTTTCGCAGTGGAAAAGGCGCAAGTGCGTCTGCCGGAAGGCCCGCTGAAGATGGTCGGCGACCACGCTGTTCAAGTCTCGCTGCACACCGACGTGCTCGTCGATGTGACGGTGGCTGTGATCGGCGAACACGTTTAAGCATCAAGTAGCATCTGCCAGGACGTTGCTGGCAAAAGGCAGGGGCCGGGTGACCGGTCCCTGCCTTTTTTATTGCCCGTTTTCGATGCACCGAAGTATCGGTTTTTGATTTCCCTCCGCGCGCATTTACCCGATAATTCCTCTCCATGAACGCACCGTCCAAAGATCCCCAAATCGAGTCGCTGAAAGTCCCGCCGCATTCGATCGAAGCCGAACAGTCGGTGCTGGGCGGCCTGCTGCTCGACAACGCCGCATGGGACCGCATCGCCGACTTCCTGTCGCAGAGCGACTTTTACCGATACGACCACCGCATCATTTTCGAGCACATCGGCAAGCTGATCGCGGCAACCCGTCCGGCCGACGTGATTACGGTGTACGAAGCGCTCGGCACCTCGGGCAAGGCGGAAGAGGTCGGCGGACTCGCGTACCTGAACGCGCTGGCGCAGAACACGCCGAGCGCGGCCAACATCCGCCGCTATGCGGAAATCGTGCGCGATCGCGCGGTATTGCGCCGTCTGGTGTCGGTGGCCGACGAAATCTCAGCCGACGCTTTCAATCCGCAAGGTAAGGAAGTCCGCCAGCTACTGGACGAGGCCGAATCGAAGGTGTTTTCGATCGCTGAAGACGGCGCGCGGGGCACACAGGGCTTTCTGGAAATCGGGCCGCTCCTGACCCAGGTGGTGGAGCGGATCGATACGCTGTATCACACCGCCAATCCGAGCGACGTGACTGGCACGCCAACCGGTTTTGTCGACCTCGACCGGATGACTTCGGGCATGCACGGCGGCGAGCTGATCATCGTGGCGGGGCGCCCGTCGATGGGTAAAACGGCGTTTTCGATGAACGTCGGCGAATACGTGGCGGTCGAATACGGCCTGCCGGTCGCTGTGTTCTCCATGGAAATGCCGGGTTCGCAGCTCACCATGCGTATGCTCGGCTCGGTCGGCCGGCTCGATCAGCATCGTATGCGAACGGGGCGCCTGACCGACGAGGATTGGCCGAAGCTCACCCACGCGGTGCAGAAAATGAGCGAGGCGCAGATTTTCATCGACGAAACGGGCGGACTGAATCCGATGGAATTGCGCTCGCGCGCGCGTCGGCTGTCTCGCCAGTGCGGCAAGCTCGGTCTGATCATCATCGACTACTTGCAGCTGATGAGCGGTTCGTCGTCGGGCGAAAACCGTGCGACCGAAATCTCGGAAATCTCGCGATCGCTGAAGAGCCTCGCCAAAGAGCTCGACGTACCCGTGATCGCGTTGTCACAGCTCAACCGGGGCCTCGAACAGCGCCCGAACAAGCGGCCGATCATGTCCGACTTGCGGGAATCCGGCGCAATCGAGCAGGATGCGGACGTCATTCTGTTCATTTACCGCGACGAGGTGTACAACCCCGACAGCCCGGACAAGGGCACGGCGGAGATCATCATCGGCAAACAGCGCAATGGTCCGATTGGACCTGTTCGGCTCACGTTTCACGGTCAATTCACGAAGTTCGATAATTTTGCCGGCGCGCAGAATTTCTACAGCGAGTAAAGCAATAACGCCGGAGCCTGTTGTAACGGCGCTTTCAAAAGTGCGGCATCGATCCTGGAACGGTACAATGTGGCGGTTTTATGTCAGCCATAAATGTGACCAATTTTCGGGATCCCAATGTTCGGTCGATTCATGCCCACCGAGGGCAAGTTCTTTGAAATTTTCAATGCGCACGCAACGTGCATCGTCTCGGCGAGCCACGAACTCGAGCTGCTGATCGACAATCTGCAGGACGCCGAGACTCATAAGCAAAACGTGCAAAAGGCCGAGAAGGCCGCAGACAAGCTCACGCACGAAACAATCGACCTGCTGCACAAGACCTTCATCACGCCGCTCGACCGCGACGAGATCCACAAGCTGATCACCACGATGGACGACATCCTCGACCTGATGGAGGACGTCGCCACCGCTATCTCGCTGTACGACGTGCAGGCGGTGACCTCTGAGGCGAGTCAACTGGCGCATATCTGCACGGCCACCTCCGAGCGCGTCCAGTTCGCTGTCAGCCTGCTGTCCGACATGAAGCAGGCGGCCCAGATCCTGAAGGCGTGCGAGGATATCGACCGTCTGGAATCGGAAGCCGACCGCGTGCTGCGCTCGGCCATGTCGAAACTCTTCCGCGAAGAAGACAACGTGAAGACGTTGATCAAGCTGAAGGCGATCTACGAACTGCTCGAAACGATCACCGACAAGTGTGAGGACGTGGCGAACATCATCGAAGGCATCGTGCTGGAAAACGCATAATGCAATCGATACAACTCGCTATCTGGGTCGTCGCCGGCCTGGTCGCCGTCGCACTGATTTTCGACTTCATGAACGGCTTCCATGACGCGGCGAATTCGATCGCCACGGTCGTGTCGACTGGCGTCCTGAAGCCGCAGCAGGCCGTGGCCTTCGCGGCGGCTTTCAACGTTATCGCGTATTTCGTGTTCCACCTGAAAGTGGCGCAGACGGTCGGCAAGGGCACGATCGATCCGAATATCGTCGACCACTACGTCATTTTCGGCGCGCTGGTCGGCGCGATCGGCTGGAACATCATCACATGGCACTACGGAATTCCGTCCAGCTCGTCGCATGCGCTGATTGGTGGGTTGGTGGGCGCGGCGCTGGCCAAGTCGGGTTGGGGTTCGCTCAATTTCGACGGTCTGATGAAGACGGTGGCCTTCATTTTCATCTCGCCGCTGCTCGGTTTCGTGCTTGGCTCGTTCTTCATGCTGGCGGTGTCGTGGATCTACTTCCGTACGCCGCCTAGCAAGGTCGACCGGCGTTTCCGGCGTCTGCAACTGGTCTCCGCGGGCTTGTACAGCCTCGGCCATGGCGGCAACGACGCGCAGAAAACCATTGGCATCATCTGGATGCTGCTGATCGCGACGGGTTTTGCATCCTCGATCGCGGATGCGCCGCCGCTGTGGGTAATCGGCGGCTGCTATCTGTCGATGGGGATCGGTACGTTGTTCGGCGGCTGGCGGATCGTCCGCACGATGGGGCAGAAGATCACCAAGTTGAAGCCGGTCGGCGGCTTTTGCGCGGAGGCGGGCGGTGCGATCACGCTGTTCACGGCGTCGTGGCTGGGCATTCCGGTGTCCACCACGCATACGATCACGGGCGCGATCGTCGGCGTTGGCGCGACGCAGAAGTTGAGTGCCGTGCGTTGGGGGGTTGCCGGCAATATCGTCTGGGCGTGGATCCTGACGATTCCGGCCTCCGCGGCACTCTCCGCGGCCGCCTGGTGGCTGGGTCACCGCTTTCTGTAAGCGCAGTGCGCGAGGTGGCAGTTCCATGCACCTCGCTGCCGCAGTTCACAAAGCGCGCCGCTCAGATCAACGGCGCGCTGCCTCCATCCATCGGGACGATTGCGCCCGTCACATAGCTCGCGCGGCGGCTCGCCAGAAACAGCGCGACGTCAGCGATTTCCTCCGGCTTTGCATAACGCCCGAGCGGCACTTTAGCCTGCCCGCGCGCTAGCGCTTCAGCGCTTGCAATGCCTTGCTGCGACGCTTCCAGCTTGACCGCTTCCTCGACGCGCTCGGTCAGTGTCTGTCCCGGGTTGATCGCGTTGATACGGATCCCGTAGCGCCCATAGTAGTGGGCGAGGCCGACCGTGGCGAGCATCAGCGCGGCATTCGCGGCACCCCCGGCGATATGGATGTCGCTCGCTATCTTGCCGCCCATCCCGATGATATTGACGATCGTGCCGGGCGCGGCGGCGTCGCCCGCTTTGACGCGCTCGGCCATGCGCCGCAGCACTTCCTGCTGCGGGTAGATGTAGGGGAAATATTTCGCTTCCATGGTGGCGCGGAACGCGTCGGCGTCCAGCGTTTCCGGGTCGTAGCGGCGGGCGGCGCCGGCGCTGTTGATCAGCACGTCGATCGGGCCGACCGCAGTGCTGACTTCCTCGACGATGTCCGCGGCACTGTGCGGTTCGTGCAAATCGGCGCGGGTCCGATGCACATGCAGGCCTTCCTGTTTCAACTGTTCGTAAGCACGCGCCAGATTGGCGGGATCGCGCGAAACTATCGCGACCTTCGCACCCTCCAGCGCGAACGCTCGGGCGCAGGCAAGGCCGATGCCTTTGCTGCCGCCCGTGATCAACACCACCTTGTCTTTTAGCCCGAGATCCATCGTCACCACCTGCTGTCGGAAGAATATCGATGACGATAGCAGATCGGCGGCGCAGCGGGGATGGACTGGCGCATGGGCGGCGTGCGAATGCCGTACCGCGCCGCGGCGTTAAAAGCTGCCGTTGGCAAAGCGTGCGATCGGATCGTCGGTGGTTTGGGCGGGGGCAGGGATGCCGCGCGACGCCGTCGACGCGCGCATGATCTGCACACCTGTATTGCCGTCGGCGTGTTGAGCCTGCTGCGCCTGGCGCGCGGCGACCGAAGCCGGCGGAGGCGGCTCGAATGCGTCAGCGGCGGCGTCGATCGGATCCGGCGCGCGGGCGGCAGCGATTGACGCTTCAACGCGCGCGGCCGTCGTCGAGCCTGTAGCGCTGTCGTACGTACTCGTCTGGCTGGCGTGAACCGGGAGCGGAGACACCGCACCCGCCGCGCGCGCCTGGATCTGTGCGGCGCTCATCCCGGGCGGCGGCGGTTCGAACGGATCAGCTTGCGCTGTCGGCGCCATAGCCGTGGCGATTGTCGGCTGAGCAGCGGTTGCAGTCAGCGGGGCACGCGTGGTCGCCGTAACACGAGCCGGTGCTTCCGTAGGCGCGGCATAGCCTGAAGCTTGCGATGCAACAGGCGCTGCCGCGTAAGCGGCCGAGCGCATCGCCGCAGTATTCGCCACGTAGCCCGGCGAAGCTCGCATCGCCCCAGCGGCGCCCGCATAAGCCGGCGCTGTCTGCACCACCGGCGCAACGCGCTCGGGTTGTGGCGCGGCAGCCTGATAGCTCGGCGTATCGAATGGTGCCGGTGTTGCGGCCGGCGCTGCGACCCGGCGAATACCGTCAAAGCGTTTGGCCCAATACGGATTGGTCAGATAGTCGAGCCGCACGGTGCCACCCGTCGACGGCGCATTGACGAAGCGCAGCTTGCCCACATAAATGCCGACGTGTGAATGCGCGCGCCCGGTGGTGTTGAAGAAAATCAGATCGCCCGGCGCGATTTCGTCCGGCTCGATCGATTCGCCGCGCCCGCTCATATCCGCGGTCGTCCGCGGCAGATTGACGGAAGCGGCGCGCGACACCACATAACGAACCAATCCGCTGCAATCGAAGCCGCTGTCGGGCGTATTACCGCCCCAGCGGTACGGAATGCCGACCAGACTCATTGCCTGAATCGAAATTTCTTCACGGCCGACACTGTGATCGACAAAGTTCGGGAAGCCCGGCGGCGGCGCGTGATAGGCGCCGTTCGTGACCACGACCGATGACCCCGGCGCGCGCGACGTCTTTTCCGGCGCACCGGCGCAGGCGGCGAGCAGCAAGACGGTCAGCAGCGAAAGGGCGAGTCGGCGCATGAGGACGACGCGAGCGGTAAGCGCTCGTTTAATGGCGATGATTCCGGGATGGTAGCCCGTGGAACCTGGCTCAGGCAAGAATTCTTGACAACTTACTTGAAGTTCCTGCGCTAAGTGTCGTCCATGCGGAACGATTCGGCAATAAAAAAGCCGCGTGCGGAATCACCCGGACGCGGCTTTTGGCTTGAGTTAAAGCGTTGGAACTTAAAGAATTTCCGACGCGTAGTCCGCCAGGCGCGAACGCTCGCCGCGCGCCAGCGTCACGTGTCCGCTGTGCGCCCAACCCTTGAAACGGTCGACCACGTAGGTCAGACCCGAGCTGCCTTCCGTCAGGTAAGGCGTATCGATCTGCGCGATATTGCCCAGACAGATGATCTTCGTGCCTGGACCCGCGCGCGTGACCAGCGTCTTCATCTGCTTTGGCGTCAGGTTTTGCGCCTCGTCGATGATCAGATACTTGTCCACGAACGTACGGCCGCGCATGAAGTTCATGCTCTTGACCTTCAGCCGCGAGCGGATCAGCTCCTGGGTGGCGGCGCGGCCCCATTCGCCGGCGGCGTCGTCGGTTTTCTGCAGGACTTCGAGGTTGTCGTCGAATGCACCCATCCACGGCTGCATTTTTTCCTCTTCCGTACCCGGCAGGAAGCCGATGTCTTCACCCACCGGCACCGTGGCGCGCGTCACAATGATCTCGTTATAGCGCTTGTCGTCGAGCACCTGGGCGAGGCCTGCCGCGAGCGCGACCAAGGTCTTGCCGGTACCGGCCTGACCCAGCAGCGTGACGAAGTCGATCTCCGGATTCATCAGCAGGTTCAGCGCGAAGTTCTGCTCGCGGTTGCGCGCCGTGATGCCCCACACGTTGTTCTTGTGGTGGCCGTAGTCGCGCAAGGTTTGCAGCAGCGCCGTCTTGCCGTTCAGCTCGCGCACCAGCGCATGGAAGGTGGGCTCGCCGTTCTGCGGTTCCAGATAGACGAACTCGTTGACCAGCATCGAGGCGCACAGCGGACCCGTCACGCGGTAATACGTGGTGCCGGTTTTGGTGTCCTGCCAGCTTTCCATGCCCTTGGCGTGCTTGGTCCAGAAATCCTGCGGCAGCGCGCGGATGCCCGAATACAGCAGATCGCTGTCTTCGAGCACCTGGTCGTTGAAGTAATCTTCGGCGGGCAGGCCGAGCGCATGCGCCTTGATGCGCATGTTGATGTCTTTCGATACCAGCACCACCTGGCGATCCATCCGGTCGCGCTGCAGCGCGCGCACCACGCCGAGAATCTGGTTGTCGGCCTTGCCTTCCGGCAGACCTTCGACCGGCTCGATGGCGGTGAGCTTGGTCTGGAAATACAGACGCCCGGACGCCTCGCGGCTGCCCAGACGCGCCAGCGAAATGCCGTCGGACATATTGCCGGCGTTCGCCACCAGCGCGTCCAGCGTGCGGCTCACCTGACGCGCGTTACGCGCGACTTCCGACATGCCCTTCTTGTGGTTGTCGAGTTCCTCCAACGTCATCATCGGCAGATAGACGTCGTGTTCCTCGAAACGGAACAGGCAGCTTGGATCGTGCATCAGCACGTTCGTATCCAGCACGAAGAGCTTCTGGACTTCGAGCGGATCGGAGGCTGCGCCGCGCTTCTTGCTGGTGCCGCGCGCGCTGGGTGCGGCTGCTATGGGCGTGCTGGCGGCCGGGTCTTTCGCGCTTGGTGCGCGCGCGACCACGGGCTGCGATTTAGCCGTAGCGGGGGCGGCTTGCGCCGCCGGTTCGGCCTGCGGCCGGGTAGCGGGAACCGGTTGCAGCAAGGCTGCGGTCTGCTTCGACTTACGTGTGCGCGCCGGTGCAGCTTGCTCGGCGGATGCAGACGCAGCAGCGGAAGCCGACGATGCCGGAACGGGCCGCAAAGTGGTCGCGGCATTGGCGGCATGCGCCATCGGCGTGGCGACATTTGCGCGACCGTAGTCGGCCGACTCAGCGGATTCCCCTTCGGTTGCCTGCTTCTTCGCGGCGGAGCGCGCCGGCGTGGCGGCTTTGGCCTTGTACTCGTCAGGCGGCAGGAGATTGCCGAGCTTGCTGGGGGGGGTAGGCAAAGGCATGGTTTCCCTCGAATAATCGGGTCACATTTCGTGCGCCGCCTGTCGCATTCTGCCGGTGCCAGTGAGTGCGCACGCAGTTTGCGCCCGGAGGCGCGCATTCGGTCTAGAGATGCCGGTTCGCCTGGTCTTCGATCGGCTCCTTAACGGAAGCGCGTGGCCGAGTGAACGAACGGCTCTGCGCAATTAAAAAAGCCGCCGCCCCGGCGTACGGGACAAGCGGCTCGCCTTCGGTTGTCGCGTTGCACCTCATGACTCTGACGGAACCGGTAAAACGGCCCTCAAGTCTGGCGCAGCGGCGAAAAGTATGGGGTGGACAGGCACTCATTGGAACCCAATATAACGCGCCTCAAAGCGCTTGTACAGCCTCCAGAATGTCATCGACATGACCTGGCACTTTCACGCCGCGCCACTCCTGGCGCAGCACGCCTTCGGCGTCGATCAGGAACGTGGAGCGTTCCACCCCACGTACTTCTTTGCCATACATTTTCTTCAATTTCATGACGCCGAAGAGGGCACACAAGGTTTCCTCGGGGTCCGAGATCAACGGAAACGGCAATTCGAGCTTTGCCTTGAAGTTGTCATGCGAGCGCAGGCTGTCGCGCGACACGCCGAGAATTTCCGCACCTGCCTTCTTGAACTTCGGGTACAGGTCGCGGAATTGCAGGCCTTCGGTCGTGCAGCCCGGGGTGTTGTCTTTCGGATAGAAATACAGCACCACCTTCTTGCCCCGCAGCCTGGACAGCGTGATGTCGCCACCGGTAGCGGGGGCGGTAAAGTCGGGGATGGGTTGGTCGACTGCGATGGGCACGAGGTTCTCCGGTTGTTATGGCTGGCGCCGCGTTTGCAACGGCTGCGGGGCCGGCCTGGCATCGAGGCTGGGGGGAGGTCGACTGACGCGCGGTGTACGCTCGCGCGGCGCGGTCGGGTCATCAGGGTCATCTGGGTTGCCGGGGCCGGCCGCCGCCTGGCCAGTCAGGGCTGGACAATCAACTCGCCGGAGCGGCCTGGAATTTCGCCCCACGTAACAGGGTACGATGGCAGCGTGCTGCGGTCCAGCGTGGCGTGGTAATCACCCATGGTCGCGAAGGTGTG
>NZ_JAXDPY010000044.1:0-4580 GCF_034668105.1 Paraburkholderia sp. | reverse complement strand
TACTTCGACGATATCGGCCGGCTAACCGAGTTCCGCGCCGACCCGGATCTGACCGACGTACTGATCGGCAACAGCTACGACGCCGCGCTGTGGCTCAAGCGGCATGGCGTGCGTTTTCAACCCGCGCTGGGGCGGCAAGCGTTTCGCGTGGAAGGCAAATTCCGTTTCTGGGGCGGGCTGGCCTGCCACATTCTGGGCGGCGGCACGCACCTCGTCGAAACGCTGCACCACGCGTTAAAGGAGGCGGGCATCGGTGTGCTTTACCGCACTCAGGCAATGGGCCTGTTGCACGGTGACGGGCGTGTAGAAGGCGTGCGCGCCATGCACGAGGGCCGGCAGGTCGACATTCGCGCGAAAGCGGTGGTGCTTGCATGCGGCGGTTTCGAGTCGAGTGCGGAAATGCGGGCGCGCTATCTCGGGCCCAACTGGGATCTCGCGAAAGTGCGTGGCACGCGCTACAACACCGGCTGGGGCCACAAGATGGCGATGCAAATCGGCGCGGCGGTAACGGGCCACTGGTCGGGCGCGCACGCGGTGCAATGGGATATGAACGCGCCCGAGTACGGCGATCTGACGATTGGCGACCGCTTCCAGAAACATAACTATCCGTTCGGGATTCTGGTGAACGCGAAGGGCGAGCGTTTTCTCGACGAGGGGCTCGACTTTCACAGCTTCACGTACGCGAAATATGGGCATGAAGTCTTGCGCCAGCCGGGTCTTTTCGCGTGGCAGATTTTCGATCAGAAAGTCGTCAAGCTGCTGCGCGACGAATACCGGATCGCGCGCATCACCAAGGAAACCGCGAACACGCTCGAAGAACTGGCGCCGAAACTCACGGGTGTCGATCCGGAAGGTTTCCTGCGCACCGTGCGCGCGTATAACGACGCGGCGCGACCCGATGTGTCGTTCAATCCGAATATCCACGACGGTCTGCGCACGCGCGGGCTCGCCATCGACAAAACCAACTGGGCCAACCGGCTCGACACGCCGCCCTATGAAGCGTATGGCGTCACCACTGGCGTGACGTTCACCTTCGGCGGACTGAAGGTGTCGACCGAGGCCGAGGTGCTCGACACGTCGGGTACGCCGATTCGGGGGCTATTCGCGGCGGGCGAGATTGTCGGCGGTCTTTACTATCACAACTACGGCAGCGGCACGGGGCTGGTCGCCGGCGTCGTGTTCGGACGGCGTGCGGGGGCAGGGGCGGCGCGGCTGGTTGCGCGCTAACACGAACGCTAGTTAAGGCCGCTAGTTAAGGCCGCTGACCAAGACCGCTGATTCGGACCCACGGGGACTCACTACGATGTTGCTTATCGATAACGACTGCGTGGCGCGCGTGCTCACCATGCGCGATTGCATCGACGTGCAGGAACGGGCGTTTGCCGGGTTGCCGGATGGGGCGTCGATTGGGCGCCCGCGTATCGACACCTATGTGCCGACAGGGCGCGACGACAGCTATTACCGCTTCGGCTCGGTCGACGGCGCGACGGATGGCATCCTCGCGGTGCGTCTGAAATCGGACGTGATGGTGTGGCCGCGCGACGCCGACGGCCGCGCGGGCAGCGAGCAGAAGTACTGCGTCGAGCCCGGCACGTATTGCGGGCTGGTGATGCTGTTCGGTACCGAGAACGGCAAACCGCTCGCGATGCTCAACGACGGCCACCTGCAACACATGCGCGTAGGCGGCGCGGCGGGACTCGGCACGCGGCTGCTTGCGCGCGAGGACTCGCATGTCGTCGGCATGATCGGCTCGGGCGGCATGGCGGAAACATTTCTCGAAGCGCTGGCGGCGGTGCGCGACATCCGGCGCGTGCGTGTCTTCAGCCGTCGCGAGGCGAATCGCGTGCGCTTTGCGCAGGACATGGCGGCGAAACTTGGGATCGAAATCGAAGCGGTCGGCTCGGCCAGGGAAGCCGTGCGCGGCGCCGACATCGTCGCGACCTGCACCGACAGCATGACGCCCGTGATCGACGCCGACTGGCTGGAACCGGGCATGCACGTGGTGGCGCTCACACCGCGTGAATTCGACACCAGCGTGGCAAGCCGCTTCGACGTGAGCATCGCGCAAGGCCATGAACGTCTGCCGATGGAGGAGAGCGGGCGCTTCAGCCAGCGTGTGTCGGGCAGCCCGAATGCATTTATCGGCGGCAGCGACGAGGAACGGGCGCGTCTGCCGGTGTCGCGCGGCGAGAGAGTGGATACGACGGGCTGGCCGATCTATACCGACGTGATCACCGGGCTCGCGCCCGGCCGCACGGACGCCCGGCAGATCACTTTCTATTACACGGTGGGTAACTGGGGTGTCCAGTTTGCGGCGGTGGGCGGGCATGTCTATCGTGAAGCGTCGCGACTAGGCCTGGGGATTTCGTTGCCGGACCACTATTTTCTGCAGTCCATTAGAAATTGACAGGAGGAGGGCGCGATTTGCACGTGGTCCTGATCGGATGGGTAACGGGGCGCCTCGGCCGATGCCGGTGCAGATGGTTTTCGTTAGAATCTATTTTCGATTCATGTAGTCGTACATAACCGGAGACAAACGTGCCAGGCCTACTTCCCGATGTCGACCGCGAGGGACTCCTCGAATATTCAGTCGTTTACACCGACCGATCAATCAATCATATGTCGCGGCTCTTTCAAGGAGTCATGCGCGATATTTCCGCTTCCCTGAAAAAAGTCTACAACGCGAAGTCGGTCGTTGTCGTCCCGGGCAGCGGGACTTTCGGCATGGAAGCCGTCGCCCGGCAGTTCGCAACAAACAGGAAGTGTCTTGTCATCCGGAATGGCTGGTTCAGTTTCCGCTGGTCTCAGATTTTCGACATGGGCGGCATTCCGTCTGAATCGATCGTGCTGAAGGCGCGCCCGGTCGAACAAGGGAGGCAGGCCGCCTATGCGCCGCCGCCGATTGAAGAAGTGGTCGCCGCGATCAAGGAGAACACGCCGGATCTGGTCTTTGCGCCACATGTCGAAACCGCATCCGGGATGATGCTGCCGGACGCTTATTTGCGCGCGGTGGCCGACGCTGTTCATGCGGTCGGCGGAATGTTTGTACTGGACTGTATTGCCTCCGGCACGGTCTGGGTCGACATGCAGGCGAGCGGCATAGACGTCCTGATCAGCGCGCCGCAAAAGGGTTGGAGCGCGTCGCCCTGCTGCGCACTGGTCATGCTCAGCCCGCTCGCCCGCGAAAGAATCGACGCAACAACCAGCACCAGTTTTGCATGCGATCTTCGCAAGTGGCTGCAGATGATGGAAGCCTACGAGAACGGTGGGTTCGCGTACCACGCCACCATGCCCACGGATAGTCTCGCGACGCTGCGCGACGTCATAAAGGAAACCGAGGCATATGGCTTCGATAAAGTGAGAGCAGAGCAGGTTGAACTCGGCACGCGCGTTCGCTCACTTCTGGGTGCCAAGGGTTTCAAAAGCGTGGCGGCCGAAGGTTTTGAGGCGCCGGGCGTCGTGGTCTGCTATACCGACGATGACGGCATACGATCCGGCAAGAAGTTCGCTGATGCCGGCTTGCAGATCGCGGCCGGCGTTCCTCTTCAATGCGACGAGCCTGAAGACTTCAAGACCTTCCGCGTCGGACTGTTTGGCCTGGACAAACTGCATGACGTCGAAGGCGCGGTCGCCAGGTTTGCCAAGGCGTTGGACAGTATCCTTTAGCGCGCTGTTCCGCAAGATTTGAATGCGGCGCGCGGTGGATCGAACCCGTGACTAATCAGGCATGCTTGATTTGTGCCCTCACGGTTTGACCGCCGCCTTTGATCTGTCGGAGAAAGCCGCAGGCGCTGACACGGCAGGCAACCTCCGACATGTGACCGTCAGCGGGACTGCCCCTCGAGCCCACGCGCCTGGTAAAACGCACAAAATTCGGTGTCCGATGCCCCCTCGGGCGCAGAAGCTGCAATGCGGGTCTCCAGTTCAACAACCAGCCGCGGGTCCGGTTCGGACGACCATCCAGGACGGTCCGGGCATCAGTCAAGCGATGCCAGGCAGCAAAGCGTTCCGCAAGTTGAAGTCGAATAGTCGAAAAAGGCTGTGATCGATTTTCGGAATCTGTTCGAGCCGGGCAATCCTGGCGCTTTTCTGCTGGTTAGCGGGTTGAGCCGACAGCGAGTGTTGAAAATCGCGCGTCACCGTTCGTCTTATATAGGTAGGGGCGCGTCCGCGAGATGCCGCGGTGAAAGCTCAGGAGATAGCATTGAAGAAGATGACTGCCGGCCTGCTCGCTTTTGTTTTCTTGTTTACTTACACGACCGCTATCGCCGAGCGCCCGGATAGTCTCGAATCGCTGCAGAATGCTTGGCGTCGGGTGCGCCGTATCATCATGGGGGGCAGGCGAATGAGTGGGGCCTGGTCTTTGGGGCGATGATCCTGCGCGACACTAAAGGCGGAAGGCGAATAGCGGAGGCATGGCAATCGACGTCCTGGGGAATGTTCCAGGTCTCGGGGTCAAATTCCGAAATGGTCGGATGGCCAACTGTTGGGGCCTTCGTCGCAGCCGCCATGGCGCGCGGCTGCCGCCATAATTCGTCCAAGGTTGGGACAGCCCTGGATGCGAACGTTCATATCTCCCG
>NZ_JAXDPY010000043.1:0-4468 GCF_034668105.1 Paraburkholderia sp. | reverse complement strand
ACGTTGCGCGAGGCGACTTCCGGCAGGAAATCGTGCGCGTCGAAACGATCGCCTTTGATCGCGACGAACAGATCGCCGGGACCGGCGCTGCGGCTATCGGTCGACACGCGTTCGAACGTCACGCTATCGTCACCGAGCACGGTCGCGCCGGAGATGAGCGCGGCGGCTTCACGCAACGAGAACATCGCAGTATCTCGCTGGGTCATTCGCCACCTCCGCGTGCGTGGGTTGCCCGCGCGGCGAGCGCGAGGCGAGCGTGGTCCTGATCGGAGAAAGCGCGCTTCTTACCCATGATTTCCTGTGTTGCTTCGTGCCCCTTGCCCGCCAGCACGATGACGTCTTCACGTGCGGCGCCGCGGATCGCTTGCAGGATCGCGCTCGCGCGGTCTTCGACGCGGCGCGCCTTCGACGCGTCTGTCATGCCCGCGGCGATCTGCTCGATGATCGATTGCGGATCTTCGCTGCGCGGG
This sequence comes from Paraburkholderia sp., assembly GCF_034668105.1. Classification (GTDB taxonomy): domain Bacteria; phylum Pseudomonadota; class Gammaproteobacteria; order Burkholderiales; family Burkholderiaceae; genus Paraburkholderia. The sequence continues at coordinate 3,998 of NZ_JAXDPY010000043.1, read as the reverse complement.
TTGTCGCTGGTGACGACCACACCGTCCGCGAACTTCTCGGCGATCGCGCCCATCAGCGGACGTTTGGTCGCATCGCGATCGCCGCCGCAGCCGAATATGCAGATCAGTTCGCCGCCGCGTGCGGCTGCCATCGGGCGCAGGGCTTCGAGTGTCTTTTCCAGCGCGTCCGGCGTGTGCGCGTAGTCGATCACGACGAGCGGCTCGTCGTTCTGCAAGCGGCCGCCCAGACGTTGCATGCGGCCATTGACCGGCTCGAGTTTCGCGAGTTCGGCCAGCGCGGCGTCGAACGGCACCTCGGCGGCGAGCAACGCGCCCAGCACGCCGAGCAGATTGCTGACGTTGAATGCGCCGAGCGTTTGCACTTCGACTTCGGCGTTGCCCCAATCTGAGGTGGTCAGGTGAAAAGCGGTGCCGGTGGCCGTGGCGCGCACGTTCGAGGCAAGCAGTAATGCATCGGCTTGCGGCGCAGCGCCGCCCGGCGCATCTTTCGGCGCTTCGTCGAGGCCGTAGGCGAACGTGCGGGCATGGCCCTTCGCGCTCGCGAGCAGACGGCGGCCGGCGGCATCGTCGCGATTGATCACCGCGGCGCGCAGCCCCGGCCAGGCGAACAGACGCGCCTTGGCGGCTTCGTAGGCTTCGAACGTGCCGTGATAGTCGAGGTGGTCTTGGGTGAGATTCGTGAACACGGCGATATCGAACGCCGTGCCATTCACGCGGCCTTGATGCAGCGCGTGCGACGATACTTCCATCGCCACCGCCTGAGCGCCGGCGTCGCGCAACTGCGCGAGACTGCGCTGCAGTTGCGGGGCGTCAGGCGTTGTGAAGCCGGTGTGGACGAGTTGACCCGGCAGACCCGTGCCCAGCGTGCCGATGATCGCGCAACGTTTGCCGAGCGCGGTCAGCGCCGCGGAAGTCCATTGGCTGCACGAAGTCTTGCCGTTCGTGCCGGTGATGCCGACCGCCAGCATTGCGTCGCTCGGATCGTTATACCAGGCGCTCGCAATCGAGCCGGCGAGTTCGTTCAACCCCGGCACGGCCAGCGTTGTGGACGGATCGATCGCGCCGCTAAAACCTTCGGGCTGAACCAGCACGGCTGTCGCGCCACGCTCGATCGCGCCGTCGATGAACGGGCGGTTATCCGCGCCGTCGACCGCGTAGGCGAAAAACGCGTCGCCGGCCGCAAGCGAACGTGTATCGGCATGCAGATGCGCGCCCGGCTGCACGTGAGCGTGCAGCCAGTTGAGCGCGTCGGCGATTTGCCGGTGCGCTGGGTGCTTCTTGCGCAGCACGCTCATCGCACGACTCCGGGATGGCTCTTCGCGTTGGCGGCGATCGTCATCTTCTTCGCGCCAGCGCTGGTGGAAAGTTTCTTGACCATTGCGGACGTGGGCGGTGCGCTCGGTGCGGCAGGCGCCGAATCGTCGGACACCACCATCTGCTTGACCGGCATATCGGGCGGCACATTCAGCGAGCGCAGCGTATCGCCGACGATCGAAGAGAACACCGGCCCCGACACCTGACCACCAAAGTGACTGCCCGCCGTCGGTTCGTCCACCGAGACGGCCACGACGATGCGCGGATTCGGCATCGGCGCCATGCCGACGAACGATGCGCGGTACTTGGAGTGGTCGTAGCCGTGGGCGCCGTGCTTGTACGCGGTACCGCTCTTGCCGCCGACGCGATAGCCCGGCACGGCCGCGTCCGGCGACGTGCCGCCCGGCGCCGTCACCGTTTCGAGGATCGTGCGCATTTCGCGAGCGGTGGTGGGCGAGAAAATTTGCGGCCCTGTTGCCGGTTGATCGCCAGGCGTGCGGAAAATCGACACCGGCATGATCTGGCCGTCATGCGCGATCGCGGTGTACGCACGGCCCAACTGGAACAGCGACACCGACAAGCCGTAGCCGTACGACATGGTCGCCTGCTCGATGCGGCGCCAGCTCTTCCACGGACGCAGACGGCCCGCCGCCGCACCCGGGAAGCCGACCTTCGGCGCCTGGCCGAGACCGATGCTGGTGTACATATTCCACATCTCTTCGGGCTTGAGCTGCATGGCGATCTTCGTCGCGCCGATGTTGCTCGACTTCTGGATCACGCCCCCCACCGTCAGCACGCCGAACGCGCTGTCGTCGGTAATCGGCGCACCGTCGAGCACAAAGCGGCCCGACCCCGTGTCTACCAGTGTAGTCGGCGTCACGCGGTGCAGGTCCAGCGCGAGCGACACCGTGAACGGCTTCATGATCGAACCCGGTTCGAAGGTGTCCGTGAGAATGCGGTTGCGCAGCTGGTCGCCCGTGAGGTGCGTACGGTCGTTCGGGTTGTACGTCGGATAATTGACCAGCGCCAGCACTTCGCCGGTCCGCACGTCGACCACCATCGCCGCGCCGGCCTTCGCCTTGAATTTCTCGACGGCCGCTTTCAAATTCGTATAGGCGATGTACTGAATCTTGCTGTCGATCGAAAGATCGACATCCTGGCCGTTGTGCGGCACGACCTGCTCGTCCACATCCTCGATGATGTGGCCCATGCGGTCTTTAATGACGCGGCGGCTGCCCGACAGGCCGGCCAGCAACTTCTGGTCGCCGAGTTCGACGCCTTCCTGGCCTTCGTCTTCGACATTGGTGAAGCCAACCAGGTGAGCCGTGATCTCGCCTTCCGGGTAGAAGCGCTTGTACTCGTCGCGCGCATAAATGCCGGGGATGTCCAGTGCGGCGACTTGTGCGGCGACGTCGACCGGCACCTGGCGCTTCACGTACACGAAGTTCTTGTCCTCCGACAGCTTGGCGCGCAACTCCTTGTTCGTCATGCCGAGCAGCTTGCCGAGCTGGTTCAGCTTGTCGGCGCCGAGGTCGTCGGGCACGGATTCCGGAATTGCCCAGATCGCGCGCACCGGCAAGCTCGTGGCGAGCACGAGACCATTACGGTCGAGAATCTTGCCGCGCGTGGCCGGCAGTTCGAGCCGGCGCTGATAGCGGATTTCGCCCTGCTTCAGATAGAACGCGTTGCCCGGACCCTGAATCCAGAAGGCGCGCGCGGTCAGCGCGACGAACGCCATGAAGAGCATGAACACGACGAGTTTCGAACGCCACATCGGCAGGCGCACGGACAGAATCGGGTTCGCCGAAAAGGCGACGCTCTTGCGAGTCGACGATTTTTTCATCGCACGCCTCCGCGACGAGTTACGGCCGGCGCAGAGGCTGGGCCGGAAGTCGGGATCGGCGCGTCCTCAGCCTTGGCCGCGCCCGGGTCGAGCGTCAGGTACTGGGTGCGGCCGGTGCTGACCGCTTGCATCTTCAGCGAATCGGTGGCGATCTGCTCGATGCGCGACGTCTTCGACAGCGCGCTCTGCTGATATTGAAGCTGTGAATAGTCCTGCTGCAGCTGGCGCTCCTGCGATTGCGCGCGCTGCAACTGGATAAAGATCTGGCGCTGCTGATTAGTTGCATTGACGACAGACAAAGCGCAGCCCATCAGGATCATCAGCAGGAAGATATTGAGGCGATTCATGGTGCGATCCGCTCCGCCACGCGCATCACGGCAGAGCGGGCACGCGGATTCGCGGCGACTTCAGCATCGCTTGCGAACACGCGGCCGATGATTTTGAGCGGAGGGCTCGGCAGATCGACTGCGCGAATCGGCAGACGGCGATCCACTGCAGGCGTACTGGCGTGCGCCTGCATGAATCGTTTGACGATCCGGTCCTCGAGCGAATGAAAGCTGATGACCACCAGCCGCCCCCCTTGCTCCAACAGCGACAACGCTGCTTCTAAAACGACTTGCAGCTCCGCAAGCTCTTGATTGATGTGAATCCGTATAGCTTGAAAGGTGCGGGTTGCCGGATCCTTGCCCTTCTCACGGGTTTTGACGACGTTAGCCACGATTTGGGCAAGCTCGCCCGTGCTGACGAGAGGCCCAAGACGGTCGGACTCTGCCCGGCGAGCAACAAGCGCCTTTGCAATCTGAAAAGCAAACCGTTCTTCCCCATAATCTCGTATCACCTC
>NZ_JAXDPY010000042.1:0-9237 GCF_034668105.1 Paraburkholderia sp. | reverse complement strand
CCAAATTCGGACCCATCATTGGGCCGCCTTCGCCAAGGGTTACAACGGACCCACCTACGCCGTGAACAACTATGACTCGAAGCTGGCCAACGCGTTTGCTTCGATCAGTAACCGCCGCCATGGCGCGCGGCTGCCGCCATAATTCGTCCAAGGTTGGGACAGCCCTGGATGCGAACGTTCATATCTCCCGCCACAGTGAGGGCTACGAAGGCCGCAGTTGCAGTCATGGTTAAAGGTGCGATGGGACACCCAAATCCGTATGACCAGGGTATTCACCTAGGGAAATACGCCTAAACAATTCCTGGCTCACGCCGATAAACGCGATGTGGCAACTAGCTGTGAGGGCGCGATAGGGTCTCATTGATCCGGCGCATTGGCCTGCTCACTGCTCAAGATGTCGAAGCGCGTTGAACACCTCTGCGACGACATTGATTTGCGTCGTACAGCGCGCTGTACACCCCCATGTTCAGACGGTCGAAGCCTGTCCCGTCCGCTCACACTTTCCTCTTTCCGATCATCCGCAAATGAAGCTTTCCCTTGCCCATAAGCTATGGCTGCCGCTCATTCTGAGCCTGCTCTGCCTTGCCGGCCTGGCGATTTACAGTTCATATCAAACAAAAGAAACGCAACTGAACGATCGTAAAGCGGACATGCAGCATGCAGCGCAAATTGCACTTGGCGTTGTCAAGACCTTCGGCGATCAGGCAAGCGCCGGCACCCTGACCGACGCTGAAGCGAAGTCGCGTGCGGTGGATGCGCTGCGCAACCTCCGGTTTGGCGACGATGGCTATTTCGTCATCGTCGACTCGCATGTCGTCGTGGTAATGAGTCCGTTCCATCCTGAGCTGACCGGCAAGGACGTCAGTCAATACCGCGATCCCGACGGCGTGTACGTTTTCCAAGCCATGGTCGACGCGGTCAAGGCCGGCGGCAACGGGTTCTCCGCCTACGCCTTTCCACGCCCCGGATTGACCGAAGCCGTTCCGAAAATTGCGTACAGCGTGAGCTACAAGCCGTGGAACTGGGTGATCATGACATCGCTCTATGTCGACGATATCGATGCGGCGTTCCGGTCGGCGGTCTATAAGAGCCTCGGGTTGCTGATCGTGCTGGCCTGCGCGTTGTCCACAGTGGTCGTGCTGCTCAATCGCGGCATCATTCGGGCGCTGGGCGGCGAGCCGGCGTACGCCGCCGAAATCGCCAATCGCATCGCCGACTTTGATTTGACAGCGACGGTCGAGATCGCGCCCGATGATCGATCGAGCCTGCTGTTCTCCATGAAGCGCATGCAGGAACGGCTCACGCGCACGCTCGACACAATCAAGGCTTCCGCCAGTTCGATCGCGTCTGCCACGCATCAGGTTGCCGCGGGCAACACCGATCTGTCGCAACGCACCGAAGAACAGGCCGCGTCGCTCGAGGAGACCGCGTCGAGCATGGAAGAGCTGACCGCGACGGTGCGTCACAACGCGGACAACGCGCAGCAGGCGACCACGCTCGCCACCACGGCTTCGGGCATCGCGCAGCGCGGCGGTGAGGTGGTCGGACGCGTGGTCGACACGATGCACGGGATCGCCGACAGTTCATCGAAGGTGGGGGAAATCATCACCGTGATCGAAGGTATTGCTTTCCAGACCAACATTCTCGCGCTGAATGCAGCGGTCGAGGCCGCGCGCGCCGGTGAGCAGGGGCGCGGCTTTGCGGTGGTGGCGGGTGAGGTCCGTACGCTCGCCCAGCGCAGTGCGAGCGCGGCCAGGGAAATCAAGGCGCTGATCGGTGAATCGGTGGATCGGGTGCAGGCCGGCTCGAAGCTTGTCGGGGAAGCGGGCAGCACGATCAACGAAGTCGTCGTGTCGGTACGCCGCGTGACCGATATCATCGGCGAAATCTCGTCGGCATCGGCAGAACAGCGCACCGGCATCGAGCAGGTCAACCAGGCCGTCAGCCAGATGGACCGGGTGACCCAGCAGAACGCGGCACTGGTCGAAGAAGCGTCGGCGGCCGCCCATGCGATGGCCGAACAGGCGCAGGCACTGCGTGACGCGGTGGCCGTCTTCAGGATCGCCGAAACAGGGACCGACGCGTCACGAATGGTTGTCGAGCACAATGAACCGCGTCGGCCAGCCCCGACAGTTCGCCGGGCCTCGCACGCAACCTTGAGAAAGCCAAAGACGGCGCCGGTTGTTGCAGACAGGAACACGGTGGTCGCGACCGATACCGGTGTGGCGGACTGGCAGACCTTCTGAGCGCGTCTGCAATGAGCACTGCGGCGAACGGGCTCGGCAAGCGTACCGGAACGATCTCAGGCACGGCGCAAAATTCACGTCCGCTGCACCAAAAGGCGTTGAACTGACCAGTCCGCTCGCGCTGACTGCTATAGGCGTTGAATCTTCGTGATGGGCGCTCCCCTCCGCTTTGGCGCATCGATGCCGTATCGGATGGGGGCGTCTATTCCATTAGATCCGAGCCCGTCTCCGGTGCGCCGCCTTTCGTACAGAGGTGGTCGAGAAGGTGCATCGCCGCTATCGGCAAAGGCGCGGTGGGTTTGAATAACAGCTTGAGCTGCCGCCCGGCCCACGGTTCGTCGAGTCTCACTGTCACGTAGTCAGCATGGTCACGTTCTGCAAGTGCGATTTCCGGGATGATGGCAATTCCCAGTCCGGCAATCACCATATTGCGAATCGCCTCGAAGTTTGTGACCTGAATGGCGAGCCGCATGGGGCACCCCAGCGCTTTGGCCGCCTGGGTAGCAAGGGCCAGAATCGAGGCGCCGTCTTGCATGCCGACGTGCTCGTAATCAAGGGTCTCTGCGAATTTCACCATTTTACGTCGACCCAAGGGGTGGTCCGCTGGCGTGATCAACACGAGTCGATCCGTGCGGAACGGCCGTTCCGACAGGCGTTCATCGACGTAGGATGCCGCACATATGCCTATATCCGCATCCCCGCTGAGTACGTCTTGCGATACCTGGTCGCTGAGATGCTCGACAAGTCCGATCTGAACACCGGGAAAACGATCGACAAACGACTTGAGTTCCTTCGGCAAATAATGCGCCATTGCCGTCAGGTTGACGGACAGCCGCACCAACCCTCGCACTCCGTCTCTATGCTGGCCCATTTCATTTTCGATTTCCTGCAAATGGTCCATCACGATCTTCGCTCGCCGATATAGCGCGAGGCCCGCAGGCGTCGGCTCGACGCCGCGGCTGCGTCGATGCAGCAACGGCGTCCCGGCGGCCCGCTCCAGCTCCGAAATGCGGCGGCTGACAGCGGACACTACAACATTCCCCCGGTCGGAAGCGGCGGAAATGCTTCCTCCTTCAATCACAAAAATAAAGAGCCGCAAAGTCTCAATATCGAAACGCATGGTCAAACAAATCCTTCACATAAACTTGGGTCGAAGAGCTTTGCCGGACCGCGACGGCACGTGTCGCGAACGGTCAATTCAGTCCCACCCGTGGCCTGCTATCCTCACCGCCAGGCATTTCCCGCGCTTTCGATGTTGGATAACCATGGTTGACTCCCAAACCCTGCTGGAAAAGAGTTGGCAGCGACACGTCGTTTCGCAACTGGATGACGATTATTTCTTGCTGTATGTCGACCGGCCCCTGCTGAACGAGGTGACGAGTCCCAGGAATTCGATAGCTTACGCGGTGCCTCGCGCCAGCCGTGGCGCGCTTCATCGATATTGGCGACCGCCGACCATAATATTCCCACAACCAATCGCCTTGCGGGCATGCACAACGAAGCGGCCACGCGGCAATTCGCGGCGCTACAGCAGAATTGCAGCGAATACGCTCTGCGCTTTTCGAAACTGACGGACCGCAGACCATAGCGAGCGAATCAAAGTGTTCGAAAAGTCCCACTTCGCCGCTGAGCCGTGGTTGGCTTGACGCGAGACCAGGAAAGTGAAATCAGAGCATTACCGGAGACAATCAGTGCAGATCGAGCAGCAAAACGTCATCCCTTCGCCAAGCTGGTACGCGAATCTGACTTCAACACATTGGAAAACCCTGGCGGGCGCTTTCCTTGGATGGATTTTCGACGGTTACGAGGCGTTAGCCCTCGTGATCGTGCTCGGGCCGCTGCTTCATTCCGTTCTCACCCCCGAGCAAGCGGCGTCGACGCCGTTCTTCAGTGGCGTGGTTATCGGCATAACGCTGCTAGGTTGGGGTATTGGTGGACTGGTCGGCGGGATTCTTGCCGACTACGTGGGACGTAAGCGCATGATGATGTGGTCGGTATTGTTCTACGCGCTGCTGACCGGGTTGACCGCTTTTTCGCACACGATCTGGCAACTCTGCCTGCTGCGATTCGTGACAGGTTTGGCGATGGGCAGCGAGTGGAGCACCGGCATCGCGCTCGTCGCCGAGACATGGCCAAAAGAGGCGCGGTCCAAAGGCGCGGGATTTCTCCAATCCGGGTTTGGCTGGGGCACCTTGATCGCCGCGGTTATCTGGTACGCCCTCAATGTGTTCGATCCCCTGGGTCCGGACAACTGGAGACTGATGTTCATCGTCGGTGCGTTGCCTGCATTCTTCGTGCTTTACATTCGTAGAGGGGTCGATGAATCGGAGAAATGGATCGAGGCCGTACGCACCGGTCAATGGGGCGCGACGGACGCCTCGTCGGGGCCCCGCGGCGGGAAACGCCCCTTCACGCTGAAGCAGGTGTTCAGCGAAGGCGAGTCTGTGCGGCGGATCGTGCTGACATCCATCCTGTCCATTGTGACGATCGCCGGATGGTGGGCGGTTTCCAGCTGGCTTCCGGCATACACGCGGGCCATTGCCGCGGCGCAAGGCCTCGCGGGGCACGGGCAATGGGAGTCGCGCGTTTCCATCCTGTACACGATAGGTGCCATCGTCGCCTACATTCTCTCGGGCTTTCTGGCCGATGCACTTGGACGACGGTGGTTTCTGTTCTGGACGTTCCTGGGCTCGCTCGTCACCACCATCATCGTCTATGGTTATGTGTCGTCGGTGGGCAGTATGCAGATTTTTGCGCCGCTGAACGGATTCTTCACGCTCGGCTGCGCCTTTGCCTGGTTGGCCATCTATCCGGCTGAGTTGTTCCGATCATCGGTACGATCCACGGCAGTCAGTTTCATTTTCAATTCGGCACGCATGGTCGCGTGGTGCTTTCCGATTTTTGCGGGCACGATGATCAAGTCGTTCGGTGGTATCGCTCATACCGCGCTCGCTTTCGGTTCTGTGTACGCGATAGGTCTGTTTCTGCCGTGGTTCTTGCCAGAAACCAAAGATCAGGAGTTTCTTGACTAGCGTCTCCGACCAGGAATTGCTTATGGCGATGCTCTGTTCAAGCTTCGTGCGGAGAGGCGTTGACGGTGTGCGCGGCACGGTGATTGCTCCGTTTGTGATCAAGCAGACGGTGACGTTTGTGTCTTTATTCCAGTCCGATCGAGGAGGGGCAGATCATGAGCAAGGCAACCAGCACATTAATCGCGGCTCTCGCCGCACTTACACTGTCGGGTGGTGCTTATGCACAGGCGGCCGCAGGCTCAAGCGGCAGTGGTTCGGCAGGCAGCACAGCTAGCCCGGCGAACCAGGTTAACCGGGCGAACGATGCGGGCGGCTACGGCGCGCCGAGCTCCACCAACTCGGACAGCGGCATGGCCGCCGGCGCGCCGAACTCGGGATTGCCGAGTAGCACGAACGGAAACTCGACCTCTGGCAACAGCGCGCCTAAGAGCAACAACACGCTCGCAAGGCCGAGTGTAGTGTCGCCGGCGGCAGGTCAATAACGGTTGGTAAAGATGACAACCCGCCGCGAATAAGCGCAACGCAAAGCGAATAAGCGCATTGATCGCATGGGGCGTAAGCCTCGTGCGTGATCCGTTGTATGAAAGGCCGCTGCTCTCACGGACAGCGGTCTTTTTTATCTCGAACCTTTTCCGTTACGGTATTGAAAGGCAATTCACACCTGAGCTCGAAGCACATGGCACAGTTGAACATGGAGGAGCTGGTGTGGCTTGTCGAGTCCGCTGAAAACGCGAGCGGCATAGGCCCCGAACCCGCACAGAAGCCGCACGCGTGATGTGCTCACAGACAGTTTGCTAGCCGAAGCATTGCCTGCCGTTTCAATGGCCGCTGGCCGCGGCCCAACCCGATGGCCTTGCAAAAAGAAGAGACGATGCAGCGCGCCGAAGAAAGCGCCGCTCAGAAACTCGCGAACGCGTGCACAAGCCGATTAAACGCCCCGGCATTCGACACATTCATCCCATGCGACGCACCGGCGATAGTTTGCCTTTCCGCATAGTCGATCCATTCCGCGAGCTTTTCGACGTTGTTGCGGAACATCCGCGGGCTGCGCTGCCCCTCGATCAGCAACGTCCTGCATTTCACGTCGCGTGCCGTTTCACGGGAATAGGCGGGCAACGGATCGCGCAGTTGCTTGGGCAGCGTGCCCGCGTTGTCGATCGCCATGGTGCGGAACGCAAGCGGACTCTTGCGCCATGAGCCCGGCACGCTGACCGAGTCGACGAACAATTCGAGTCCCGCGTCGATCTGCTGGCCCTCGATGAGTTCGGCGACCCGCGCGCGCAGCACATTGGTCGTGCCCGGCAGCGACGCGTCCGGCATCCCTTCGAGCTGTAACGGACCGCCCGGGTCCGCGAGCGTCAGGCTCTTCACGAGCCGTGGATTTTCACGCGCAACATGAAACGCCACACAGCCGCCACGCGAATGCCCGACCAGATGCACGGGCCCAAGGTCGATCGCCTCGATGAACTCGGCCAGTTCGGCAACGTGCGTCTGCCAGCCGAATTCCCCTTGAATGCAAGCCTCGCTGGCCGGCCAGTAGTGGCTCAAGCTCACCGAGATGCAGCGGAAATGCTGCGACAGCGCCGCGGTCTGCGCATCCCAGTAGCGATAGTCGCAAAGCGAGCCGTGCACGAAGATCAACGGTTCTCCCTCGCCGCGCTCGAGATACGGCACGCAGATGCCCGAGGCGATCGTCGCGAAGGACAATTCCTGCAGGGCAAGCACTGAGGGGTCGGTACGGGCGTTCATTGAGTAGCTCCTTGGTGATCACTATGCCCGATGCCGCCAACTTAGAAAATCGCGTAATATTGATCGAATCTATCTATTTTTCTGATACCAGCCCATTGAAAGCACTCGACCTGGATGTCATGACGATGATCGTCGCCGTCGCCGACACCGGCAACATCAGCCGGGCGGCGGAAGTCGTGCATCGTTCGCAATCGGCGGTGAGCATGCAGATCAAGACGCTCGAAACCGCGCTGGGCAAGCCGCTGTTCGTCCGCAAGCCTAGAAGCGTGGTGCCGACGCAGGACGGCGAAGTGCTGCTGACCTACGCTCGCCGCATGCTCGCATTGCGCGACGAAGCCTGGGCGGCGGTGGTCAGGCCGGACGTGACGGGGCGCGTGAGTATCGGCGTGCCGGACGATTACGCGTCGTCGTTGCTGCCGCCGATTCTGAAGAAGTTTTCCGCGAGCTATCCGAAGGTGGAGATTCAGGTCGTCGGTTTGCCGAGCGTTGCTCTCGCGCCCATGGTGAAAGATGGCTCCGTCGACCTCGTGTGCGCGACGCGGGTCAAGGGCTTGTCAGGCGAGTTCATCCGGCTTGAACCGATGGAATGGGCCGCGGCGCCGAGCGCCAACGAAATCTGGCGTGAGCGGCCGCTGCCGATCGCCGTGTTCCTGCCGGGCAGCGTGGCGCGGGAAAATGCGATTCGCAGCCTCGAGCGCGCGAAGATTCCTTATCGGACCTCGTATGAAAGTCCGAGTCTGCTGGGCCTCCTGTCAATGGCCGAAGCGGGCCTGGCGATTGTGCCGCTCGCGCGGTGCGCGGTGCCGGCGCACTTCACGCTCCTTGGACGCGCGCACGGCTTGCCCGAAATTACCGCGCTCGAAATGGTGCTTGCACGAAGCACGGCCTCGAAGCGGCCGCCTTGCGATTTTCTGGCGGAGAAGATTCTGGCGGAGTTGCGGCGGTAGCGGCGGGTGACGCTGGCTGAAATAAAGAAGTCACGGTCAGCGAGATCTTTCGCGCGCCAAGATGTTTCAGCCCGGTAACTCAAGCCTTGCGCGGCCCGGGTACATTGTTGCCATGCCTTGTCCAATCGCTGTCTATGCGCTTCCACCTCGCCAAACATGAGCAACCTACGATCTGTCACCCACGCCTCCGCGGTAGCCGCGCGGCTGCCGACAACGCGCCGCATCGACTATTTCGCCGTGCTCGCTTCATAAAACGTTACCGGCTGTTACGAAACGCGTTCATCGATTCGGACCCTGTCGCCGCGCTTTCAATGTGCTTGCGCCTGTCGCGAGCTATGCGGTTTGAACAATCCGCCCGGCTTGCAATTAGCTAACACCATCTAAAGGCCGTTGATTTGTGACAACGCACGAGAACCGTGGCATGTTCCCAAAAAACCAACTGAGCATCACGCTGCGCCCGATCATCAACGGCAGCATCCGTTTCTGGAGAGACCACCTATGAGCGAAGCCGTGTCCAACCCACCAAAGCGTTCCCGGCGCGGGCTCATTATCTTTGCGATTATCGTGCTGGCGCTGATCGCGGTTGTCGCTGTCCATCTGTTGACGCGCAAGAAGCCCTCACGCGAGGTCGCGCCCATTGTCGTGACCGTCGCAAGCGCGACACTTGGCTCGATGCCGGTCACGTTGAGCGAACTCGGCACCGTCACGCCGATCGCCACGGTTACCGTGCTGCCGCAGTTAAGCGGCTACCTCACCGCCGTCGGTTATCACGAAGGCCAGGAGGTGCAGAAAGGCCAGTTCCTCGCGCAGATCGATCCGCGCCAGTATCAGATCAGCAAGCAGCAGGCGCAGGCGACACTCGCCAAAGACCGCGCGACGCTTGCTCAGGCGCGCGCCGATCTGGTCCGCTATACGCAGTTGAACGAACACAAGTCGATCGCGCAGCAGACCTTCGCGGATCAGCAATTCCTCGTGCAGCAGGACGAGGCTGCGGTGAAAGTCGACCTGGCGAACATTGCGCAGTTCGATCTTGACCTCGCTTATTGCCGCATCACAGCACCGGTTTCCGGGCGCGTCGGCCTGCGCCTCGTCGATCCAGGCAACTACGTTACCGCTTCGTCATCGCCGGGTATCGTGGTCATCACCACCATGAAACCCACCACCGTGCAATTCACGGTGCCGCAAGACTCGCTCGCGAGTGTGCTGCAGCGCATGCACGGCGGCGCGAGCCTGCCGGTCACCGCCTACAGCAGCGACAACTCG
>NZ_JAXDPY010000041.1:0-9776 GCF_034668105.1 Paraburkholderia sp. | reverse complement strand
CGGATTCTGCGGCTTGTTCCAACGCTGATACGCCGCTTGTTGTGCTGGTTGTTGTGCTGGTTGTGCTGCTGGTTGTGCTGCTGGTTGTGCTGCTGGTTGTGCTGCTGGTTGTGCTGCTGGTTGTGCCCGCTTGTTGTGCCGCGTATTCCCCCGCTCATTTCGCGGCTCATTTCGCGGCTTATCCCGCTCTTTAGTCCTTCGGCTGCTGCGCGCGCACTAACTCCGCGAGCAGGCGCACGCCCGCATCGATCTTTTCGAGCTTGATGGCCGAAAAGCCCATCCGGAAGCAGTGGTTCTGCTCCAGGCCGGTCATGAAGAAAACCCGCCCCAGTTCGATCAGAATGCCATGCGCCTGCGCATCCGCGGCAAGGCGCGTTGCATCGAGCCATGGCGGTCCTTCGACCCAGCACGAGGCGCCGCCGCCCACCGGCAGATAGCGAGCCTCGGGAAGATGCGTGTCGAGCGCCGTCATCAGCGCCTGGGCACGCTCCCGATAGGCGTGGGCAAGCCGCCGCAGCAGCGCGTCATGATGCCCAAGCGCCAGAAACGTGGCGAACGCGCGCTGAATATACGCAGCCGGGTGGCGCACCATCAGACGCCGCAGCGCCCGCAGTTCGCGCACCAGTTCACGCGGCCCGACGATATAGCCCAGGCGCAGCCCGGGCGCAAACGTCTTCGACAGGCTGCCGATATAGATCACCCGGTCCGCTGTATCCAGGCTCTTCAACGCCGGATGCGGCGCGCCGGAGAAATTGTTTTCGCTCTCGTAGTCGTCCTCGATCAACACGAAGTCGTGTTTCTGCGCGAGCTCCAGCAACGCATGACGCCGCTCGATCGGCATGGTGGCCGTGGTCGGGCACTGGTGGCTCGGCGTCACATAGACGTAGTCGCATTGCGCGAGAAGATCGGCGTCCTCGACCGGCCGCACGCCGCCGCTATCCACCGGCAGCGGCTGCAGCCGCGCATTGCGGTTCTCGAAGATATTGCGGGCATCCGGATAGCCGGGGTTTTCAAAACCGATCGTGGTGCGCTCGCTCGCCAGCAAATCCGCGATCAGATAGAGCGCCTGCTGGCAGCCGATCGTCACGACGATTTCATCCGGCATCGCAAACACGCCGCGCCGCGGCAACACGCGCGTGCGGATCTGCTGGATCAGCGTATCGTCGTCGCGCTCGATCAGGTCCGGCGCCCAGTTGCGGATCTCCATCACCGATAGCGCCTTCATGCAGCATTCGCGCCAGTCGTTGGTCGGAAACAGCGATTGATCGAATTGTCCGTAGATAAACGGGTATTCGTAACTCAGCCAGTTGCCCGGCTTGACGATGTTGCGCTGCGAGGACGGCCGTCTTCTGACGCGCTGATCCCAATCCGGCCGCGCGAGCGCCTCATTGGCCGCCTGCTCCGGGACCGTTTGCAGCGGGGCAAAGTCGTGCCGCCCTTCGAGGATGGCCGGATTGACGAAATGCCCGCTGCGTTCACGCGAAATCAGATAACCCTCTTCCACCAGCTGCTGATAAGCGAGCACGACCGTATTGCGGGCGACGCTCAACTGATCGGCCAGCTCGCGGCTCGACGGCAGCGCGTGATGCGGCAGGAGCTGCCCGTCCAGAATCGCGGCCACCAGCATCTGGCGAATCTGGCCCTGGAGGCTCATGTTCGATTCGGGTGAACGCTGGAATCGCTGGCTCCACAGAGCCACCGAGGTGCGACTTGCCATGCTTTCTCCTCTGATTGTTGTCGGCGGAGCCCGCCCGCGCAAAGGCGGACACCGGCATTGTGGACGCGCAAAAAAACGCGGACTAGCCACCGGGGCGGCTGTCGGGGGGAAACGGCGGCGCCGCCCGTTCTGGTGCGGGGATGTGGACTCAACGATCAGCCACGTCTGGCCCTAACCCGCAACATTTTTTACTAACGATACTCGCATCAACCCATTGTCGGCGATTGGGACAAGCCCCCGTCGGCGGGTATTGGATTCACGTGTATTCGCGTACCCACAAGGCCATTCTGGAGATCTACGATGAAAAGCGACAAACAACCGAAGTTGTCCCGCTGGTTCGGCGCTCTGGCGCGCCGCACGACAGTGGCGACGGTGGCTGCAATCGCCGCGCTCGCCTGCCTGGTGGCGCAGCCCGGCTACGCGCAGGACAAGGAAGTCACGATCGCCTATCAGCAGATCGTCGATCCATGGGTCGTCGCGATCGCGAGCGGCTCCATCGAGAAAGACACGGGCTACAAGATCAACTGGCGGCAATTCGAATCCGGCGCGAAGGTGGCCACCGCGATGGCCTCGGGTGACGTGAAGGTCGGCGTGATCGGTTCGAGCCCGCTCGCCGCGGCGGTCAGCCAGGGGCTCGACCTGCAGCTCTTCTGGATTCTGGACAACATCAACCAGGCCGAAGCGATGGTGGTGCGCAACGGTTCCGGCATCACCAAACCGTCCGATCTGAAGGGCAAGACGATCGGCGTGCCGTTCGTCTCGACCACCCACTATCACACCATGTTCGCGCTGCAGCATTGGGGCATCAATCCGTCCGAGGTGAAGATCCTCAACATGCAGCCGAACCAGCTGGTCGCGGCATGGGAGCGCGGCGATATCGACGCCGCCTACGTGTGGGATCCCGCGCTCGCGCAACTGAAGAAGAACGGCAAGGTCCTGATTACCTCCGGCGACCTGTCCAAGCTCGGCAAACCGACCTTCGACGGCATTGCGGTCGATCGCCAATGGGGCGAGGCGCATAAGGACTTCATGGCAAAGCTCGTGAAAGCCATCGCCGATGCGGACGATCAATACCGCAAGAATGCGGCGCAGTGGAACGCCACCTCGCCGCAGGCCGCCGCGATCGCGAAGATGATCGGCGGCTCGCCGGCCGATGTCCCGGCGTCGCTCTCGCTGTACGCGTTTCCGACGCTCCAGGAGCAGGCCTCCTCGCAATGGCTGGGCGGCGGCAGCGCGGGCCGCGCGGCCTTCGCGCTGAAGGACACGGCCAACTTCCTGAAGGATCAGAAACAGATCAGCGCGGTGCTGCCCGATTACTCGAAGTTCGTGACCCCGGTGTATGCCGAAGCGGCAATGAAACTCAAATGACGTAGTCCGATTCCGTCGAATCAGGAGGCAACATGGAAAGCATGAGAGTCAAGAATGTGAGCGTGGTCTTTCCGGGCCGCAAGCCCGGCCAGACCGTCCATGCACTCGACGACATCGATCTGACGATCAACGCCGGTGACTTCGTCGTCGCGCTGGGTGCTTCGGGCTGTGGCAAGACCACCCTGCTGTCGCTGATGGCGGGCTTCATCGCGCCGACCAGCGGCGAGTTGCTGCTCGGCGGCGCGCCGATCAGCGGACCGGGCTCGGACCGCGGCGTCGTGTTTCAGAAGCACGCACTGCTGCCGTGGCTCAACGTGATCGACAACGCCGAGTTCGGCCTGAAGCTTCAGGGCGTGCCGAAAGCGCAGCGGCGCGAAATCGCCGCGCGCAATCTCGCGCTGGTCGGCTTGCAGGACTTTCACAAGCACATGATCTATCAGCTCTCCGGCGGGATGCAGCAGCGGGTCGGCATCGCCCGCGCGCTGACCTGCGACCCCGCCATGCTGCTGATGGACGAGCCGATGGCCGCGCTCGACGCGCTGACCCGCGAAACCATTCAGGAACTACTGCTCGACGTCTGGACGAAGACCAGCAAGATGTTCTTCTTCATCACGCACAGCGTCGAGGAAGCGCTTTTTCTGGCCAGCCATCTGATCGTGATGTCGCCGCGCCCCGGGCGCATCACGCACACCTACGAACTGGATTTCAATCGACGCTTTCTGGAAACACGCGACGCGCGGGCCATCAAGTCGAGCCCGGATTTCATCGACATGCGCGAGCGCGTGCTCAGCATCATTTACGGCGACGAGAAAATGCACGCCGCCGAAGCCGAGGTGACACATGTTTAGTTCAAAACGGGCTCACGCGTTGGCGCACGGCCAGCATGCCCCACTCGGATCCGACACGACGATGGAACCACCCCGCACTCCTGGCCGCCGCCCACGGCTTCTCGCGAAGAAACCGGCCAGACCTGGCGACACCTTCGGCGTACCGGGCCACGGCAGCAGCATCGTGACGAGCCTCGTGACAGTCGGCCTGTTCATCGGACTGTGGTTCGTCGCGACCAACCTGCACTGGATCAAGCCGCTCTTTCTGCCCTCGCCGCAAGCGGTGTATGCCAAGTTCATCTACGTCGCCACGGAAGGTTTCGCCAATTCCACGCTCGTGCAGCATACCGGCATCAGCTTGTTGCGCGTGTTCGGTGCCTTCGCGCTCGCCTGCGTGACGGCGATTCCGATCGGGGTCATGATGGGCGTTTCGCGTTTTGCACGCGGCATCTTCGATCCACCGATCGAGTTCTATCGTCCCCTGCCGCCGCTCGCCTATTTGCCGCTGATCATCATCTGGTTCGGCATTGGTGAATTCTCCAAGGTCTTTCTCATCTACCTGGCCATCTTCGCGCCACTCGCTATCGCCGCGCGATCCGGCGTGCGTTCGGTGTCGATCGAGCAGATTCATGCGGCCTATTCGATGGGCGCCTCGCGCACGCAGGTAGTGTTGTATGTGATTCTGAAGTCCGCGCTGCCGGAGATTTTCACGGGGATGCGGATCGGCATCGGCGTCGGCTGGACAACACTGGTTGCGGCGGAAATGGTGGCGTCCACCAGCGGCCTCGGCTTCATGGTGCTCAACGCCGCGGAGTTCCTCGCCAGCGACGTGGTGATCATGGGCATCATCGTGATCGGCTTCTTTGCGCTGTGCTTCGACTTGCTGATGCGCCATCTGGAGCGCGTGCTGGTGCCGTGGAAAGGCCGCGTGTGACTGGTTCGGCGTGGACTCAGCGATTGGCGGCGGCTGGCACTACTCGTCTTGCGGTGCTCTCCGCAATACTTCAGTTGTCCGTTATCGCTGGAGTGCAGCATGAATTCAATCGCGAAAGTCTGGCCCGCGCCGCAGGTTCGTCATGAAGCGCTGCGCATCGGCGGGGAACTCATCCGGCACGCGGAGATCATCGAAGTCTTCAATCCCTATACCAACGAACTGGTCGGCACCGTGCCCAAGGCGACGCTCGCCGACGTGCGGCGCGCCTTTGCCTGGGCCCACCAGTATCGTGCCCGCCTCACGCGCTACGAGCGCTCACAGATCCTGCTGCGCGCAGCGGATGCGGTCAGACGGCGTACCGAGGAAATCGCCGGTCTGATCACCGCCGAATCCGGGCTGTGCAAGGCCGTTCGGCGGCATCAAGGATTCGGGTCTTGGCTACAAGGAAGGCGTCCAGGAAGCGATGAAAAGCTTCACCAATGTGAAGACCTATTCGCTGCCGTGGGACTGAGCGGCTCGCTCGCGCACTCGCGCTGCACAGCTTTCATTAATTTTCGAGACAAATTGTACCGTTTTCGTTGCATCGCCTATTGACCATGTCGGGTGCATGCTCTACATTTTAGATAACTACTTTTCGGAACGTTTTGTTCCGGTTTCATTAAACAACGGAGACAGCCCTCATGAGCGATCACACCCCTGTCAGCGGCCCGCAGGCCATGACCCCTTCGGAAGCGTTCGTTGAAACCCTGGCCGCGAACGGCGTGACCGACATGTTCGGCATCATGGGTTCGGCCTTCATGGACGCGATGGACATCTTCGCGCCCGCCGGCATTCGCCTGATCCCGGTGGTGCACGAACAGGGCGCCGGCCACATGGCCGACGGCTATGCGCGCGTGTCGGGCCGCCATGGCGTGGTGATCGGCCAGAACGGCCCCGGTATCAGCAATTGCGTGACCGCCATCGCGGCAGCCTATTGGGCGCACAGCCCGGTGGTCATGATCACGCCCGAGGCGGGCACCATGGGCATCGGTCTGGGCGGCTTCCAGGAAGCGAAGCAACTGCCCATGTTCCAGGAGTTCACCAAGTATCAAGGCCACGTCACCCACCCCGCGCGCATGGCCGAATTCACCGGCCGCTGCTTCGACCGCGCGCTGGCCGAAATGGGCCCGACCCAGCTCAACATTCCGCGTGATTATTTCTATGGCCAGATCAAGGCCGAGATCCCGCAGCCGCAGCGCCTCGACCGTGGCCCCGGCGGCGATCAACGTTTGAATGAAGCAGCCGAACTGCTCGCCCAGGCCAAATTCCCGGTGATCATCTCGGGCGGCGGCGTGGTCATGGCCGATGCGATCGAGGAATGCAAGGCACTGGCCGAGCGTCTCGGCGCACCGGTCGTCAACAGCTACCTGCATAACGACTCGTTCCCCGCCGACCATCCGCTGTGGTGCGGTCCGCTCGGCTATCAGGGCTCCAAGGCGGCGATGAAGCTGATCCAGCGCGCCGACGTGGTGGTCGCGCTCGGTTCGCGTCTGGGGCCGTTCGGCACGTTGCCGCAGCACGGCATGGACTACTGGCCGCAGAACGCCAAGATCATCCAGATCGACGCCGATCACAAGATGCTGGGTCTCGTGAAAAAGATCTCGGTGGGCATCTGCGGCGACGCCAAGGCCGCCGCGGTTGCGCTCACGCAGCGTCTCGAAGGCCGCACGCTCGCCTGCGACGCCTCGCGTGAAGACCGCGCCGGCCACATCGCCGCGGAGAAGGCCGCATGGGAGAAGGAACTCGACGGCTGGACCCACGAGCGCGACCCGTACAGCATGGACATGATCGAAGAGCAGAAAAACGAGCGCACGCCCGGCGGCGGTCACTATCTGCATCCGCGCCAGGTATTGCGCGAACTCGAAAAGGCCATGCCGGACGACGTGATGGTCTCCACCGACATCGGCAACATCAACTCCGTGGCCAACAGCTACCTGCGTTTCACCAAGCCGCGCAGCTTCTTCGCGGCGATGAGCTGGGGCAACTGCGGCTACGCGTTCCCGACCATCATCGGCGCCAAGGTTGCGGCGCCCCATCGTCCCGCGGTCTCGTACGCCGGCGACGGCGCATGGGGCATGAGCCTGATGGAAACCATGACCTGCGTGCGTCACAACATTCCGGTCACCGCGGTGGTGTTCCATAACCGGCAGTGGGGCGCCGAGAAGAAGAACCAGGTGGACTTCTATAACCGCCGCTTCGTGGCCGGTGAACTGGACAATCAGAGCTTCGCCG
This sequence comes from Paraburkholderia sp., assembly GCF_034668105.1. Classification (GTDB taxonomy): domain Bacteria; phylum Pseudomonadota; class Gammaproteobacteria; order Burkholderiales; family Burkholderiaceae; genus Paraburkholderia. The sequence goes on along the minus strand of NZ_JAXDPY010000041.1, from coordinate 2,659 downwards.
GTATCGCTCGCGCGATGGGCGCCGAAGGTGTCACGGTGGATCGGCTCGAGGACGTCGGCCCGGCGTTAAAGCGTGCGATCGATGCGCAGATGAACCACGGCAAGACCACCATCATCGAGATCATGTGCACCCGCGAACTCGGCGATCCGTTCCGCCGCGATGCGCTGGCCAAGCCCGTGCGTTTGCTGGACAAGTACAAGGATTATGTCTGAGCGGTCCGTTGTCCGAGGGTGTGGGCGCGGGGTTATTTTTCCTCGCGCCCGGCGGGCCGGAAACGGGGCTTTCTTTGCCGTTTCCGGCCTGTTTCGTTTGCTGTTTTCCGTTTGTTGCTTTCCGCTTGCTGCTTTCCGCTTGCTGCTCCGTTCCTCAATCATGACCGCCGCCCCCGCCCCATGAAAGCCATCAACCGCATCATTGAACGCGCCCGCACCTCGCCCAGACGCATCGTGCTCTGCGAAGCGGAAGATCCCCGCATGTTGCAGGCGGCGCATCGCGCCACGCGCGAAGGTATCGCCCGCATCGTGCTGGTGGGTCAAAGCGCGCGCATTCGTGCCGCGGCCGCCGGGCAGAACATCGAGCTGGCCGGCATGGAGCTGGTGGACCCCGCGACCTCGCCCCTCACCTCATCGTTTTCCGAGGCGCTCTTCGCTCTGCGCAGCAAAAAAGGCATGACACTGGAAGAAGCGCAACAGGAAGTTCTCAAACCCCTCTGCTTCGCCAACCTGATGGTGCGGCTCGGTCACGCCGACGGCTCGGTGGCCGGCTCAGTCCACACGACTGCCGACGTGGTTCGCACGGCGATCCAGATCATCGGTATCCAGCCGTCGTTCAAGCTGGTGTCGAGCTTCTTTCTGATGATGCTGTGCGAGCCCTTCCACACCCTCAAAGGCGGCCTGATCTTTTCCGATTGCGGACTGGTGGTGGACCCGGACGCCGGTGAACTCGCGCAGATCGCGATGGCGGCGGCCGACAGCGCGCAAAGCCTGCTGATGGAGGAGCCACGCGTGGCCATGCTGTCGTTCTCGACCAGCGGCAGCGCCCGGCACGCGGCGGTCGACAAGGTGGTGGAAGCGACGCGTCAGGTGAGAGCCGCGCGCCCGCAGCTGGCGATCGACGGCGACGTGCAACTGGACGCGGCACTCGTCTCCGAAATCGCGCTGCGCAAAATCGATCATTCGCAGGTGCAGGGGCACGCCAACGTGCTGATTTTCCCGAGTCTGGAGGCCGGCAATATCGGCTACAAACTGGCTGAGCGGATCGGCGATGCGAAGGCCATCGGCCCGTTGCTGCAAGGCCTGAACAAACCGGCCAACGATCTTTCGCGCGGCTGCAGCGCGGACGATGTCTACTACGTGATCGCGGTGACGGCTGTGCAGGCGCAAGCCGCGGCTGAGCCGGTGAGTGCGCATGGGATACCGCATCACGCTTCATGAGCAGTGGCTGGATGCAGAATCAGCTGGCGTTGACAGGCGCCGCAAGATACACGTGACGCCGCGTGGCCTTGAATGCGAAGCCGCTAATGTGCAGCCATGGGCCTGATCTGTGAACGTGAAGCCGTCGACGTGAAGCGGTAAGTTTGAAACAGTAAGCCGCTGCGCCCTCTACCCTTTTCCGCCCCGCCCCCGCGCCCCTATCCACCCGACGATCTGCGCGAACAGCTTCATATCCGGCGGCACGGAGAGATCCACGGCGAGACATCGGCGGTAATACGGGCTGAGATCCAGGCCGACGCCCAAACCCAGCACCTCAACGTCGCGCAACGCATCGTGACGTGCCACGACGGACTTCAGATGGTTGTCGAGATAGAAGGCGTCGTTGGCCTGCCCCGTCGCGCTGTCCATCGGGCTGCCATCGGAGATCACGATCAGCATGCGCCGCGCTTCAGGACGCGCGACGAGGCGCCCACAGGCCCAGTCGAGCGCCTCGCCATCCACGCCCTCGCGAAACAGGTCTGCCTTGAAGAGTGCCGCGATATCGGCGCGGGCGCGTCGCCAGCTCCGGTCGGCGTCCTTGAACACGAGATGAGACAGTTCATTGAGCCGGCCTGGATGAGCCGGCCGGCCCTGCGCCAGCCAGTCGAGCCGGGCTCGGCCGCCGTTCCAGGCGCCGGTGGTGAAACCGAGTACCTCGGTGGTCACGCCCGCCTGGTCGAGCGCGCGGGTAAGGACGTCCACCATGACCGCCACCGGCTCGATATGCGCTTTCATCGAACCCGAGCAGTCGATCAGGAAGCCGACCACGCAGTCCGCCCTGGGCGGGTTGCGCTCAAGCCGGAACAGGCGCCGTTCAGCGGGAGAACTCACCAGTTGCGCGAGGCGCCGGCCGTCGATCCGGCCATGCTCCTCGCCGAACGACCAGCCATCGCGTTGCGGTATCGCCAGCGCCGCTTTCAGTGCATGCGCGAGCCGCGCGACGTTGATTCCCTGGGCGGCGACGCGCTCGTCGAGCCGCTCGCGAAACTCATCGAGCAACGCTTTGCGGACCAGCGTGCCGGCAGCAAGCTCGCGATCATGGCGCGTCGTAAAGGCGCGATAGCCCTGCTCCGATGCTTCGAGCACGCGGCTCCTGCCGCTGAGCGCCACGGCCATGTCCTTGTACTCGTCGTCCTCGACATCGAACCAGAGCGAGAACGCCGTGCGCGGGGCTTGGTCGTCGCTCT
>NZ_JAXDPY010000040.1:0-2851 GCF_034668105.1 Paraburkholderia sp. | reverse complement strand
TGTTTGTGATTGCGGCGGTTATTGCGCTCGTGTTGGGATTTTCGCCGAAGTTCGGGGCGGTGATTCAGACTATTCCGGGGCCGGTGCTGGGCGGCGTGTCGATCGTCGTTTGCGGTTTGATCGCGGTGACGGGCGCGCGGATTTGGGTCGTTAATAAGGTGGATTTCTCCGACAACCGGAATCTGATCGTTGCGGCGGTGACGCTGGTGCTTGGGGCTGGGGATTTCTCCTTGAAGCTGGGCGGGTTTGGGCTTGGTGGGATTGGGACTGCGACCTTCGGAGCGATTATTCTTTATGCCCTCCTGAGGAGGGAGCCGGCGCGGGGGCCGGTGGCTTGATGTTGGTTTTTTTGCCTGCGGCGTGGGGCTTTCCTTGGTTTGTTTGCCTGCGCGGCGCATAAGAGTCACGTGGCGCACGTGAGGCCGTAAGGCCGAAGTTTAGCCAGCCCGCGCGGCACGCCTTCTTCAGTTCGGCAGCGTCCAGCGAGCGCGTCAGCAAGTATCCCGCAAGGCAATGCACCGTAGCGGTGCGCGACGCGCCCACCGCCGGCGCATCGGCCCTTTCACCGGTGCAATCCTTTATGCAATTTTCAGTCGAATGTGCGCCAGCGTGCGCATGGAGCTTGCTTAACGTATATCGATGACGCACATTTTGAGAAACGGTGCCGAGGTTGTTCGCCTCCGCGTTCGGACCGGCCCGGCTCTCGCGTGAGAGGATTGCATGACGACTGCGCAACAGGAAAGAACGGCCAGCGCGCCGCATGGCTTCGATGTCGAGGTGACGTCGGGGCTCGAACGTTTCTCAGCGCAGCATGGCGAGCTGACGCTGACCAGCGTGTTTCAACCGATTTTCAGTCTCTCGCATATGCGGGCGGTCGGCTACGAGGGGCTGCTGCGCGCGCACGACGCGCTCGACCGTCCCGTGTCGCCACTCGACGTGTTCGGCGAGGCGGCGCGTCTGGGCGACGTGTTGCAAGTCGACCGGCTCGCCCAGACGCTGCATCTGGAGAACTTCAAGGTGCTCGGCGCCGAGCGGGAATGGCTGTTCCTGAATGTCCATCCCGGCGCGCTGACCGATCCGTATCTCGCCGCCGCGTTGCTGGCCAATCTCAAACGGCTCGATCTGTCGCCGCGGCGGATCGTGCTCGAGGTGCTCGAGCAACGCGCGGAGGACCTCGAACGTCTCGCCGAAGCGGTACGTCAGTTTCGGGAGCGCGGTTTCCTGATTGCCCTCGACGACTTCGGCGCGGGCCATTCGAATGTCGAGCGGATCTGGCAATTGAATCCCGATATCGTGAAGCTCGACCGCATCATGCTGTCGCACGCCGCGCATCGTGCGGATATGGCGACGATCCTGCCGGGGCTGGTGGCGTTGCTGCACGAAGCGGGCAAACTGGTGCTGATCGAAGGCGTGGAAACGGAGCATGAAGCGCAGATGGCGCTCGCCTGCGACGCCGACTTCGTACAAGGCTTTTTCTTCGGCCGACCCAATCCCGGTGCAGCCGATGCGGCGCACGCCACGACTTGCATCAGCGAAGTCACCGACCGTTATCGCGATCAGGCCGAAGCGCGCGAGCGCCGCAATGCGAGCCGCCTCGCACCGTACCTGCGAGCGTTCGAGCGCGCCGCTGAGCGGCTTGCCGCCGGCGAACCGCTTGAGGAGGTGTGCTGGAATTTCCTCGCGCTCGACCATGCCGCGCGCTGCTTCCTGCTCGACGCGAAGGGCAAGCAGGCGGGTCGCAACGTCGTACTGCGCGCCGATCGCGCGGCGCATGAAACGCGCTTTCTGCCGTTGGCCGATGCGCAAGGGGCGAACTGGCTGCGTCGTCCGTATTTCCGCGCGGCGATCAACGCGCCGGAGCGCGTGCATGTGACGCGTCCGTATCTGTCGATTAACGAGGCGTTGCCGTGCGTGACGCTCTCGGTGGCGACGCATGTCGGCGAGCAGACGTGCGTGCTGTGTGGCGATATCGACTGGGTTGAGGAATAGCGGTTCCGATAGTTTATTTCGCTAGGTACGCAGCGATGCTGGCGATTCAGATCGGAACGGTGAGCGGCGATTCCGATGTTTCGATCTGGAGGGTGAATAGCAATCCTGGTGATTCATATTGGGAGGGCGCGCGGCGTTCTGAGATCATGTCGTTTTTAACGACCCTCAGCCACGCCTATGTCCGTCCTGCTCGAAGTGATCGCCACGACCGTTGCCGATGCCCGCCTTGCAGCGCAGGCCGGTGCGAACCGTCTTGAACTCGTCACCGCGATGGGCGAGGGCGGTCTGACACCGAGTCTCGGGTTGATCGAAGCGGCGGTGGCCGCGGCGAGCATCCCCGTCAACGTCATCGTGCGGCCGCATAGCCGCTCGTTCGTCTACGACGCGGACGACTACGCCGTGATGCTGCGTGACGTGCGCGCCGTCAAGGCGGCCGGAGCGAACGGCGTGGTGATCGGCATGCTGACGGCGGACGGTGAGATCGACCGCGAAGGCCTGGCGCGCGCAATCGATGCGGCGGATGGTCTCGCCATCACCTTCCATCGTGCGTTCGACGAAACACGTGATCTACGAAAAGCGCTCGACGTGCTGCTCGGTTTCGATGCCGTGACAAATGTCCTGACCTCGGGTGGCAAACCTTCGGTACTGCAGGCGGAGTCGATCATGCGCGACCTGGTGCGGCAAGCGGCCGGGTCACATTGCACAGTGCTGGCGGGCGCGGGTTTGACGATCGGTGCAGTGGCCGGTTTCGTGAACGCGACGCAAGTTCAGGCGGTTCACTTCGGTTCGGGCGTACGGGTTGGCGGCAACGGACTCGCGCCCGTCGATGCGGCGAAAGTCGCGCAGGTGCGAGCGCTGCTGG
>NZ_JAXDPY010000039.1:0-17847 GCF_034668105.1 Paraburkholderia sp. | reverse complement strand
ACTGCTTCGGCTGGCTCTGCTGGTGCGGCTGCTTCTGCTGGTTCGGCTGGCTCCCCAAGCCCAGCCAACTCCACGTCTCCCGCCAACCCCACAATTTCCACCCGCAGCTACCAGTTGCCCGCGAATCCCGCGCTCGCCGCCGTGCCGCCTCCACCGCCGCTCGAGCAGGAGCACGCTTACGGCCTACCCGAGCTGATCGACCTGGCGGAGTCGGCGAACCCGCTGACCCGCATCGCGTGGAACGACGCGCGCAATGTCGCGCTGGCGGCCGGCATCGCGAAGAGCGCCTATCTTCCACAACTGTCGCTCGCGGCGATGGGCCAGTACGCGGGTTTTCACAATTCGACAACCTCCGTGCTCGGCGATTCGTCGGGGAGCGCGACCGGACACGGCACCACGTCCGTGGTCGCGCTGCAATGGCTGCTGTTCGATTTCGGCGGACGCGCCGCCCGTGTCGAAGCCGCGTCGCAGGCCTCGGTGATGGCGAATATCGGCTTCACCGCCGTTCACCAGCAGGTAATCTTCGACACCAGCGTCGCCTTCTACGCGTACCAGGCCGCACGTGCCCGCATCGCCACCACGCGCCAGGGCCTCGACAACGCCGAAGCGATCCTGGCCGCGGCACAGTCGCGCTACAAGCATGGCGTCGGCACCGTTATCGAAGTCGCGCAGGCCAATCAGAATCGCGCGCAGGCGAGGCTCGCGCTCGTCCAGGCCGAGGGCGTCGAGAGCAACAGCTATCTCGCGCTGATCGCCGCGATGGGCATTTCTCCGCTGTCGAAGCCCAGAATCGCGGAGATGCCCGCGCGCAGGTTGCCGGCGCCGACCAGCGACTCGATCGAGCGGATCGTATCGACCGCGATCGCACGGCGCCCGGATGTGTTGAGCGCCTACGCGGCCGAACGGGTCAACCTGGCAAAAGTGAAGGCAGCCGAATCGGACTTCATGCCGAAAGTATTCGTCTCGGCGACGGGCGCGTACAACACGGGCAGTTCGTCGATTTCGGCGGTGCCGGCGGTCGGTCAGCAATTGCCGACGGTGAACCTGAGTGGCGGCCATTACGGCGGCAGCGTGATCGTCGGCGTGACGATTCCGCTGTATGACGGCGGCTTGAGATCGGCGGTGCTCGCGCAGGCGCGCAACGACGCCGACAGCGCGTCGACCCGTCTTACCCGAAGCCGTGAAGAAGCGGTCCGGCAAATCGTCGCTGCGCAAAATACGCTGCAGACGAGCCTTGCCGCGCAAGTTGCCGCCAAGGAGTTGCTGACCGCGGCGCAGACCACGTATGACGCCGCGTTCGATGCGTATCGACACGGCGTCGGCTCGGTCACCGACGCGCTGCTTGCGCAGAATCAATTGCTCGCGGCAAAGAATGCGGACGCGGACAGTTACAGCAGTGCGCTATCCGCGGCGGCGGCATTGGCGCTGGCGACCGGGTCGGTTGATTCGATACCGATGCGGGACAACTGGTGAGGAAGCGGCAACAGTACTTTGTGGGCTTCGTGGGTGATCGTCGACGACGCGTTGCGCCTGTTCTTCAGCGGCGACACCGGCGCCCGGAACGTCGCGACGCCGGTTCGCGTGCCGCGCTAGCCGGCAGGCGAATTGAGCACACCCAGACCGGCTGAAAGCGTAAGCAACCGGTTGGGCACGCGTTGCTTTTCCTAATGTTCGATCTGCGCGGCCGCAATGTCCTCGAGCGATCTGCCGCGCGTCGGCACACCCATCAGCAGCACGGCCAGTGCGCCGACCAGCAGCACCAGCGTGGTCGCCCCGAACACGCCGGCAAAACCCAGCAGCGGATAGACATAACCGACCAGGATAGGCGCGGCAATCGCGCCCAGCCGGCCAATCGACGACGCGAGCCCGGTGCCCGTTGCGCGCACGTCGGTGGGGAAAACTTCCGGCGTGTAAGCATAAACGCCGGCATAGGTGCCGTTCATGAAGAACGACAGCAGGATGCCCGACACCATGATGCCGGTATCCGTACCCGTCAACGCAAGCCCTAGCGCCGATACGCCGCCCAGGATCATGTATGACGCGATGGTCGCCTGACGGCCGATCTTCTCATTGAGCCACGCGCCGGAAAAGTATCCCGGGATCTGGGCGATATAAATCACCAGCGAATACGAAAAGCTGCGCGTGATCGTCATGCCGTTCTGAACCAGCAGGCCGGGAATCCACGTGAAAAAAGCGTAGTAGCTGAACGTGATGGATAGCCACATCAGCCACGTCATGGCCGTGATGCGCGCGAGCTTCGGCGCCCACAGCGCCTTCACGTTCGCGAGGATCGAGGCGCGTCCTGCGGCGAGCGGGACAGCTGCGTCGCTTACCGGCGGCAGCGGCTCCAACTGCACGCCCGCTTTGATCACCTCCGCTTCCATGCGCGACACGATCGCGTCGGCTTCCGCGTGGCGCTCGCGCGCCTCGAGCCAGCGCGGCGATTCGGGCAACGCGCGACGCCACCAGAGCAGCATCACGATGGGCAGCGCAGTGATGACCATGACCGCGCGCCATGCATTGGGGGCAAGCGGGATCACCAGATAGCCGAGCAGTGCCGCCGCCACGAAGCCAAAAGAGAAGAATCCCGCGAGGCTGCCCGTGAAACTGCCGCGATACCGTCGCGCCACGAACTCCGAGAGAAACGGCGCGACGATCGCGCTTTCCGCGCCCGTCCCTAACCCGGCGACGATGCGCGTCCCGAGAAAAAATCCCCAGTCATTCGCTACCGCGCTGGCAAGCGACGCTATGCAATAAATCACCAGCGCATACATCATCACCTTGCGCCGGCCGATAACATCGCCGAGCATGCCCGCCAGCATCGCGCCGATGAAATAGCCAATGAACGTGCCGCTTCCCAGCACGCCCGTCTGCACGCTCGTCAAGCCCCATTGCGTGCGCAGCACCGGCAGCAGGAACGCGAGCACGGCGGCGTCCATGGCGTCGAAGGTGTAGCCGAGGCCGCCCATCAACAGCAAACGGCGGTGAAAACCTGAAAACGGCAGACGCTCGATGCGGGCGGCAATCATCGACATGGACAGACTCCGATAGGGACTGCGGTGCGTTCCGATGCAGGGTCGTGCGGGTCATGCGGGTCATGCGGGTCATGCGGGTCATGCGGGTGATGCGGATGATGCGGGTCGTACGATCAACCGCTTTCGAGCTCGTTGACGAAGAGCCGGCCATCTTTCATCACGAGCGGAATATGCTCGCCCTGCCCTAACAGGCAATCGACGGACTTCAGCGGATTGCCATCCACCACCAGCAGATCGGCATGCGCGCCCGGCATGATTCTGCCGAGCTTGTCCTGCATGCCGAGCACTTCCGCGCCCACGATGGTCGCGCTCGCGATCACCTCGGCCGGCGACAGGACTTCGGCAAGCAGCCGGAATTCATCGCTTTGCAGACGCTGGGCCTCGCCGAGCAAGTCCGTGCCGAAGCCCATCTTGACCCCGGCGCGCTTCATGATTTCAATCGACTTCATGCCGGCGCCGTGCACGTCCGCGATCTTGGCAATGCTGGCCGGCGGCAGACCATATTTCTCACCTTCGCTTGCAAGGGCGTCGTAAGTGACGAGGGTCGGCACCACATACGCGCCGTGCTCCGCGACGAGACGCGCGGTCTCCTCGTCAATCAGATTGCCGTGTTCGATGGTGCGCACGCCGCAACGCACCGCGCGCGCGATTGCCGCGGGCGTATAGGCATGCGCCAGCACATAGGTGCCGCGCCCCTCGGCTTCAGCGACGATGGCGCGGATCTCATCCTCCGAGTAACCGAACGCGCCGACAGGATCGGTGGGGGAAGCCACCCCGCCCGAGGCCATGATCTTGATCTGGTCGGCGCCCATCTGCAGTTCCTCGCGCACGGCCCGGCGCACTTCATCGACGCCGTCCGCCACGCGGCCGAGCGCGCCGACGCGGACACAGCATCCGCAGGGTGAATCGGGCGGCATGTAATCGGAGCGGGCGCGGCTATCGGCATGACCGCCCGTCTGGCTCAGCGCGCGGCCGGAAACGAACAGGCGTGGACCTTCGATCAATCCTGACTCGAGCGCCTGCTTGAATGGATAGCCGGCGCCACCCGCATCACGCACGGTGGTGAAGCCGCGGCGCAGCATGGCGCGCATGATCGGCACGGCGCGCAGCGTGACCAGTACATTGGGTAGCGTGGCGACGCGCGGCAGGTTGAACTCGATCGCGACGACGTGTACGTGCAGATCGATCAGCCCCGGCATGATCGTTTTGCCTTTGACGTCGATCACGCGCGCACTGCTGCTGGTTATCGGCCTATCGGAAACTTCGCGCACGAAGCCGTCCTCGATGAGCACTTCAAAGCCTTCCAGCAGATCAGGACGGGTGGGATCGAGAAGCGCGCCGTTACGTAGGAGGAAGCTGGTCAACGGATATCTCCTTCAGGTTGCGATCGCAGCGCCCGGCGTCCGGGCCTCGCTTCGAGTAAGCGAGGCTGGAGCGAGGAAGCGCTGCCAGGATATTCATCGGTCGAATATGTTGTGTCAAGTATGGGCGCTGACGTGACGGTGGCGCAAGACGGGACGTGGGAGACTGTACCCGCGCCGGAAGAGACATGCAGCCTTATCGACCGGTCATTGGCGGTAATATCGACCCTTCCCGCATCGTGTCACGCAAGCATGCACCGGGGAAGATCGTGCTCGTACCGTGACGTCGGCGCCGAGAAATGCTTCCGATGGCATCCGCCCGCTCGAGAGGCAACAGCCCCATATTTCCGCGACTATCTGAACGAATGCGGACGGAAAGCGATGGCATTGCAGTGGGTGAAGCAGCCGTTGCAAAGTCCCCCGACGCACGCCCATGCCGCCATCTGGCGCGTGCGTCGTAAGTGTCGGAATCAGGATTTGTTCAAGTGAGCAATGACGGTACCCTCCGTCACTTCCGGCGCGCCCGCACCAATACTCCCCGCATTCTTCGCGATCCACTCCTTCGCTTTTTGCACGCCTTCATCGATACCTGTCTTATCTTGACAAACGGTCACGGAGAATCCGCTATCGCCGCTGTGCACGAGCGTGTACGTTACCAGGCCTTTGACACCGCCCATCATTTCTTCGACCTCCGCCTTACGCTTCTCAAGCAAATCGAACAGTTCTTTTGCGCCCTTTCCGGAATATCGCCTCAAAACAGTTTGCATGATTGTGTCCTCCAATTCCGCAAGATAAGGCTGCGATATCAGCAATGCGCCCGACAACTGACAACAGTGCATACCGTCTCATCATTGCTCAGTAGAAACCAGGACCCCGGCAAGACCGATCGTCGCCGTAACAACCAAGTGTAGTAACCATGCTGTCGATGTAAAGCCATCGTCAAACACCAATGCGCTTATCGAAGTGCTGGCCTACGTAAGCTGATACTCCGAATTGCGGAGCGGGGCAGGCATGCTGGGGCGAGCTTTGCCGCCATGGCATTGGCCCATCACGCGCACCCGTCAGTCCATCCGTTCAGCCGACATCCAGCCGTTCGCGACGCTCGCCGCCGCAATCTGCTTCGCGATCGAATCACCCAGCTTTTTCGCGTCACCGGCCACGCTATCGCGTTTCACCTCGGACACGCCATGCAGCGTCGCGCCCGTCGCCGCAGCCGTTGCAACATGGCCGGCCGCCGCGCCGACACCCGCTGTTTCCGCAACGCCCGGCATGTGGCCGCTATCGGCGTTGGCAGCGAAGCTTTGCAGCGGCACCGGTGCGCCTTCGGCGGGCTTGTACAGGATCTGGACCGACGCACCCACTTCGCTCTTGCCCGCGCCAAGACCGATCAGCATGCGACGGCGGCGCTTGCCTTCGTCGATCGTCTGGAAGTTGCCCTCGACGATCAGCGCATTCTGATTCGCCGGTGCGGGGCCATCCACGCGCACGGCGCGCAGTCCCATTGATTGCAGCTTGTGCACGATTTCGTCGGCGACCTGTTCACGTGTATCCATTGCCGTCTGGTACTGCTTCTGCGCGGCCGATTCGCCGCTCATCGCCGCCTTCAGTTCCTGTGCCATGCCGCTGTCCATTTTCACCTGGTCGGGCGTCGCATCGAACGAATACACATAGATGACGTCGGCGCGAACGTGCAGCACAGCGTCGGCCACGGTGGGAGGGGTGGCGCCCATGGCGCAGCCACTCATCAGCAGCGATCCCGCCAGGACTGCCGTGCCTGCGAGGCGCTTGGCGTGGCGAATGAGGGAGTTGAATGAGGTTTGCATGTCGATCCTGTCATCGGCACAGGCGTGCCGTAAATTGTCGAGGGAGCGTCACCGACATTCGTTCGATCCACAGGATCACAAACTATCGGAGATCACGTCTGCATGAGTGCGCACTGTCTGTGAGAAAGGTGTGCCGCAACACGCAGACGCAAGTATGGGAGGAAGCGGGTAGGCACGCTATCCGCGAATTATGTCGTTCCATGTCGCCGGTTTGCCAGTGCGGTGGCGCGTCCGGCGGCCGCGCCACCGCGACATCTGGCGACATAGTTTCCACATGGCTTTTGACCGGGCAGCCCACTACATTAGCTTCACCCGACGCGAGAGCAGCCTTGTCCGGCAGACGAAGCGTCCCATCTCAATCAGTTACCTGACCATCATGTTCACCACTGAAAAAATCGCGCTTTTTACTACATTGTTCGTCGTCGGCGTCTCGCTGATCGAGGCGTGCGTGCTCACCCGCAAACAGCGCGACAGCGCCACGCCTTTTGATTGGTATGAAGTATGGATTTCGCTAGCCGATGTGGCCGGCCGCAAGCTGCTCGCGCTGCTGCCGCTTTCGCTCGCGGCGCCGGTGTTCGCGCTCGCCTGGGATCACCGGATCTTTACCGTCACGCTCAATAGCGCATTGATGGTGTTTCTGCTCTTTATCGGACAGGAATTCTGCTACTACTGGTACCACCGCGCGTCGCACCGCATCCGCTTTTTCTGGGCGACGCATGCGGTTCACCACTCGCCGAACCAACTGACGCTTTCGTCTGCTTACCGGCTTGGCCTGACGGGCAAGCTGACCGGTTCAGCAATATTTTTCACGCCCCTCGTGTTCCTTGGCGTGCGTCCGGAAATCGTGCTGGCGACGCTGAGTTTCAATCTGCTTTATCAGTTCTGGCTGCATAACACGTGGACGCCGAAACTCGGCTGGCTCGAATACGTGTTCAATACGCCTTCCGCGCATCGCGTGCACCACGCATCGAACGTCGATTATCTGGATGCGAACTATGGCGGCGTACTCGTCATATTCGACCGCCTGTTCGGCACGTATGTCGAAGAACGCGCTGATGAGCCGTGCCGCTACGGTCTCACAACACCGACGCGCTCGCGCAATCCGCTCGTCGTCGAATTCGAGCACTGGATCAGCCTCGCGCGCGATATAGCCTCGGCGGGCAACGTGTGGACTGCGATCAGCTACGTGATCCTGCCTCCGGGCTGGCGTGCGGACGGTGCCGGCGAAACCACCGAGGCGCTGCGTCAGCAGAATCTGGCCGCACGTAGCGCGGTTCCAGTCAGTACGCAGCCGCATCTGAAGCAGTGAGCGGGCAACTCGAAGCCGAGGGTCGAACCTCGGCTTCGTCGGACGACGCGGCGGTATAGGTAAAGGTAACGCTCCGCGGATCTTCCTGCGGAGCGCTTCACCACCACGTTGCGTCGGGACTTATTTGACTGCCTGGATTGAGCACTTTGCGCAGCACCTCCAGGAAAACTTTTGCCTGATGCGACAACGGCTCCGAGATGGAATACACCGCCTGCACCTTGAGTGCTATTTCGGGGCGCAAGGGCCGCACGTCGATACGCTGGCGCCGCGTGGCATCAAGGCACAGCGGATCGACCAGCGCAACGCCGACACCTTCTTCCACCAGCGAACACGCGCTCATCGCCGAGCGCACTTCGACAGTGGGCCGCGGCCGGATCTCACTGCCGAAGGCGCTACCGACCACGCGTCCAAGCGGAGTCTCGTGGCCATAGTCGATCCACGGCCGGCCTTTGAGATCGCGCAGACGCACCGTCTTGCTGCCGGGCAGCCAGCCACGGGGACTCACACACACGAGCGGCACCGTCACCAACGGTTCGGTTGCGAGATTCGGATGCACGACCTCGAACATCGACACGCCCACATAGTTTTTTCCGAACATCACTCGCGGCACGAGGTTGTTATGCGTGAGCGGTTCGAAATGCACCGGCAACTCCGGGTATTGCTGGTTGAATAGCGCGATCGCGCGCGGCACCAGATGCACGCCGAGGCTTGGACTGCAGACCACGTTCAGCTTGCCGCTGCGGCCCTCCACCAACGCGCGCACGAGGTCGTCGACGCGTTGCACCCCGGCATAAGCGGCCTCCACCTCCTCGAAGATCTGCTTGGCCTCCGGTGTCGGATAAAGCCGCCCACGTGCGCGTTCGAATAGCAGCAAGCCGAGCCGCTCCTCGGTCACCGACAAGACCCGGCTCACTGACGGCTGCGCGACGAACAGCATGCGCGCGGCCTCGCTGACCGAGCCGGTAATCATGATCGCGCGAAACACCTCGATCTGGCGCAGGCTCATGCTCAGCCTGCCCTGCGGGGACTCTTCAATTGACATGTCTTCCTTCGGGACGGTTGTCGCCACAGCGATGGCGCGGCATCTGAAAGCACTGGGTATGCATTGCGTCTATACCCTGCCAATTTTGGACTATTTCACGTCCGGGCGCGCGATTGATACGGTTCGGGTATCGACATGGATATCACATGGGAAGGTTTCTCTTGTCACAGCCGATCTGCGTCATCAATCCGAATTCGCTTCAGACCGTGACGGCGAGCATTGCGCGGGCCGTCGAGCCACTCGTTCACGGCGACGCCGGCTCGCTGCAATGTGTGACCTTGGATGCCGCGCCACCGGGCATCGTATCGCAGCGCGATGCTGATCGCGCCGCGCCGCTTGTCGCGGCTTTCATCGAACAGCATGATGCCCGCTTCAGCGCGTTCGTCCTCGCCTGCTATAGCGATCCGGGGCTCTTCGCGGCGCGTGAGGTCACCCGCAAGCCGGTGATCGGCATTGGCCAGGCCGGCCTCGCCACGGCGTCGCTGCTCGGCGAGAGGATCGGCGTGATCGCGATCAGCGCGGCCGGTATCGCCCGCCATTGGCGCTACTACCGCGCGCTCGGCCTGGAACGGAAGATTGCGGGCGAACGCTCGATCGACCTGTCCGTCGCGGAATCGGGCGATGAAACGCTCGCCCTCGAACGCATGATCGAGACGGCGCGAATGCTGCGCGATGTGGACGGCGCCGATGTCATCGTGCTCGGCTGCGCGGGTATGGCCGCGTTGCGCGCCAGAATCGAAGCCGCCTCGGGCCTGCCCGTGGTCGACCCGTGTACGGCGGCGGTGAGCTTCGCGATCGCACGTGTGCGGGACACTGCTCAGGTGCGTTCATGAGTCACACCGCAGCCGCGTTGCCGACGCTCGGCGTACTGGGGGGCATGGGTCCGCTGGCAACGGTGGACTTCATGCACAAGGTGATCGACGCTACGCCGGCCCGTCACGATCAGGAGCATATCCCCGTGATTGTCCATAGCGTTCCGCAGATACCCGATCGCAGCACCGCGTTTCTGACCGGCTCCGACGCGCCCTGGGACTACCTGCTTGCGGGTCTGCGTGTGCTGGAAAACGCGGGCGCCGATGCCATCGCGATTCCCTGCAATACCGCCCATCTGTGGCATGGCCGGCTCGCGGCCGCGACGCGCGTGCCCGTACTGCATATCGGCCACGCGGCCTGCGACGCCATTGGCCGGCGCGCCGATTCGGTGCGCCGCGTCGGCCTGCTCGCCACCTCGGCCACCTTGCAGGCTCGTATCTATCACAGCGAACTCGAGCGCGCCGGCATTGAAGTCGTCATGCCTGGCGCGAACCGCCAGGAGACGCAGGTGATGGCCGGTATTCATGCGGTCAAAGCCGGCCAGCTCGAACAGGGCCGCCTGCTGCTGCGCAGCGCGGCCGAAGCGCTCGCCGACAGCCCGGTCGACGCCCTGCTGCTGGCCTGCACCGAAATCCCCATTGCGCTCGCCGGCCTGAGCTTCGGTGTGCCCGTTCTCGACGCGACGGATATGCTGGCCCGCGAATGCGTCGCCTGGTGGCAACGCGCGTTAGCCCACTCACCTTCCATCACTCCCGCACATGAATGAATTTGATTTGACGATACGCGGCGGCACGGTCGCCAGCGACGTGGAGACTTTCCGGGCCGATATCGGCATCGTCGGCGATCGCATCGTCGCCGTGGAAAACGAGCTGCCCGCCGGCCGGCGCGATATCGACGCGACCGGCCGCTACGTGCTGCCAGGCGGCATCGACTCGCACTGCCATGTCGAGCAACGCTCCGGCATGGGTCGCATGGGCGCGGACGACTGGTACACGGCCAGCGTGTGCGCCGCCTTCGGCGGTACGACGACGATCGTGCCGTTCGCCGCCCAGCATCGCGGCATGGCGCTCGCTCAGGTAGCCGCGGACTACGCCCGGCTCGCCCGCGAAAAATCGGTGATCGACTACAGCTATCACATGATCCTGTCCGAGACCGATTCGCAGACCCTGAACACGGATCTGCCGGAACTGATCCGCTCGGGCATCACGTCGTTCAAGGTCTACATGACGTACGAGCAGTTGAAGATCGACGACTACCAGATGCTCGACGTACTCGCGGTGGCCGCGCGGGAGCGCGCGCTCGTGATGGTGCATGCGGAGAACAACGACGTCATCAAATGGGTGTCGCAGCGCTTGCTGGAGCGCGGCTACACCGCCCCGAAGTTTCACGGCACGAGCCATGTGCAGCTTGCGGAATCCGAAGCCACGCATCGTGTGATCCAGTTGTCGCGCCTGTTCGACGTGCCGATTCTGATCGTGCACGTGTCCGCGCGCGAGGCGCTCGCCACCATTCAGGCCGCGCAGAAGATGGGCGCGCAGGTGTATGGCGAGACATGTCCGCACTATCTGGTGCTGACCGAAGACGACATGGATTTGCCCGGCACCGAAGGCGCCAAATATTGCTGCAGCCCGCCCCTGCGCGATGCCGACGCGCAGCAGGCGCTCTGGGAAGCATTGAAACAAGGCACCTTGCAGACGCTCTCGTCGGACCACGCGCCGTATCGCTACGACGCCAGCGGTAAATTGCCGAAAGGCGATGCGACCACCTTCAAGGAGATCGCCAACGGCATGCCCGGACTCGAAACGCGCTTGCCGCTGCTGTTTTCCGAAGGCGTCGGCAAGCAGCGGCTCACGCTGCCCGAATTCGTCGCGCTCAGTGCGACCAATCATGCGCGCATGTATGGGCTTTTCCCGCGCAAGGGGCTGCTGCAGCCAGGCGCCGACGCCGACGTCGCGATCTGGAACCCGCTGCGTGAAGTCACGCTGAGCGCCGCCACGCTGCACGACAACGTCGGCTATACGCCATACGAAGGCATGCGCGTGACCGGCTGGCCGGAGACGGTGGTCAGTGCCGGGCGCGTGATCGTCGAACGCGGCGAGTTGCACGCCGAGCGCGGCAGCGGACGCTTCATCCCGCGCACCACGCCGATGCCCTGCGCGACCGAACGCGAGCTCACGCCCTCGACCCGCTTTTTCCGCTCGCTCAGCTACGGCGCACACGAGCAGAAGTAACACCGCACATCCCCGTTCATTTTTAGCAAGAGGTACTCATGAGCCATGCTCGCAAACTCGGTCTCGCCGTCGCACAAATGGGACCGGTCCATCTGGCCGACAGTCGCGCCGCTGTCGTCGCGCGCCTCGTCGACATGTTGCGCGAAGCGAAAAGCCGCAACGCCGACCTGGTGGTGTTCCCCGAAATGGCCCTCACCACGTTCTTCCCGCGTTACTGGATGAGCGAGGAAGAAGCGGTCGAACGTTTCTTCGAGCGGTCCATGCCGAACGCTCACGTGCAGCCGCTGTTCGACGCGGCACGCGAACTCGGCATCGGCTTTTATCTCGGCTATGCGGAAATCACGCCGGAAGGACGCCGCTTCAATACCGCGGTGCTGGTCGATAAGGCCGCGAAGGTGGTCGGCAAATACCGCAAGATCCATTTACCGGGCCACTCGGACCACAAGCCCGACGCGCCGTTCCAGCATCTCGAGAAGAAGTTTTTCGAAGTGGGTGACCGGGGCATTCCCGTCTTCGAAGCATTCGGCACGAAGGTCGGCATGTGCCTGTGCAACGATCGCCGTTGGCCGGAAACCTGGCGCGTGATGTCGTTGCAAAGCGCCGAACTCGGCGTGCTCGGCTACAACACGCCGTCCTGGAACATTCATTGGAACGAGCCGCCTCACCTGCGCATGCACACGCATCTGATTTCGCTGCAAGCCAGCGCCTATCAGAACGCGATGTGGATCGGCGCCGCCGCGAAGTGCGGTGCGGAAGACGGCTTCCACATGATCGGCGGATCGGTGATCGTGGCGCCCTCGGGTGAGATCGTGGCGCAGAGCGCGAGCGAAAGCGATGAAGTGATCTTCGCGAACGTGGATCTCGCATTGGGCGACACCTTCCGCGAACACGTCTTCAACTTTGCCAAACACCGCCGGCCGGAACACTACGGCCTGATCGTCGAACGCACCGGCGCCGGCGCGCCGCTGCCCTACAACAAGGACTGACGCGTCGCACATCGGGCACGCGCCGGGCATTCGCCACCTCAGGGGACCTCTCTCATGACTCGCTATAAATCAGACGGCACAGCCGCGCTGGACTCGACCGGCACAATCGCCGAGGAACAGGCACCGCTTTCGTCCGCCGACTCGCGGCGCCCCGCGCGCGCGCTCATCGCCGCGATCTCCGGTTATGCGATGGACGGTTTCGATCTGCTGATCCTCGGCTTCATGCTCAGCCTCATCTCCACCGATCTCGGGCTGACGAGTTCGCAAGCCGGCTCGCTCGTCACGTGGACGCTGGTGGGCGGCGTACTGGGCGGCATCGGCTTCGGCATTCTCAGCGATTATCTTGGCCGCGTACGGGTTCTGACCTATACGATTCTGATGTTCGCGCTGTTCACCGGTTTGTGCGCGCTTGCTACCAGCTACTGGGATCTTCTCGCCTATCGCTTCGCTGCCGGCGTGGGGCTGGGTGGCGAGTTCGGTATCGGCATGGCGCTGGCCATCGAAGCGTGGCCGGCTAACCAGCGCGGCCGCGTCTCGTCGTATGTCGGCATGGGCTGGCAAGCCGGCGTGCTGGCAGCGGCGGTGGTCACGCCGCTGTTGCTGCCGCATATCGGCTGGCGCGGCATGTTCGTGGTCGGCCTCTTTCCTGCCGTGGGCTCGTTCATCATCCGCAAGGCCATCGGCGAATCGGAACTGTTCGTGCGCAAGGCGGCCGCGGTCAAGCGTGAGTTCCCGGTCAAGACACTGTTTCGCGATGCCACCGCCACGCGCCGCAGTATCGGCGTCATCATCCTGTGCTCGGTGCAAAATTTCGGTTACTACGCGATGATCGTCTGGATGCCTGCGTATCTGTCGAAGACGTTCGGCTACACGCTAGGGAAGTCTGCCATCTGGACCGGCAGTTCGATTGTCGGCATGTTGGTCGGCATCTGGATCTTCGGCCAGCTTGCGGATCGTGTCGGACGCAAACCGGCTTTTATCGGCTACCAGATCGGCGCGCTCGTCATGGTCCTGATTTATTCGACGCTCAGGTCGCCTGAGGCGCTGCTGGTCGGCGGCATTTTCATGGGGGTGTTCGTCAACGGCATGATGGGCGGTTATGGCGCGCTGATGGCCGAGTTGTACCCCACGCATGCGCGCAGCACCGCGCAAAACGTGCTGTGGAGCATCGGCCGTGCGGTGGGCGGTTTTGGGCCGCTCGCCATTGGTGCGCTGGCGGCACACTATTCGTTCGGTACGGCAATCGCGCTGCTCGCCAGCATCTACATCATCGATATCGCGGCGACGCTGTTCCTGATTCCCGAGTTGCGCGGCGTGGAACTCGAATGAGCGAGTAGGCGCTGAACCCGGCATTCGCGAACCACTGTGTTAACGATTTCTTCAGGTTATCTCGATGGTGCAGAAGGCGGCTTGATCGCAGTATTGACGCAGCGATAGCAACACGACGCCGCATTCTCGCGGGAACCGTCTGGGATCGCCTTACGGACAGTCATACGCTGACCGTTTCCGCACGAGTGGATAGGAGGAACTTGACATGAAGACGATTCGAATTGTGGCAATCTGCGCGATCGGCATGTTGCTCGGCTACGCGCAGGCGCAAGACAAGCCCGTGCCGTCGGACACCCCAACGGCCGCTCAGGATGTCGGCGGCGTCACCGATGCATCAAGAGGTGAAATGGGAATGGCAATGAGTCCGGCACGGCAACAGGCTTACCCGGACCTCGGCAAATCCCAGCTATCCGCAGAGCAAAGCCGCAGCTTGAGCGCGACATTCGCCCACCATTGACTGCCGCGCACGGCTTTGCGCGACCGCCGTCCCGCACGATGAGTGCACGCGAAAACTCATCGTGCGTAACGGTGGCTGGCATACAGGATGCGTCCACCGGGTCACGCGGCTTCGTTCCCAGGCTCAGTAGCCAATGCGCTTTTCGATGTTCCGGAACCGCCCCGTCGACCGATAGCGATGAAACCATGCGTTGGTGCGAAGTTCGCACAGGCGCGGCGAATGTTCGGCAAGCGCAACGTCGAGCCAATGAAACATCTCGTCAGGCTGGTCGAGCCGCGCGTAAATTTCCGCAAACAGAAGCGGCGACGTATAGCGCCTTTGATGCCTCGCCATCAAGTCCCGTAAATACCACTCCAGGACCTTCTTGTAGCCGCCGGCGTCCCAGATCGTGCGAATCGTCTGCGCGCGGACGAATTCGTTGCAGCGCGTTAGCGCATCGATAGTCGCTTCGACAGCCTCCTCATATTGGCCCTGCTGTTCATAGGCGGTTGCCAGTAACTGATAGATCAGCGGGGAGCGGTTGCCATGCCCACTGCTCAAGCACTCCCGAATCACCTCGCCGTATTTGCCCGCCTGTACGAGCCCAAATATGCGTGACCCTTCGCAACCGAGCGGGTCGACCTTCTCGGCATGGTCGAACTGCGCTCTGCCTTCCGCTTCTCGCCCGAGCACCAACAGGAGTCTTGCATACAGGCGGCTCGTTTCGGCGTGGCTCGGGTTGAGCCGTAACGCCTCGAGAAACTCCTCCTCTGCCCGGTGCCAGTCCCAGTCATAAAAGTAGTGCACGCCGGCTAGCGCCTGGTGAGCCTCGGGAAGATCCGCGTCCAGCTCCAGGGCTCGCAGCACCGCCTGCCGTGCTTTCGGATGGCCCTCCGACGGTGGACAGACCCCGTGTGTCGATGCGGCGCCGAGGACGTTCGACATCCCCACATACCCGAGCGCGTATGTCGGATCCCGTTCGAGCGCGCGCTCGAAGTAGCCCCGCGCGCGAACGAAGTCCTCGTCGCTCAGCGCGTGATGCGCGGCAAACCCTGCGTCGAAGTGCACGCGACGGGTCCAGTAGTAACGGCCGCGCAGATAGGCATCATGCGCCGCCGGATCGACCGGCAAACGTCTCACCAGCATGTGCCGCTGCTGCTCCGCGAGCGCTGGCGATACCTCCTGGGCGAGCGCCGTTCCAACCTCTTTCTGGATTTCCAGCGCTCCGCTCACCATCGGCTCATGCGCGCGACTCCAGATCTGCACCTGATCGACGCAACGTATCAGTTGCGCCAGAATGCGAATCTTCTCGCCGTCCCGCGTGAGCGAACCTTCCAGCACGTAGTCGAGCGACAGTTCGCGCGCGATCTCCGCGACACTCTTGCTGACCCGCCGGTAGCGGGCGGCGGTCGTCCTCGAAATGACAAGGATGCGCTCTGGATCCAGCATGCCGATGTTGGCGGAGGTTTCGTCGGCCAGCGCGTCGCAGAAACTGTCCTGGCCGGAATCGCCCGTCTGGTTCTGGAACGGAAGGACCAGTATCCGCACGGCTTCCTGCGGGGCGGGTACCGATTCCTCCGGCACGGGCCGCACGTTATTCAGGCGATAGCCTTTGCCCTTCACCGTGATGACGTGCTGCGGATTGACTGGATCATCCTGGAGCGCGACGCGAATTTTCCGGATCGCCGTATTGATGCTGTTGTCCGTTTCTCGATACGCATTTGTGCCCCACAGCGCTCGCACAATATCCGCACGTGTGACGAGTTGGCCGTTACGTGATGCCATCAGGATCAGCAACTCCATCGGCAGACGCTCAAGCCTGATCTCCTCGCCCGCACGGCGCAATTCGTAGCGCTGAATGTTGAGTTCGACATCCGCGATCCTGACGGATTCCGGCGTGTTCATCTGCGCTCCTGCCATCGCGAGTTCCGGTTCGCATCGACGACGTCCGCGCGCAGTCGCTCGCGCTTCATCCCGAATGAAGCCGCGAATGCAAGCGCCGCGCACAACACAATGACGAGAGCGGGCGCGAGCGTCCAGTGCAGACTGGAAACGAGGATATTCGCCGCCAGCGGCGTCAGTCCCAGCGACGTGGCCAAGCCGAGATTCATGGCCGTGGCAACGCCGCTGAAGCGGACGTCGACGGGAAACAGTTCGGCAATCGCGCACGCGAAGGTTCCATTGGCGAGCGAGGTGACGACGCCGGCCATCACGAACAGCATAGACAGGCTGGCGTAGTGACGGGCGGCCGCAATGAAGAAGAAGGGTGCGAGCAGCGCGGACAAGACGGCTCCCGACCTGAAAAGATAACGGCGCGGCATTAGGTCGCCAATGTACGACGTCACGAGAATGCAGGCTGCCACGACGATCAGGTACCGCGTCTGGGCACTCCCGATCTGCTGCGCGTCGTATTGAAGCCCTTGCAGATAACCTGGCGCGAATCCGATAAAGATGCCACCCGACGCACCCACCAGCAGACACGCGGCAGCGCCTGTCGCCAAGCGGGCGAAATGGTTGCGAAACAGGACGGCAAGAGGCTCGCGATGCCGGGCGCCAATGGCCCGCGCGTATTCGTCGGTCTCGGCAAGGGTCCGGCGCAGGGCAAAGCTCAACAGCCCGACCATTCCACCAAGCAGAAAGCCGATCCGCCATCCGAACGCGTTGACTTGCTCGGGTGTGAACGCCCATTGCACTGCAAGGTTAATGCTCGTAGCCAGAAGCAACGCAAGGTTGACCGCGACGAACACGATGCCGCACAGCAGACCAGGCCTTCCACGCACGGTTTCAACGGCATAGACCACTGCGCCTGGCAGCTCACCGCCGAGGCACAGACCCTGGATGAGCCGCAGCACGAGAAGAAGCGCCGGGGCGGCCGCGCCCCATACAGCGTATGAAGGAAGTACTCCAATGAGGAGTGTCGAAATGGAAGCGATCATCGCGGACGACACGAAGACCACGCGCCGGCCATGCCTGTCGCCTAACCGGCCAAGGAAGATGCCTCCCAACGGCCTGGAAAGATAGCCAATGGCCAGCACCGTAAACGACAAGGTCTCCGCCGATATGCCGGTTTGTGATGGAAAGAACTCCATGCCGATGGTTCGTGCGAAAAATCCGAAGATGACGAAATCGAATACCTCGAGCGCTCCCCCAGTACTGGCGACCAGAATGGTCCAGCGTTGGCTCGCTGTCATGGAATCCTTTCGGATCGGGAGCGAATCGTCGAGCATGGAAATCCCTGATATCGCAAGGCACAACGACTACTCTAAGCGGACGTCGCGCCGGAGAGACGTGTTCAGCCACCACCATGTCAATCTGGCTTCCAAGCTGGCGCATGATCGTTCTGGCTCAAATATGATGGACGACAATCCACTTAGACGAAAGGTCTTTAGGTTCGCCTTGTGTACCTTGATCGACAGATACGCTGGCTACTTCAACGGTACGCGAAGTTTCGTCGATACTGTTGCGCTATCGGGTGCATTAGT
>NZ_JAXDPY010000038.1:0-5422 GCF_034668105.1 Paraburkholderia sp. | reverse complement strand
TCGGGTGGCCGTGGTCTGGGCAACGGCGAGAACTACACGAAGGTTCTGGAGCCGCTGGCCGACAAGCTGAACGCAGCGCTCGGCGCATCACGCGCAGCGGTGGATGCGGGCTTCGTGCCGAACGACTATCAGGTCGGCCAGACCGGCAAGATCGTCGCGCCGCAACTGTACGTGGCTGTCGGCATCTCGGGTGCGATCCAGCATCTGGCCGGCATGAAAGACTCGAAGGTCATCGTTGCGATCAACAAGGACCCGGAAGCGCCGATTTTCAGCGTCGCCGATTATGGTCTGGTGGGCGATCTGTTCACGGTTGTGCCGGAACTCGTTAGCGAGCTTGGCTAAGCGCCGCAGCGCCGGTTAAAAGGCGTCTGGCAGCACACGAAAGGGCGCGGGACCGATCAAGTCCGGCGCCCTTTTTTTATCGATAGGCAGGAGGAGAACTGAAATGAGCTATACGGCGCCGATCAAGGACATGCTGTTCGTGATGAAAGAGCTGGCCGGTCTCGAAGATATCGCAACGCTGCCAGGCTTCGAAGATGCGAATCTCGACACGGCGCAAGCCGTGCTCGACGAATCGGCGAAACTGTGCGGCGAAGTGCTGGCCCCGCTGAACGTGGAAGGCGATCGCAATCCCAGCAGCTGGAAGGATGGCGTGGTCACCGCAACGCCCGGTTTCAAGGACGCCTTCCGCCAGTTCGGCGAAGGCGGCTGGCAAGGCGTGCAGCATCCGCTCGACTATGAAGGCCAGGGCCTGCCCAAGCTGATCGCCACCGCTTGTATCGAGATGCTGAACGCGTCGAATCTGTCGTTCGCGCTGTGCCCGCTGCTCACGGATGGCGCCATCGAGGCGCTGCTCACGGCCGGCAGCGAAGAGCAGAAACAGACCTACGTGCCCAAGCTGATTTCCGGCGAGTGGACCGGCACGATGAACCTGACCGAGCCGCAAGCCGGCTCCGATCTCGCGCAGGTACGCACGCGCGCGGAGCCGCAAGGCGACGGTTCGTTCAAACTGTTCGGCACCAAGATTTTCATCACGTGGGGCGAGCACGACATGGCGAAGAACATCGCCCATCTCGTGCTGGCGCGTACACCGAGTGCACCGGAAGGCGTGAAGGGCATCTCGCTCTTCATCGTGCCGAAATTCCTCGTCAACGGCGACGGTTCGCTCGGCGAGCGCAACGACGTGCATTGCGTGTCCATCGAACACAAGCTTGGCATCAAGGCGAGCCCAACCGCGGTGCTGCAATTCGGCGACCACGGTGGTGCGATCGGTCATCTGATCGGCGAGGAAAATCGCGGCCTCGAATACATGTTCATCATGATGAACGCAGCGCGTTTCGCGGTGGGCATGCAGGGTGTCGGCGTGTCGGATCGCGCGTACCAGCGGGCCGTCGCATACGCTAAAGACCGCGTGCAAAGCCGGCCGGTGGACGGTTCCGCGAAGCAGCCGGTGGCGATCATTCAGCACCCGGACGTGCGCCGCATGCTCGCGACGATGCGCGGCCTCACCGAAGCATCACGCGCGTTGGCGTACGTCGCCGCGGCGCACTGCGATATCGCGCATCGTCATCCTGACGAAGCCACGCGCGCTCAACATCAGGCGATCTACGAATATCTCGTGCCGATCGTGAAGGGCTGGAGCACGGAGCTGTCGATCGATGTGACGAGCCTCGGCGTGCAAGTGCACGGCGGCATGGGCTTCATCGAGGAGACGGGCGCCGCGCAGTACTACCGTGACGCGCGCATCCTGCCGATTTACGAAGGCACGACCGCGATCCAGGCGAACGATCTGATCGGCCGTAAGACCGTGCGTGACGGTGGCAAGGTGGCGAAGTCGCTGCTGGCCGGGGTGACTGAAACGATCGAGACACTCGGCGCGCAACAAGGCGCTGCGTTCGAATCGATGAAGAAATATTTGGAGCAGGGTCACCGCTCGTTGAGCACCGTGGTTGATTTTGTCGTGACCAACACGAAGGGTGATCCGAACGCGGTGTTTGCCGGCAGCGTGCCGTACCTGAAACTGGCGGGCATTGTGCTGGGCGGCTGGCAGATGGCGCGTGCGCTGCTCGTGGCGGCTGAAAAGCGCGACCAGGATCCCTCGTTCTACGGCGCAAAGATCGCGACCGCCCAGTTCTATGCCGAGCATGTGCTGCCGCTGGCTTCGGCGCTGGAAGCGTCGATCGTTAGTGCGAAGGGCGGGGAGGGCGTGCTGGCGTTGTCGGAAGATCAGTTCTGATGGTGTACCTGTCTCGAGCGACGAGGTAGCGAAAGCTCCGTCCAAAAAAGCAAACGGCGCCCTTGTGAGGCGCCGTTTGCTTTTGTCGCGCCGGTCTGTCTGCACGACGAGCCGGCTCAACCTCTCGCGAAGCGTAAAGCGTTAAACCTCAAGCATAAGCCGGGCGATGTGCGCCGCCGGTCTCGCCAAGATAGCGATGCACCGACAGGTCGTCCGCCTTGATCGCCGGCTGCTTGCCTGACATCACGTCAGCCAGCAATTGACCCGAGCCGCACGACATCGTCCAGCCCAACGTGCCGTGACCCGTATTCAGGAACAGGTTTGCCACCGGCGTGCGGCCGACGATCGGCGTGCCATCCGGCGTCATGGGACGCAGGCCGGTCCAGAAGGTCGCCTTCGACGTATCGCCGCCGCCCGGGAACAGATCGTTCACGCAGAGTTCCAGCGTTTCGCGGCGCGCCTGACGCAACGACTTGTCAAAGCCGACGATCTCCGCCATGCCGCCGACGCGAATCCGGTCGTCGAAGCGTGTGATCGCGATCTTGTAGGTCTCATCGAGCACGGTCGAAACGGGCGCGGACGCTTCGTTGACGATCGGCGCGGTGATCGAATAGCCCTTGAGTGGGTAGACCGGAATCTTCACGAGACCGGACAGGAATTGGGTTGAGTACGAACCCAGCGCCACGACGAACGAATCCGCGCGCACCAGTTCATCACCGCATTGCACGCCGGCAATGCGGTCGCCCGCCATGGCGAGTGCGTCGATCGGCGTGTTGTAGCGGAACTTGACACCCAGTTGCTCGGCCAGCCCGGCGAGGCGCGTGGTGAACATCTGGCAGTCGCCGGTTTCGTCGCCCGGCAGACGCAGGCCGCCCGTCAGCTTGTGAGAGACCGCGGCGAGCGCCGGTTCGGCATGCGCGAGTTCGGCCGGCGACAGCAGTTCATACGGCACGTTGGCTTCCTGCAGCACGGCGATATCTTTCGCGGCGCCGTCGAATTGCTGTTGCGTGCGGAACACCTGCAGCGTGCCGCCCGTGCGCCCTTCATACTGGATGCCGGTTTCGGCGCGCAGCGCCTGCAAACAATCGCGGCTGTATTCGGCGAGGCGGACCATGCGCCCTTTGTTCACCGCATAACGCGACGACGTGCAGTTCTGCAACATTTGCCACATCCACTGCAACTGGAATTGCGTGCCGTCAAGGCGGATCGCGAGCGGCGCATGCTTCTGGAATATCCATTTGACGGCCTTCAGCGGCACGCCCGGCGCCGCCCACGGCGACGCGTAGCCCGGCGAGATCTGGCCGGCATTGGCAAAGCTGGTTTCGAGCGCCGGACCCGCCTCGCGATCGATCACCGTGACTTCATGACCGGCGCGTGCCAGGTAATAAGCACTCGTCACGCCGACGACGCCACTGCCTAAAACGACGACTCGCATAGCTGCTCCAGGTATCTAATAAGCGATCTGAGGGCGGTGCGCTCGTCGATTCGTTGGAATACGTTCGATTAACGAGGTGTAATGCGGCTCGCCCAGTGTTAACCGCTATACTATTGACAGTCAGGTAGGTTTTGTTATTGTATTTTCAAGATTTTCAGCAAAAACACTATGCGTACACAGCGCCAACCGGTCCGGTCCCTCGACAAACTCGATCACAAGATTCTGCGGCTCCTGCAACAGGACGGCCGGATGGCGATGAAAGACCTCGCCGAACAGGTCGGGCTGTCGGTTACGCCATGTATCGAGCGCGTCAAGCGGATGGAGCGCGACGGCGTGATCACCGGCTATCACGCACGTGTGAACCCCGCTGAACTGGGCGCGGCGCTGCTGGTGTTCGTCGAGATCACGCTCGATCACAAAAGCGGCAACATGTTCGACCAGTTCCGCCGCGAGGTGCAGAAGATCCCCGAGGTGCTGGAATGCCACCTCGTGTCGGGCGATTTCGACTATCTGATCAAGGCGCGCATCGGCGAAATGGCCGACTACCGCAAGCTGCTGGGGGACATCCTGTTGCAATTGCCCGGCGCGGTGCAGTCGAAGAGCTACGTGGTGATGGAAGAGATCAAGGAAACGCTGACGATTGCAGTTGGCGATTAGCTCGCGCGGAAGGTATCTGGCGGGACTCGACAAACGGCGTAAACACTGTATATTTGTACAGGTGTTTTGCGCCGTTTTTTTAGTTTCTGCGTGCCCCAACCGTGACAGATTCCGACATCCACTCCGCCAACGAATTTCCGATCGCCCCGCCCGCGCCTCGCAAAGGGCGTGGTGCAGTGACGAATCTGCAAGGCCGTTACGAAGTCGACCAGCGCGAAGTGGTGGACGACGGCTGGCTTTCGTCGCCGCAAGAAGAGGGCGAGCTCAAGGTCTTACGCACGCAGGTTTTCGAGGAGCGGGCCAAGACGATTCTCACGCGCAACGCGTCGCCGGACATTCCGTTTAGCGTGTCGCTGAATCCTTATCGGGGCTGTGAACACGGCTGTATCTATTGCTTTGCGCGTCCTACGCATAGTTATCTGGGGCTGTCGCCGGGGCTTGATTTCGAAAGCCGTATCTACGCGAAGGTGAATGCGCCGGAGTTGCTCGCGCACGAGTTGTCGAAGAAGTCCTACGTGCCGGAACCGATTGCGCTCGGCGTGAATACGGACGCCTGGCAACCCGCTGAGCGAGATTTGCGGCTCACGCGGCGGGTGATCGAAGTGCTCAGTGAACGCGGTCAACCGTTCGCGGCGATCACCAAATCGTCGCTGATCGAACGCGACCTCGATTTGCTCGCCCCCATGGCGGCGCGCGGGCAATTCATGGCCGCAATCACGATCACCACGCTAGACGCGGATATCGCGCGCACGCTTGAGCCGCGTGCGGCCACGCCGGCGCGTCGCTTGCGCACGATCCGTACGCTGAGCGAGGCGGGTATTCCGGTTGGTGTCAGCATCGCGCCAGTGATTCCGTTCGTCACCGAGCCGGACATGGAGCGCGTGCTGGAAGCCTGTGCTCAGGCCGGCGCGTGCAATGCGAGCTATATCGTGCTGCGCCTGCCGTGGGAAGTTGCGCCGCTGTTCAAGGATTGGCTCGCGGCGCATTTTCCCGATCGGGCCGACCGGGTGATGAGCCGCGTGCGCGATATGCGAGGCGGGAAAGACTACGACTCTTCGTTCTCTGCGCGAATGAAGGGCGAAGGCTTGTGGGCG
>NZ_JAXDPY010000037.1:0-19040 GCF_034668105.1 Paraburkholderia sp. | reverse complement strand
GAAAACGTCCGCTCGTATTACCTGAATCGCGGCTACCTCGAGTTCAATATCGACTCGACCCAGGTGTCGATCTCGCCGGACAAGAAGGACATGTATCTGACGGTCACGCTGCATGAAGGCGAGCCGTACACGATCAGCAGCATCAAGCTGGCGGGCAACCTGCTCGACCGCGAGCCGGAGCTGGCCAAGCTCATCAAGATCAAACCGGGTGACCGCTTCTCGGCTGAAAAACTGCAAGCCACCACCAAGTCGATCGTCGACAAGCTGGGCGAATATGGCTATGCGTTCGCCACCGTCAACGCACAGCCGCAGATCGACCAGGAGCACCACAAGGTCGACCTGACGCTGCAAGTGGACCCGAGCCGCCGCGTGTACGTGCGCCGCATCAACGTGGTCGGCAACACGCGTACGCGCGACGAAGTGGTGCGCCGCGAAATGCGCCAGCTCGAAAGCTCGTGGTTCGATTCGAACCGCCTCGCGCTGTCGAAAGACCGGATCAACCGTCTCGGCTACTTTACCGATGTCGACGTGACCACCGTGCCGGTGGAAGGCACGCCGGACCAGGTCGATGTGGACGTCAAGGTGGCCGAAAAGCCGACCGGTGCGATCACGCTGGGCGCGGGCTTCTCGTCGACCGACAAGGTGGTGCTCTCAGCCGGTGTGTCGCAGGACAACGTGTTCGGTTCGGGCACGAGTCTCGCGGTGAACGTGAATACCGCCAAGACGTACCGCACGTTGACGGTCACGCAGGTCGACCCGTATTTCACGGTCGACGGCATCAAGCGGATTACCGACGTCTACTACCGTACGTACCAGCCGTTGTATTACTCGACGGATTCGAGCTTCAAGATCGTCACGATCGGTGGTGACCTGAAGTTCGGTATTCCGTTCTCCGAAGTCGACACGGTGTACTTCGGTGCCGGCCTCGAGCAGAACCAGCTGGATATCGATGCGAACACACCTGCTTCGTACATCCAGTACGTTAAGGATTTCGGCCGGGTGTCGAACAACGTGCCGCTCACGGTGGGCTGGTCGCGCGATGCGCGTGACAGCGCACTGGTGCCGAGCCGCGGTTACTTCACGCAGGCCAATGCAGAATACGGCACGCCGATTGGCGGCACGCAGTACTACAAGGCCGACATCAACGCGCAGTACTATTATTCGTTTGCGCGCGGCTTCGTACTGGGCTTCAACTTCCAGGGCGGTTACGGTAACGGCCTGGGCGGCAAGCCATACCCGATTTTCAAGAACTACTACGCTGGCGGTATCGGTTCGGTGCGTGGCTTCGAACCGAGCTCGCTGGGTCCGCGCGACAAAACGACTAACGATCCGATCGGTGGCTCGAAATTGCTCGTCGGCAACATTGAGTTGACGTTCCCGTTGCCGGGCACGGGCTATGACCGGACCTTGCGTGTGTTCACGTTCCTTGACGCCGGTAACGTCTGGGCAGACGCGAGCAGCGCAGCGAATTCGACTGGCGCGAACGGCCTGCGTTACGGCTACGGTGTCGGTCTTGCATGGATTTCGCCAATCGGCCCGCTCAAGCTCAGCCTGGGCTTCCCGCTCGTGAAGCACACCGGCGACCAGTATCAGAAGTTCCAGTTCCAGATCGGGACGGCGTTCTGATGTGGCGGCCGGCGATCCGGCGGCCGGCGATCCGGCGGCCGGCAGTCCGGCTGCTGGCGGCCAGCCAAACTACAGTATCGAGAGGATGACTTTGCTAACCGGTATGTTTTCGAAACGTGTGGCATGTGCGTTCGCGCTGGCAATGACACTGGGTGTCGGCGTAGCGGGGGCAGCGCACGCGCAGGAAGCCAGGATCGCTGCGGTGAATTCGGACCGGATCCTGCGTGAATCGGCGGCCGCGAAGGCTGCACAGGTCAAGCTGCAAGCGGAGTTCGCCAGCCGTGACAAGGATCTCGCCGATAGGACCCAGGCGATGAAGGCGTTAGCCGATGAGCTTGATAAGAAGGGCGCGACGATGTCGCCTGACGACCGTGCACAGAAGCAGCGAAAATTGTCGCAAATGGATTTCGAGTTCCAGCGCACGCAACGCGAGTTTCGCGATGACCTCGACCGCCGCCGCAACGAAGAACTGGGGGCGGTGCTCGATCGGGCCAACAAGGTGATCAAGCAGATCGCCGAGCAGCAGCACTACGACCTGATCGTTCAGGAAGCGGTGTACGTGAGCCCGCGCATCGACATTACCGATCAGGTGCTCAAGGCTCTGGCTGCTTCGGGTAATTGAACGCGGCCGCCGGGTTGCCGGATCGCGGCCTTTGGGTCGCAGCGCGGGCGGTAGAACTGGCAACCAGGACTGATTTGCGCAACGCGTTTGAATGGGATCGGAGTAAGCGCAAAAGCGCTAAGTCCGATCGGCAGCATTGCATGAGACCAGAGTAAGCGCTATCGGGCTGGAGTAAGCGCTAAAGCGCCAACTCCAGCCGCCACGCCAACTCTGGTCGACAGCGTTGCGTGGGATCGGAGTAAGCGCTGAAGCGCCAACTCCGATCGACAGCGTTGCATGGGACCAGAGTAAGCGCTAAAGCGCCAACTCTGGTCGACAGCGTTGCATGGGACCAGAGTAAGCGCTAAAGCGCCAACTCTGGTCGACATAGGAGACAGGATAGGCATGGCTTTTACGCTTGAGGACATCGTCCAACGGTTCGGCGGTGAAATAATCGGACAGGGTTCACAGCGCGTCGGCAGTCTGGCGCCGCTCGACCAGGCAGGCCCGGACCAGTTGGCGTTCCTCGCCAATCCGAAGTATCTGTCGCAGGTCGAGACGACCCGTGCCGGTGCGGTGTTGATCAACACCGACGACCTCGCGAAGCTCAGTTCCCCGGAAGGCCGTAACTTCATCGTCACGCCGAATCCTTACGCTTACTTCGCGCGCGTCGCGCAGACTTTCATCGATATGGCGGCGCCCAAGGCCGTGCCCGGCGTGCACCCGAGCGCGACGATTGACCCCTCGGCGCAGATTGCGCCGAGCGCGTTGATCGGCCCGCACGTCACGGTGGAAGCGGGCGCGGTAATCGGCGAGAACGTGCGCCTGGATGCCAACGTGGTGATTGGCCGCGGCACGCGGATCGGCACGGGCTCGCATCTGTATCCGAATGTCGCGGTGTATCACGGCTGCAAGCTCGGCGAGCGCGTGATCGTGCACGCGGGCGCGGTGATCGGTTCGGATGGTTTTGGTTTCGCGCCGGATTTCGTGGGCGAAGGCGATGCGCGCACCGGCAGCTGGGTCAAAATTCCGCAGGTGGGCGGTGTGTCGATTGCAGCGGACGTTGAAATCGGCGCGAACACCACGATCGACCGTGGCGCCATGGCCGACACGATCATCGAAGAGTGCGTGAAAATCGACAATCTCGTGCAGATCGGTCACAACTGCAAGGTCGGTGCTTACACGGTGATCGCCGGCTGCGCGGGCATCGCGGGCAGCACCACAATCGGCCGTCATTGCATGATCGGCGGCGCGGTCGGGGTCGCGGGGCACGTCACCCTGGGTGATTATGTGATCGTCACGGCGAAGTCGGGCGTGTCGAAGTCGTTGTTGAAGCCCGGCATTTACACCAGTGCATTTCCGGCTGTGAATCACGCGGACTGGAACAAGAGTGCTGCCTTGCTGCGTAACATCGATAAACTCCGCGATCGTATCAAGGCGCTCGAAAACGCCGCGTCGGCCGACAAGCCGGCCAACGCAGCAAGCAGTTCCGCGACCAAGCCCGAGTAATCAGTACAACCCGCAGGACAACCCGCAAACCAGCTCGCGGAACAGCTTGCAGAGCACCCGGAGAACACTCGCAGGCCCGCTAGTCGAACAATCCGCAGGGCAACCGGCGGGTACCGCGTAAAATAGCGGGCAAGCATCAGGAAGCAAAGTCGGTTGCCGTGACCGGGTGGCATGGCCGCCGGATCCCGGCAAGCGCCGGCAGCACGCGTTACCAACCCACCTGCACCAGCATCCGCAGTCATCATCGCGCAGTCAATGCGTGAGTAGAAACACCATGAGCACCGAAAAAATCAATCTCGACATTCATAAGATTCTCACGCTGCTGCCCCATCGTTACCCGATCCTGCTGGTCGACCGGGTGCTCGAACTCGAGCCGCATAAGAGCATCAAAGCGCTGAAGAATGTGTCGATCAATGAGCCGTATTTTCAGGGTCACTTTCCGACCCGGCCGGTGATGCCCGGCGTGCTGATTCTCGAAGCACTCGCGCAAACGGCGGCCCTGCTGACGTTTTCGGAAGAGCCGAGCGATCCGTCGAACACGCTGTATCTGTTTGTGGGCATCGACAATGCGCGCTTCAAGCGCGTCGTGGAACCGGGCGATCAGCTGATCCTGAACTGCACGTTCGAACGTCATATGCGCGGCATCTGGAAGTTCAAGGCGCGCGCCGAGGTGGATGGAGTCGTGGCGGCGGAAGCCGACCTGATGTGCGCGGTACGGCACACGGACAAAGACGCTTGAAGATCGGCCTCCGGGCGCTCAGCAATTTGCCCAGCGGCTTCATTCAAGCCCGGCACTTAAGCGCTGCAAGCTCCGCCCTGGCCAATCCAGACAACGCAACAGAATCAGAAGCGAGGACGCATGAGCAGGATTCATCCCACTGCGATCGTCGAACCGGGCGCCCAACTCGACGAATCCGTTGAAATCGGACCGTACGCCGTGATCGGCGCACATGTGACGATGGGCGCACGGACCACGGTCGGTTCACACAGCGTGATCGAAGGTCACACCACACTCGGCGAAGACAACCGGATCGGCCATTACGCCTCGGTCGGCGGCCGTCCGCAGGACATGAAGTACAGAGACGAGCCGACCCGGCTCGAGATCGGCAATCGCAACACGATCCGGGAATTCACCACGATCCACACCGGCACGGTGCAGGACGCGGGCGTCACCACGCTCGGCGACGACAACTGGATCATGGCGTACGTGCACATCGGCCACGATTGCCACGTCGGTAATAACGTCATTCTGTCGAGCAACGCGCAGATGGCCGGCCATGTGACGATTGGCGACCACGCTATCGTCGGCGGCATGTCGGGTGTGCATCAGTTCGTGCGCATCGGCGCGCATTCGATGCTGGGCGGCGCGTCGGCGCTGGTGCAGGACATCCCGCCGTTCGTGATCGCCGCCGGCAACAAGGCCGAGCCGCACGGTATCAACGTGGAAGGCTTGCGCCGCCGCGGTTTCTCGGCGGACGCGATTTCGGCGCTGCGCTCGGCGTACCGCCTGCTGTACAAGAACGGCCTGTCGCTGGAAGAAGCGAAGCTGCAGTTGCGCGAACTCGCGAGCGCGGGTGGCGATGGCGATGAGCCGGTGCAAACGCTGCTCGCGTTTGTCGAAGCCTCGCAACGCGGCATCATCCGCTAAGCGATGGCATTGAACCCCAGTCCGCTGCGCGTCGCGATGGTGGCCGGCGAGCCGTCCGGCGACCTGCTGGCGTCGTCGCTGCTCGACGGCCTCGCGAGCCGTCTGCCCGCCGGTACCCAGTATTACGGGATCGGCGGCCCTCGCATGATTGCCACGGGTTTCGACGCCCACTGGCCGATGGAAAAGCTGACGGTGCGCGGCTATGTCGAAGCGCTGCGGCATATTCCCGAGATCCTCGGCATTCGCAACGAGCTGAAGCGCCAATTGCTGGCCGAGCCGCCGTCGGTGTTCGTCGGCGTGGACGCACCCGATTTCAACTTCGGCCTCGAGCATCCGTTGCGCGAGGCGGGTATTCCGACCGTTCACTTCGTCTGTCCGTCCATCTGGGCGTGGCGGGGCGGGCGCATCAAGAAGATCGCCAAGGCGGTCGACCACATGCTGTGCGTGTTCCCATTCGAAACGGCGCTGCTGGAAAAGGCCGGCGTCGCGGCGTCTTATGTGGGCCATCCGCTGGCTGACGAAATCCCGCTCGTGCCGGATACGCTCGGCGCGCGCCGTGCGCTAGGTCTCGCCGAAAGCGGTCCGATCATCGCGGTGCTGCCGGGCAGCCGGCGTTCGGAGATCGATCTGATCGGCCCGACGTTCTTTGCCGCGATGGAAATGATGCAGCACCAGGAGCCGGGTTTGCGTTTCGTGATGCCGGCCGCCACGCCCGTGCTGCGCGACATGCTGCGGCCGCTGGTCGATGCGCATCCCGGGCTCGCGCTGACCATCACCGACGGCCAGTCGCAACTCGCGATGACGGCGGCCGATGCCATCCTCGTGAAGAGCGGCACGGTGACGCTGGAGGCCGCGCTGCTGAAAAAGCCGATGGTGATCTCGTACAAGGTGCCCTGGTTGACCGGCCAGATCATGCGCCGCCAGGGTTATCTGCCGTACGTCGGCTTGCCGAACATCCTGGCGGGGCGTTTCGTCGTGCCGGAAATTCTGCAGCACTTCGCCACGCCGCAGGCGCTCGCCGAGGCCACGTTGAAACAGTTGCGCGACGAGGCCAACCGGCGCACGCTGACGGAAATCTTCACGGAGATGCATCACGTGCTGAAGCAGAACACCGCGCAGCGTGCGGCGGAAGTCGTGGCGAGCGTCGTCGAAAAACGCAAGGCGCGGCCGTGACCAGCGCACGCGCACCACGCCGCAAGGCGACCGTCGCGGGCGCGTCGGCGCAGCAGGTCGGCCTGAACTTCGAGACGCCCGACGACATCGTCTGCGGCGTCGACGAAGCAGGGCGCGGCCCGCTGGCCGGCCCGGTGGTCGCCGCGGCCGTGATTTTCGATCCGTCGAAGCCGATGATTCGCGGCCTCGACGATTCCAAAGTGCTCACCGCCAAAAAGCGCGACGAACTGTACGACAAGATCGTCGAGCGGGCGCTGGCCTATTGCATCGCGTCGGCCACGGTCGACGAAATCGATACGCTGAACATCCTGCACGCCACCATGCTGGCGATGAAGCGGGCGGTCGAAGGTCTTTCGGTCGTGCCCACGCTGGTCAAGATCGACGGCAACCGCTGCCCGACGCTGAGCATTCGCAGCGAGGCGGTGATCGGCGGCGACGCGCTGGTCAAGAGCATTTCAGCGGCCTCGATTCTCGCCAAGGTGACGCGCGACCGGATGCTGCTCGAATTGCATCAAGCCCATCCCGTCTACGGTTTCAACGCGCATGTCGGCTACGGCACGCCGCAGCATCTCGCGGCGCTGCGCGAACATGGTCCCTGCGAGCATCATCGGCGCTCGTTCGCGCCGGTTCGTGAAGCGCATCTGCGCTTCGGCACGGGCGTGCCGCTGCCAGCGGCCGAGGTGATCGTCGTGCCCGGCACGCTCAACGGCACGGTGCTCGACGACGCAATGCTCGACGACGCCTTCGGCGAACGCAGCGGCGCCTGAGCGCCCGGCGTGAGCCGGCGTCGCCGCCTCTTTCCTCATTCTCACTGTCTTCGCTGCCTGTGAAAGCCATCACCTCGCGGGACAATCCGCTCTACAAGCGCCTGAAGGCACTGGCCGGTTCGACGCATCAGCAGCGTCGCAGCGGCCACGCGCTGCTCGAAGGGTTCCATCTCGCGAGCGCGTATCTCGACGTCGCTGGGCAACCCGAAACGTGCATCGTCACCGAGGGCGCGCTGCGTCACGACGAAGCACAGGCCATCGTGTCGCGCGTCGACGAGCAGCGCATCGTCACGCTACCCGATGCACTGTTCGGCCAGTTGTCGAACGTCGTGCACGGAGTGGGGATTTTGCTGCTGGTCGAAAAGCTCGCTACGCCGCTGCCGGAGACGGTCGCGCAGACCTGTCTCGTGCTCGATGGCGTGCAGGACGCCGGCAACGTCGGTTCGATTCTGCGCAGCGCGGCAGCCGCGGGTATTCAGCAGGTGTTTTGCGCACCGGGCACGGCGTACGCGTGGTCGTCGAAGGTATTGCGCTCGGGCATGGGCGCGCATTTCCTGCTGCAAATCCATGAGGATGTCGAAGCGCAGACGCTGATCGAGCGTCTTGCGGTGCCCGTGGTGATTACGGATTCACACGGCGCCGAGGCGATCTACGATTGCGACCTGAGCGGGCCGCTCGCATGGGTGTTCGGCAATGAAGGCGCGGGCGTGTCGCAGACGTGGCGCGATGCGGTCTCCTTGCGCGTCACGATTCCGCAGCCGGGTGGCATGGAGTCGCTGAATGTGGCGGCCGCTGCGGCTGTCTGCGTGTTCGAACAGTGCCGCCAGCAGCGCCGCGGATGAGGCGCGGTACTGGCCAGGCTCTGTGCAGATGCGGCTAGATTGACCGGCCTGCGGCGTGCGGCGTGCGGCATGCGATGTGCGGCGCGCAGCGCGCGGCACGGCCACGCAACCGGCCGCACCGCGCGCCGGATAAGCGCGCGGTGCGAATCGAAACCGGTTTCAATAAGCCGACCGGTCCAGCTTGATCTCCTGCAGGATCGTCGTCGCGATCTCTTCGATCGACTTATGCGTCGACGACAACCACTTGATCCCTTCACGCCGCATCATCGCTTCCGCTTCATTGATCTCGTAACGGCAATTCTCGGGCGCGGCGTACTTGCTGCCGGGCCGCCGCTCGTTGCGGATCTCCGAGAGCCGCTGCGGATCGATCGACAAACCAAACATCTTCTGCCGATGCGCCAATAGCGGCGTGGGCAGCTTGCCGCGCTCGAAGTCTTCCGGAATCAACGGGTAGTTGGCCGCCTTCACGCCGTACTGCATCGCCAGATACAAGCTCGTCGGCGTCTTGCCGCTGCGCGATACGCCGACCAGAATCACGTCGGCGTCGGCCAGATTGCGGTTCGATTGACCGTCGTCGTGAGCGAGCGAGAAGTTGATCGCCTCGATCCGGTTCTTGTACTCCTCGGTATCGGCGTTCTGGTGGCCGCGGCCCATCGCGTGGCTCGACTTCAGTTCCAGTTCCTGTTCGAGCGGCTCGACGAAGGTCTGAAACATGTCCAGCACGAGTGCATTCGAGCCTTTGACGATCTGATTCGACGCACTGTCCACCAGGGTCGTAAACACGATCGGACGACGGCCGTCCTGCAGGATCGCTTCGTTGATCTTTTCTAGCGTGGCGTAGGCCTTGTCCGTCGAGTCGACAAAGGGCACGCGAACCAGACGGAATTTCTGGTCGAACTGGGAGAGGATCGAATGCGCGAAGGTTTCGGCAGTGATCCCGGTACCGTCGGAGACGATGAATACGGTGGGCGGCATCAGTGGGGCTGGGGAACGTGAGCGGAAAAAAGCGCTCGAAAGAAACAACGCTGCTTCGACACGCGCTGCCGGTGGCTAACCGGAGTTGGCAGCGGCGTCATTTCAGCGCGCCGTGGGCACCGCAACCGCGCCCGGAGGGCGGCGGGGGCTTGCAGAAGCCCGTCAGCCGGTCCGGGGCGCGATTCGAGGCGCAATTCTCGTCCGACTGTCACATTTTGAGAGTCGGCACGGTAGAATAGCGGCAACCTGTTGGATAAGCAATTGCAGGCGATTGGCGTCTAACTTACCGCGAACAGTCGGTCAACGCCACGCTTTCAGCCGGTAACTTGCGGCAAATTGAGAGAACAGGGTGGATCGATCGGTAATTCCGTCCAACCGCTCTCTACGTCGCGTGCCTCGCGCTGCTCGATGCTTTCGAGTATTTCTCCGCGCTTCCGGCTATTTGCAGCGATTGCTTCTCCAACAGGTTGTGCAAGACGCGAGGTCACGCTTCCAATGAGCGTCTCGCGTTCGAGCCCACTTGCACAGCCGTGAATTTCTTTCACACTTAGGGGCTTGTATGACTAACGCAGTTACCGTCGCCAAGGAAGAGGCATATGTAGTTCCGTTCGAGCAGTTGCGGATGACCGATGTGGAGATTGTCGGCGGCAAGAACGCGTCGCTTGGTGAGATGATCAGTCAGCTCGCCGAAGCGGGTGTTCGCGTGCCGACCGGCTTCGCCACCACGGCGCTGGCTTTCCGCGACTTCCTGCATCACAACAATCTGACGGAACGCATCGCCAAACGCCTCGAAACGCTCGACGTCGACGACGTGAAAGCGCTTGCCGAAGCGGGCAAGGAGATCCGTCAATGGATCGTCGACGCCCCGATGCAGCCGCGTCTCGAAGCGGATATCCGTGCAGGCTTCGACACCCTGCAAAACAGCTCGCCTGAAGAGCTGTCGTTTGCCGTGCGTTCGTCGGCAACGGCGGAAGACTTGCCGGACGCATCGTTCGCGGGTCAGCAGGAAAGCTACCTCAACGTGGTCGGCATCGACGAGGTGCTCGATCGCATGAAGCACGTGTTCGCGTCGCTGTATAACGACCGTGCTATCTCCTATCGCGTCCACAAGGGCTTCACCCACGCTGAGGTCGCGCTGTCGGCGGGCGTGCAGCGCATGGTGCGCTCGGACGTCGGCGCGGCGGGCGTGATGTTCACGCTGGACACCGAATCGGGCTTCAAGGACGCGGTCTTCATCACGTCGAGCTACGGCCTGGGCGAAACGGTCGTGCAGGGCGCAGTGAATCCGGACGAGTTCTACGTCTTCAAGACCACGCTCGCGCAAGGCAAGTATCCGATCATCCGCCGCTCGATCGGCTCGAAGCTGATCAAGATGGAATTCACCAAGGCCGGCGAGCAAGGCCGCGTGAAGACCGTCGACGTCGCGCACGAGCAGCGCAACCGTTTCTCGATCACCGACGAAGACGTGATCGAACTCGCGAAATACGCGGTCATTATCGAAAAGCACTACGAGCGTCCGATGGACATCGAGTGGGGTAAAGACGGCCGCGACGGCAAGATCTTCATCCTGCAGGCGCGTCCGGAAACGGTGAAGAGCCAGGCGGCGGGCAAGGCCGAGCAACGCTTCAAGCTGAAGGGCCAATCGAACGTGCTGGCTACCGGCCGTGCCATCGGCCAGAAGATCGGCGCGGGTCCGGTGCGCGTGATTCACGACCCGTCGGAAATGGACCGTGTGCAGCCGGGCGACGTGCTGGTCGCCGACATGACCGACCCGAACTGGGAACCGGTGATGAAGCGCGCGTCGGCGATCGTCACGAACCGGGGCGGGCGTACCTGCCACGCGGCGATCATTGCGCGTGAGCTGGGCGTGCCGGCCGTGGTCGGCTGCGGCGACGCCACCGACGTGCTGAAGGAAGGCGCGCTGGTGACCGTCTCGTGCGCCGAAGGCGACGAAGGCAAGATCTACGACGGTCTGCTCGAAACCGAAATCACCGAAGTGCAGCGCGGCGAATTGCCGCCGATTCCGGTGAAGATCATGATGAACGTCGGCAATCCGCAACTGGCCTTCGACTTCTCGCAACTGCCGAACGCAGGCGTGGGTCTGGCGCGGCTCGAATTCATCATCAACAACAACATCGGCGTTCACCCGAAGGCGATTCTCGAGTATCCGAACATCGATCCGGATCTGAAGAAGGCCGTGGAAAGTGTGGCCCGTGGTCACGCATCGCCGCGCGCGTTCTATGTCGACAAGCTGACCGAAGGGATCGCCACGATCGCGGCGGCGTTCTATCCGAAGCCCGTGATCGTGCGTCTGTCGGACTTCAAGTCGAACGAGTACAAGAAGCTGATCGGCGGTTCGCGTTACGAGCCGGACGAAGAAAACCCGATGCTGGGTTTCCGCGGCGCCTCGCGCTACATCGCTGACGACTTCGCCGAAGCGTTCCAGATGGAATGCATCGCGCTGAAGAAGGTGCGTGAAGAGATGGGCCTCGACAACGTCGAGATCATGGTGCCGTTCGTGCGTACGCTGAAGCAGGCGGAGCGCGTGGTCGGGCTGCTCGAGAAGTTCGGCCTGAAGCGCGGTGACAAGGGCCTGCGCCTGATCATGATGTGCGAAGTGCCGTCGAACGCGATTCTCGCCGAAGAATTCCTGCAATTCTTCGACGGTTTCTCGATCGGTTCGAACGACCTGACGCAGCTCACGCTGGGTCTCGACCGCGATTCCGGCATGGAACTGCTGGCAGTCGATTTCGACGAACGCGACCCGGCCGTCAAGTTCATGCTCAAGCGCGCGATTGAAACCTGCTTGCGGTTGAACAAGTACGTCGGTATCTGCGGCCAGGGCCCTTCGGATCATCCGGACTTCGCGCAATGGCTGACCGATGAAGGTATCGCGTCGATCTCGCTGAACCCGGACTCGATCATCGAGACGTGGCAGCAACTGGCGAAATCGCTGGCGAAGTGAGCGAAGAAAAGCGCTTCAAATGAGCGCCAGTCAGGTGCCTGTTAAGCGGTTTGCATGACAAGCGGTGCGGTATGTCAAAAGTTCGTAAAAGCGTACTGCACCGCCCTGTATAGGCACCCGCTTCGTGCTATAAACACCCCGGTAGATCCGGGGTGTTTTGCTTTGTGGAGGTCGACGTGGCGCCAGGTGGATTGTTCTGGTGGATCGGAGCGGGTGTGCTTGTCGTGCTGGAACTGCTCAGCGGCACCTTCTATTTGCTGATGATCGCGTTGGGCTGCGTCGCCGCGGCTATTGCGCATATTGCGGGCGCCGCCGCGGACTTTCAATTCGCGATTGCGGCCGTGGTGGCGCTGGCGGCTGTTCTGTTGCTCAGGCGTTCGCGCTTTGGCCGCAGAACGCGTAAAGAAGCGTCGAAGAACCCGGACGTCAATCTGGACATCGGTCAGACGCTGACCGTGCCGGCGTGGCACGAGCGCCGGGCGCGCGCCAACTATCGCGGGGCGGCGTGGGACGTCGAGCTGGCCGCCGGCGAGCCGGAAGACGCGCAGAGCTACGAAATCGTCGAGATGCGCGGCAGTTGCCTCGTCGTCGCGGCGAGCCGGCAGGCGATGAGCGCGCACTAACAGGTGAAGCGCGCGTGCAAGGCGCGTGTAAAGCCGCGTGTAAAGCCGCGTGTAAAGCATCACGCACAACTATTCGAACTACGGACCGGAGGGCAGGAATGGATTCAACCATCGTCGCGGCGGTGCTTCTGATCATCGTGATCGTGCTGGCGGCACAGACGCTGAAGATCGTGCCGCAGCAACACGCGTGGGTGCTGGAGCGGCTCGGCCGCTATCACCGTACGCTGACGCCGGGCTTGAGCTTTGCCTTTCCGTTTGTCGACCGGATCGCGTACAAGCACATCCTCAAGGAAATTCCGCTCGAAGTGCCGAGCCAGGTATGTATTACGCGCGACAACACGCAGTTGCAGGTGGATGGCGTGCTGTATTTCCAGGTCACCGATCCGATGAAAGCGTCATACGGGTCGAGCAATTTCGTATTCGCGATCACGCAGCTGTCACAGACCACGTTGCGCTCGGTGATCGGCAAGCTCGAGCTCGATAAAACCTTCGAGGAGCGCGACTTCATCAACCACAGTATCGTGTCCTCGCTCGACGAGGCGGCGCAGAACTGGGGTGTGAAGGTACTGCGTTACGAGATCAAGGACCTGACGCCGCCCAAGGAAATTCTTCACGCGATGCAGGCACAGATTACCGCTGAGC
The DNA here is from genome assembly GCF_034668105.1 of Paraburkholderia sp. Classification (GTDB taxonomy): domain Bacteria; phylum Pseudomonadota; class Gammaproteobacteria; order Burkholderiales; family Burkholderiaceae; genus Paraburkholderia. Next base: position 5,669 of record NZ_JAXDPY010000037.1, on the reverse strand, counting down.
GCGAGAAGCGCGCGCTGATCGCGGCATCCGAAGGGCGTAAGCAGGAGCAGATCAATATCGCTTCGGGTGGGCGCGAAGCGGCGATCCAGAAGTCCGAAGGCGAGCGGCAGGCGGCGATCAACCAGGCGCAGGGGCAGGCGTCGGCGATTCTGGCGGTGGCCGAAGCGAACTCGCAGGCGATTCAGAAGATCGCCGCGGCGATCCAGTCGAATGGCGGGATGGAGGCGGTGAATCTGAAGGTGGCCGAACAATACGTCAATGCGTTCGGCAATCTGGCGAAGCAGGGCACCACGCTGATCGTGCCGGGCAACCTGGCGGATATGAGTTCGATGATCGCGTCGGCGCTGACGATCGTGAACAAGGGCAAGGGCGCGACCGACATGCGCTGAGGCTACGTTATTGGTGGCTGCCTCAAGGAAAATGGCCTGCTGACAGAGCGGGCCATTTTTTTTTGAGGCTCAAGCTCAAACGCAAATCACGACGGCGATCGCATCAGGCGCGCCTTTTCGCGTTCCCAGTCGCGCTTCTTTTCGGTTTCGCGCTTGTCGTGCTGCTTCTTGCCCTTGGCGAGCCCAATCTCGCATTTGACGCGGCCGCCTTTGTAATGGAAGTTCAGCGGCACGAGCGTGTAGCCGCGCTGCTCGACTTTGCCGATCAGTTTGCTGATTTCCTCGCTGTGCAGCAGCAGCTTGCGCGTGCGCACCGGGTCCGGGTGGATGTGGGTCGAGGCTTCGGGCAGCGGGCTGATGTGCGTGCCGATCAGGAACAGTTCGTTATTCTTGATAACGACGTAACCTTCCTTGATCTGGCCGCGCCCGGCGCGCAGCGCCTTGACCTCCCATCCTTCGAGCACGAGCCCTGCTTCATAGCGTTCTTCGACCGAGTAGTCGTAGAAGGCTTTTCTGTTGTCGATGATGCTCATGAATGGAAAGTGCCCAACTCGTTTAAAATCACGATTTTAGCAAAGCGGGGCAAGGAAAGCCCGCCGCGCTTTTTAACCCGCTTGTCCACCCTTGCCACGCGCTGTTCAATTTATGGCAGATGTCCAGAAAACCGTGTTGATCCGCCATTCGGCGGAACAGATGTTCGACCTCGTCACCGACGTCGCCGATTACCCCAACTTCCTGCCTTGGTGCGGGGGAGTCGAAATCCGCCGCCAGGACGAAACCGGCATGGAGGCGAAGATCGATATCAACTTCAAGGGCATCAAGCAGCATTTCGCCACGCGCAACAGCATGGAGCGGCCCACGCGCATCGATATGGAATTCGCGGACGGCCCGTTTCGCAAATTCACCGGTTTCTGGCGTTTCACGCCATTGCGCGCGGACGCCTGCAAGATCGAATTCGCATTGCACTACGAATTCACCAACATCATTCTCGAGAAGATCATTGGCCCAGTGTTCAGCCATATCGCCAACACCTTCGTCGAATCGTTCGTGAAGCGCGCCGATCAGCGCTACGGTAAGGCATGAGCGCGCGCTTGTCGATTGAAGTCTGCTACGCGCTCGCGGGTGAGCAGACCCTGATCGCCGTGGAATTGCCGGCAGGCGCCACGTTGCAGCAGGCGCTCGAGGCGAGCGGCATCCTGCAGCGCTATCCGCGGATCGATCTGGGCACGCAGAAGGTCGGCGTGTTCGGCAAGCTCAAGCCGCTCGATACCATGCTGGCGGATCACGATCGCGTTGAGATTTACCGGCCGCTGCTGGTGGATCCGAAGCTGTCGCGGCAACGGCGCGTGGAGAAAACCCGCAAGGCGGGCTCGATTGAAGGGCGCCGCTGGCAGAACAAGGATTCGCGCTAGGTGAGGCTTGTGGCGGCGCCTGTTAATGCACCGAAGGCTGCGCCTTGTCCTCAATCGATGCCGCGCCGGGGCTATCACCGCCCGCATGCTGGCGCACCGACCAGCACACCCCCGCCACCAGCAGCAGGATCGCCGCCGTTTCCAGCGGACGCGGCAGGCGCTGGTCGTAGATAAACGCATAGAGCAGCGCGAAGAGCGTCTCGAACACGATCATCTGGCCGGACAGGGTGAGCGGCAGCCGTTTCGACGCGGCGTTCCACAGCCCGTTGCCGAGCCACGACGCGCCGACTGCGAGGCCCAGATTCAGCATCCAGAAGGTATGCCAGCGCGCGTCGCCGAGCGGCGCCTGCAGGCTGCCAGAGGGCATGACGGCGACCACCAGCCACAATCCCGCGCCGAGCGCGCCGGTCACCACACCCCATAGCACTGACCACTCGTTGCCGCTGAAATGCGTCTGGCGTTGCAGGTAGCGGGCGTTTTCGACCGCGAACCAGGTCCAGCAGACGAGTGCGCCGGCCGCGCAGGCGAGGCCGGCGAGCTTCGTCGCAATGCTCACCGGCGTGCTGTTCGCCACCGTGAAGACGTCGATGTTGATGCAGGCGATGCCCGCGACGACCAGCGCGAGCGGCCATGCGAGACGAGCGAGCGGCACGGCGCCATGATCGCGCCGGCCGAGCAGTGTCACCGTGACAGGCAGCACGCCGACGATCAGCGAGGTCGGTGCAACGCCGATCATGTGGACCGCCGCCGACAGCAGCAGGTAGTAGAGCAGGTTGCCGGCCAACGCCAGCTTGACGAGCGCGCCGAGATCCTCGCGGGTCAGTCGTTTGACGAGCGAGCGCGCGATCGGCAGCGCGGCGGCCAGCGAGACGATGCCGTACATCGAGTAGCGGCCGGCGCTCATCAGTAGCGGCGAAAAGTCGGGCAGCACGCGCGGCACCAGAAACACAATGCCCCATAAGGCCCCGGCCATTACTCCATATGCCACACCGCGCTGCATCGATTGCCCCTGCGAAAAAAAACTGGAATGGTCGGCAGAATAGCCGTTCGGCGGACGCGGTGTCTTGTTCGATTCTGCATTCCGCCGGTTTATTCGGCATGCCATGGTGCAATCGAGGTCGAGGACACCGGTTGCGCGGCGCGCGTGCGAGCGCAATTTCTTGCCCGTCGAGCCAGTTGGCGCCTCCATGCACCCGAACGCGCAAACGAAACCTGATCGAACCCGAGGCGAACGTAGAAGCGAAATCGAAGGGCTCGAAGTCACGAAAAAAATCGCCTGAAATTCGCTAAGCTGCTGTTAGTGCAGTGAAAACCGGGGAGGTATCGCGTATAATTCGCTTTTGCGCCTATAGGATTTGCCATGCGTCTGATCCAAACAGCACTCACGTTCGATGACGTGCTCCTCGTCCCGGCCTTCTCCGATGTTCTGCCGCGCGACACCAGCCTCAAGACCCGGCTGACCCGCAACATTTCCCTGAATATGCCGCTCGTGTCCGCCGCCATGGACACCGTCACCGAAGCCCGTCTTGCGATCGCAATGGCGCAAATGGGTGGCGTGGGCATCATCCACAAGAATCTCACGCCGGCCGAGCAGGCGCGTGAAGTGGCCAAGGTCAAGCGCTTCGAATCGGGCGTCGTGCGCGATCCGATCACGGTGCCGCCGCAAATGAAGGTGCGCGACGTCATCGCGTTGTCGCGCCAGCATGGTATTTCGGGCTTTCCGGTCGTCGAAGGCGCGCAACTGATCGGTATCGTCACGAACCGCGACCTGCGTTTCGAGGAGCGTCTGGACGAGCCGGTGCGCAACATCATGACGCCGCGCGAGCGCCTCGTCACCGTCAAGGAAGGCACGCCGCTCGCGCAAGCCAAGGCGCTGATGCACAGCCACCGCCTCGAGCGCGTGCTGGTCATCAACGACGCATTCGAACTGCGCGGCCTGATGACGGTGAAAGACATCACCAAGCAGACCGAACACCCGGACGCGTGTAAAGACGAACATGGCAAGCTGCGCGCGGGCGCGGCGGTCGGCGTGGGCGAAGACAACGAAGAACGCGTTGAGCTGCTGGTGCAGGCGGGTGTGGACGTGATCGTCGTCGACACGGCGCACGGCCACAGCAAGGGCGTGCTCGAGCGCGTCAAATGGGTCAAGCAGAAGTTTCCGCATGTCGAAGTGATCGGCGGCAATATCGCCACCGCCGCGGCGGCCAAGGCGCTCGTCGAATACGGCGCGGACGGTGTGAAGGTCGGTATCGGCCCCGGCTCGATCTGCACGACGCGGATCGTCGCCGGCGTGGGCGTGCCGCAGGTCACCGCGATCTCGAACGTGTCGGAAGCGCTGAAGGGCTCGGGCGTGCCGGTCATCGCCGACGGCGGCGTGCGTTTCTCGGGCGACGTCAGCAAGGCGCTGGCCGCCGGCGCGAATTCCGTGATGATGGGCAGCATGTTCGCCGGCACCGAAGAAGCGCCGGGCGACGTGTTTCTGTTCCAGGGCCGCCAGTACAAGTCGTACCGTGGCATGGGTTCGGTCGGCGCGATGAAAGACGGCGCGGCGGACCGCTACTTCCAGGACAACTCCGCGAACATCGACAAGCTGGTGCCGGAAGGGATCGAAGGCCGCGTTGCCTACAAGGGCTCGGTCAACGCGATCCTGTTCCAGCTGATCGGCGGCGTGCGCGCCAGCATGGGCTACTGTGGTTGCCGCACGATCGCGGAGATGAACGACAAGGCCGAGTTCGTGCAGATCACGGGCGCGGGCTTGCGCGAGTCGCATGTGCATGATGTGCAGATCACCAAGGAAGCGCCCAACTACCACGTGGACTAAACGCCAATGAAGCCATTGCTGCGCGCTGTACTCATCCTCGATGCCATGCTGCTGCTTGCGTTCGGCCTGCTGTTTCTGCTGACGCCCTGGACTTCGTTGTACAACGCGCTGCTTCTGGTGCAAACCCAGCCGGCCCTGGTCGGCCAGGGGTTTGGCGTGGCGCTGATCGGGCTCGCGTGGCTGGCTTTGCATGCGTCGCTCGACGGTTCGCTTACCGCTACGGTTGCCAAGGTCGTGGGCCATGTGAACTGGCTGACCGGCGTGCTGATGCTAGTCTGGTTGCTCGGCCTGCATACGCCGGCGCTGACCGGTTTCGGGCAAATCGTCGCGGTGCTGACCGGCGTGGTATTACTGGTCATCGGCCTGGGCGGCGTGCGCCTCTCGGGCGCGGTGCGGCGGCGCGAGAGGGTACGCGCCACTGAGGCCGTTGCCGCCGAGCGCGCTGAAAAGCAGGCTGCCAAAGACGCCGCGAAAGATGCGGCCAACCGGCGCGACGCCGGCCGGGTGACGGCGGGCTTTCCGGTCTATCACGCCGAGCCGGTGGTCGAGCCTGTTATACCGGTCCCCCGGCCCGTGGATCCTGTTTCGGCGGCGCCGCTTTATCCGGCGGTCGACGAACCGGGCCTGACGGCGTCTGAACGCGCCGCACGGGTGGAGGCTGCAGCCGCGCGCGACGAGGCCCGCAACTCCGCCGCCGATGCACCCGGCGCGCCCCGGCCACCGTTTCATGGCTGAGGCGCCGAGCGCCGGAACGCCTGCCGAAGCTACTGGATTGCATTCGCGCGCGCCGTGGGTGCCGCGGTTGAGTGGCGGCGTTCGCCGGTCCAGCGCGCTTCGTCGTTACGCAACATGTTCGATCGTCCCCACGTGGACCGCTTTGAATTCAACGCCGCGCTCCGTGCGCGGTATCCCGTATCCGTTCACTTTTGACTCCGTCCGCTGCCATGCATGACAAGATCCTGATCCTCGACTTCGGTTCGCAAGTCACCCAACTGATTGCACGTCGCGTTCGCGAAGCCAACGTGTATTCGGAAATTCATCCGTACG
>NZ_JAXDPY010000036.1:0-8810 GCF_034668105.1 Paraburkholderia sp. | reverse complement strand
CAAGGCACAGCTTGAAACCGTCACGCGTTCGATCGAAGCCGCGGAAACCCGCACCCGCGTGATGAACCGCAAGCTGCGGGACGTCGAGGCGTTGCCGGGTGAAGAGGCGAGCGGATTGCTCGGCGATGTACTGACGGGCGTGGATCCCGACGAGCAGTAGCGTGGGGCCGGGCCTAGTAAGCGGCCCGGCTTGCCAGCCGTTCCAACGCGTTACCCGCGAGACGCACGACACGCCAATCCGGCATCACCGAGGCGCCCATCTTCTCGTAGAAGCTAATGGCCTGCTTATTCCAGTCGAGCACGGTCCATTCAAAGCGTCCACACTGCCGCTCGACGGCCAGCGCCGCCAGCCGGGCGAGTATCGCGGTGCCAAGGCCGCTGCCCCGCTGACCCGGTTGCACGTAGACGTCTTCCAGATACAGCCCGCGCTTGCCGACGAAGCTCGAGTAATTGTGGAAGAACAGCGCGTAGCCGACGAGGCGTCCTTCGTCTTCCGCCACCAATGCTTCGATCGACGGCCGCGCGCCGAACAGCGCGTCACGCAAACCGTCTTCAGTCGCGACGAATACGTGCGTGAGGCTTTCGAATTCGGCCAGCTCGTACGTCAGCGCGAAGATGGCGCCGGTATCCGCGGGGGTCGCGGCGCGGATCGTTGCGGTCATTACGCCTCTTCCGGCGCGTCGGTCAGCTGGATTTCGATGCCGCCAAAGCGAGAGGCCACCCAGTTGTACGCGTGGCATGCAATCCACAGCAGGATGAAGCCGAGAATCGCGTTCAGCAGCAATGCGCTGAACACCGTGCTCAGTTCGACCGAGCCGTAGCGGATGAACGCCACCAGCACGCCGAGCAGCACGATTGGCACCGAGAACGTCAAGTACACGAGGATAAGTGCTTTGGCTGTCTGTCCCGGTGCAATGAACGAGATCTGTTTTTTCATGTAAGTCAAACCCGTGTGTCGAAGTGGTAATCGGTAAAGCTGCAAAACGAGGCTGCAAATGCGGCTGCAATTAACGTGGCAAACAAAGCCGCAAATCAGGCCACAACAGAAGCGCTCAGTACGTCATCAGATGAGACCGTCGAACAGCATGATATCGACGTGCTCGCCCTCGGCAATCTCGGCTTCGTCGTGCCCGAGCACGATGAAGCAATTGGCCTCGCTCATCGAACTCAACACGCCGGAGCTTTGCGAGCCCGTTGGCGTGACATGCCATTGACCGTGCGCATCGCGCTCGGCCACGCCGCGCAGGTACTCGGTGCGGCCGGCGCGCTTGCGGATCGGCTGGCGGCTGGCGGCGCGCAAGACCGGCAACGCCTGTGGCGTCGCGCCGGACATCAACAGCAGCGCCTCGCGGACGATTTGATAGAACGTCACCATCACGGCCACGGGATTGCCCGGCAAGCCGAAGAATAGCGCGGGCTGCCCGAGGCCCGGATGCTCGCCGGACCAGACGCGCCCAAAAGCGAGCGGCCGGCCTGGGCGCATGGCCAGACTCCAGAAGGCGACGTCGCCGAAGGTCTGCAGCAATTGCTTGGTGAAATCCGCCTCGCCAACCGAAACACCGCCCGACGTCAACACCACGTCGGCGCTGGCCGCGGCGGTGCGCAGCGCGGTTTCGAGCGCGGCGGGTTCGTCGCGCACCACGCCGAGATCGAACGTATCCATGTTCAGGCGCCGGAGCATCGCAAACAGCGTGTAGCGATTGCTGTCGTACACTGAACCCGGGTCGAGTGGCTCACCGAGCGAGCGCAATTCGTCACCGGTGGATAGAAATGCGACGCGCAAACGCCGCCGTACGTTGACTTCGCCAATGCCGAGCGAAGCCAGCAAACCGAGGTCCGATGCGCGCATGATGCGGCCGGCGCGCAGCGCGGCGTGACCGCGAGCGAGATCTTCGCCGGCCAGACGCCGGTTGGCGCCGGCTCGCACCGCATTGGCCGCAAACCGAATCGAGGTGGAATCGGCACTGCGCTCGACGAGTTCCTGCGGCACGACGCTGTCGCAATCAGCCGGCATGCAGGCACCTGTCATGACGCGCACGCATTGCGTCGTACCCACGTGGCCAGCGAACGGATGGCCGGCCAGCGCCTTGCCGACGATCGTCAGATCGATCGTCGACTCGTTCGCCGCCAATGCCGCGCGATTGAACGCGTAGCCGTCCATGGCCGAGTTGTCGTGTGAAGGGACGTCGATCGGCGAGACGATGTCGGCCGCGAGCACGCGATTGAGCGCATCGCGCAAAGGCACGCGTTCGACCGCCGTGACCGGCGTTGCCCATTGACGGACGATCGCCTGAGCGGCCGGGACGGGTAGCGCGTGAGGATCGTACTGCGTGACGCAGCGGGAAAATTCGTTAAGCGTGGTCATGAAGGAGTGGACGTCGCGACCAGAGGCGGGAGCGGCTGTTGCCGTGCGGCCGGAGCGGGATTTGAAACCGGGGCCTCAGCAACGCTCGAGGTCGGCGAGTTCGTGTAAAGAATTGATATTGTAAAACGCGCGCTCGTCGGCAAAGGCGACTTCGACCGTCCTGTGGCGCGCGTACCACGCGCGGACCTTACGCTCACCGGCTTCCAGAAAGCTTGCGAGGTCGTCCGCGAGACTCGTGCGCAGCAGCGCGAACACGGGATGGAGCGAGACGTGACCCTGGGCGTCGGTGGTCGTGACGGTGGCGATGTCAGCCTGATTCGAGTGCAGTGCCTGCGCGAGTCGCTCGGCGAGTTCGGTGGGGAATCCCGGCGTATCGCAGGGCGCGCTCAACACGTACGCGGTGCCGGCCATGCGCAGTCCGGCCAGCAGCCCCGCCAGCGGTCCGGGAAAGCCAGGCAGGGTGTCGGCAAGCACCTTGGCGCCGAACGGCGCGCCGAGCGTGCTGTAGACATCGGCATGGCGATTGGCGCTGATCAGCAACGCGCCGGTTTGCGGTGCGAGCCGCTTCAGTACATGGGCCGCGAGCGGCTCGCCGCGCAGCGGTTGCAGCCCTTTGTCGAGGCCGCCCATACGCATGCCGCGTCCGCCCGCGAGGACCAGACCGGTGATGTTGTCGCGTGTCGGATTCATGGGTCTGGCGGTTTAGCCGCCGATATACGACATTTCCACGCGGCGGCCGTCCTGCACACGTGGCGCAGCGGCGCTGCTGCCACGCAATTGCGAATAGCGGTCGCCGCGGGCTTGCCAGATTTCGGCAACGGCCGTGGCGATCTCGGCGTCGCTCGAGCCGCTGCGCAGCAAGGCGCGCAGATCGTGACCGGACGATGCGAACAGGCACAAGTACAGCTTGCCCTCGGTCGACAGCCGCGCTCGCGTACAACTGCCGCAAAACGCCCGTGTCACGCTCGAAATCACGCCGATTTCGCCGCTGCCGTCTATATAACCCCAGCGCTGCGCGGTTTCGGCTGCGCTGTGCGCTTCGAGCGGCACCAGCGGGAAATGTTCGGCGATCCGTGTCACGACCTCGGCGGATGGCAGCACTTCGGTCATGTTCCAGCCGTTCGACGTGCCCACGTCCATGTACTCGATGAAACGCAATACCGCACCCGAGCCTTTGAAGTGGCGCGCCATCGGCACGATCTGACTGTCGTTGGTACCGCGCTTGACAACCATGTTGACCTTGATAGGCGCGAGCCCCACCGCGTGGGCCGTGGCGATTCCGTCCAGCACGTCGGCGACCGCGAAGTCGGCGTCGTTCATGCGGCGAAACAGGGCGTCGTCGAGCGCGTCGAGACTCACCGTCACGCGGGTCAGGCCGGCGTCTTTCAGGCTGCGTGCCTTGCGCTCCAGCAGTGAACCGTTGGTGGTCAGCGTCAGATCGAGTGGACGGCCTTCCGGCGTGGTGAGTTGCGCGAGCCGTTCGATCAGAAATTCCAGATTTTTGCGCAGCAGCGGTTCGCCACCCGTCAGGCGGATTTTCTCCACGCCATGCGCGACGAAGAGCCGCGCCAATCGTTCGATTTCTTCGAAGCTGAGCAGCGCGCCATGCGGCAAGAACGCGTAATCCTTGTCGAACACCGCGCGCGGCATGCAGTAGACGCAGCGGAAGTTGCAGCGATCCGTCACCGAGATGCGTAGGTCGCGCAGCGGGCGCGCCAGCGTATCGTGCAGTGCGCCACGAGGCGTCTGCACGGCGCCGGAGATGACCGGCATCGCGCTGAGATCGGCTACAGGGATGATACGTCGGGACATGAATTGATTCGCTTGATGCTTCGTTTTGGGCTGCTCAGGTGCTGCGTGGTTGTTGTCTGGCGCTACGACTATTGCTGCGATTGGAACCCGGATCTTCATTCTAGCGGAAATGCATTCGGCGGCTGGCAGACCCCGGACGCTGTTGGGGTATACGGGGAGCCGCATAAAGCGCGCCACAAGGGTTGGCCGCCCGGTACCCAAAAACAGTCCGGCGCCCATAAAAACAAAAAGCCCGCCGGTCAGGGCGGGCTTTTTGCGTGGCGGCGGTTCGCTTACTGCGGGTGCTTACCGGTTTCCACCATTTGCATCGGCGCCGTTTCAACCGGCGGCAACGCCTTACGCTCACGACCCACGCGAACCGGCTTGGCCGCTTGCGCAGCGGCTTCCTGGGCGGCCCGCAGCTTGTCGGCGTCGGTGTTCACCCAGACGAGACCGGCTTGTTCCAGCACCGGCTTCAGGGCTTCTTCCGATACGCCGCCGTTACGCGGTGCTTGCGGAGCCACTGCGACGGGCGCCGGCTCGACTGCTGCCGGGACTACCGTCTCGACTGCCGGCGCGACCGCTGCAACCACCGGCTGCGGTTCGACGATCTCGGCCTGCGGCGCCGGCTGGGCAGCCGGTGCTTCGACCACGGCCGCCGGGGCTGCGGTTTCTACGGGAGCCGGCGCGGCTTGCGCCTCGACGACCGGCGCAACTACCGGCGTTTCGAGCCGAGCTTCAACAGGCGTTTCAACCCGAGCTTCAACGGGAGCTTCAGCGTGAGCAACCGGTTCGACGAGCGAAACCGTCTCGCTCGCGGCCGGCACAGCCCGGGCGGCTTCAACCGGCGCAACAGCGGCTTGCGCCACCGGTGCTTCCACTGCCTGCTCGACTGCAACCGGTGCCACCGGCGCTTGCGCGGCCGGCACAACCGTTTCCGTCCGGGCAGCCTTCTCGACGGCCAGAGCCGGCGTTTCGACTGCGGCATGCAGTTCGCTGACGACAGCGGTTTCCGTTGCGACGGCGGCGACAACCACTTCCACCGGCTTGACGTCGTTCGCTTCGTTGACTTCAGCTTTGTGCTCAACCGGTTGATGCGCGGTGCGCATCGGCGCTTCGTCGGTCACATTGGTGTTGTCGCCTTCAGCTTCCGCGACGTCTGCAGCCAGGTTGCCGTTCACGTCTTCTTCACGCTCACGACGACCGCCACGGCGGCCGCGACGGCGACGACGACGCTCTTCACCTTCACGCGCCACCGCTTCCTGGTCGACCGGGGCACCGTTTTCGCCCAAGCTGGCCTGGTTTTGCGCCAGCTCTTCCGTCGTGAGGGCGTCGTTCTGCGTCAGTGCATCTGCTTCCGGCTGCTGCTTGCGGCGTTCGCCACGTTCAGCGCGCTCGCCACGTTCACGACGTTCCCCGCGTTCCTGGCGCTCGCCACGCTCGGCGCGCGGTGCGCCGTCGACGGTTTCCACCGCACGATCAGTGCCGCGATTGTCGCGGTCACGGTTTTCGCGGCCCTCGCGACCTTCACGCGGTTCACGAGCCTCACGCGGTTCGCGGCCTTCGCGGACCTCACGCGGCTCACGATTCCCACGCGGCTCGCGCGATTCGCGTGCTTCACGCGGTTCACGACCTTCGCGTGCCTCACGGCCTTCGCGCGGTTCGCGTTCCTCGCGACGCTGCGACGGCTGCTGAACTTGAGCCTGACGGCCGCCGGTCGTGCCTTCGGCCCGGCCCGCTGCGTCGCGGCTGCCGGCGCCGCCACGGCGATTGCGGTTGCGATCGCCGCCGCGATCGCCGGTGCGCTCACCGCGCTCCGTGCGTTCGCCGCGTTGCGGACGCGGCTGCTTTTCAGCCGTAGCCGGCGCGGCAGGCGCCGGGGCGGCCGGCTGCATGCCGAACAGATTCTTCAACCAGCCGATAAAGCCGCCGCCAGCCGGCGTGACTGCCACCGGAGCCGGGGTTGCCGCCGGACGAACCGGCGCGCTCGGCGCCGGCTTCTCAGGCGTGATGCCCTTGACCGCCGCTTCCTGCTTCGGCTTCACTTCTTCGGCACGCTTGCTGTAACCGGTTTCCGATTCCAGTTCGCGGGCTGCTTCCTCGGCCATCTTCCACGAGGCGCGCGGTTCGTCGAGACGCGTATCGTCGTGACGCAGGCGCTCGAGCTTGTAATGCGGCGTATCGAGATGCTTGTTCGGGATCAGGACGACATTGACCTTGAAACGCGATTCGATCTTGTTGATTTCGGCGCGTTTTTCGTTCAACAGGAAGGCGGTCACTTCGACCGGCACCTGGCAATGGATCGCCGCGGTGTTTTCCTTCATCGCTTCTTCCTGAATGATCCGGAGCACTTGCAGCGCGGACGATTCGGTATCGCGGATGTGGCCCGTGCCGTTACAGCGCGGGCAGGTCACGTGGCTGCCTTCCGACAGCGCCGGACGCAGGCGCTGACGCGACAGTTCCATCAGGCCGAAGCGCGAGATCTTACCCATCTGGACGCGCGCACGGTCGTGCTTCAAAGCGTCTTTCAGGCGTTGCTCGACTTCGCGCTGGCTCTTGGCCGATTCCATGTCGATGAAGTCGATCACGATCAGGCCGCCCAGGTCGCGCAGGCGCAACTGGCGGGCCACTTCGTCGGCCGCTTCGAGGTTGGTGCGCGCAGCCGTTTCCTCGATGTCGGCGCCCTTGGTGGCGCGTGCCGAGTTCACGTCGATCGCGACCAGTGCTTCCGTATGGTCGATCACGATGGCGCCGCCGGAGGGCAGCGGTACCGTGCGCGAGTACGCGGTTTCGATCTGGTGTTCGATCTGGAAGCGCGAGAACAGCGGCACGTCGTCGTGATACCGCTTCACTTTGCTGACATTGTCCGGCATCACGATATCCATGAAGGCACGGGCCTGGTCATGGATTTCGGTGGTGTCGATCAGGATTTCGCCGATATCCGGCTGGAAATAGTCACGAATCGCACGAATTACGAGGCTCGATTCGAGATAAATCAGCATCGGCTGGCCGCTCGAACCGCTTTGCGACGCAGCCTCGATGGCGCGCCACAGTTGCATCAGGTAGTTCAGGTCCCACTGCAGTTCTTCGGCGCTGCGGCCAATCCCGGCCGTGCGCGCGATGATGCTCATGCCTTCCGGCAATTGCAGCTGCGCCATGGTTTCGCGCAGTTCCTGACGGTCGTCGCCTTCGATCCGGCGCGATACGCCGCCGCCGCGCGGGTTGTTCGGCATCAAAACCAGATACCGGCCGGCGAGCGAGATGAACGTGGTGAGGGCCGCCCCCTTGTTGCCGCGCTCTTCCTTTTCGACCTGAACGATCAGTTCCTGGCCTTCTTTCAGGGCGTCCTGAATGCGCGCGGAGCGCATATCGACGCCGTCGCGGAAATACTGGCGGGCGACTTCCTTGAACGGCAAAAAGCCGTGGCGGTCTTCGCCGTAGTTGACGAAACAGGCCTCGAGCGAAGGCTCGATGCGGGTGATGATGCCCTTGTAAATATTGCCTTTGCGCTGTTCGCGCCCGGCGGTTTCGATGTCGATATCGATGAGTTTTTGCCCATCGACGATGGCAACGCGCAGTTCTTCCTGCTGCGTCGCATTGAACAACATTCGTTTCATTGAACGGCTCCAGGCGGCTTAGCTAGCCCTCAGCTGCGCGGTTGTCAGTCGCGAGAGCCAGGAGGGTAGCGGCATGCCGCGCCTTATTGTGTTTTCACAAGCACGCTGGAGCGGGAACATTGGCGGGAGAATTGCCTGAGAGGGCCCGCTCCCATTGAGAAATGGGCACGGTGCCGCAGGGCACATGCGAACACGGCTTCAAATAACGACCCGACACGCCGCGGGTTCTGCCAGCAGACCTTCATAAGCCATTCGTCCACTCGCGCCGGTGCGCCAACTGGGCGCGTGACCGGAGGGTCGAAGGCTGCGGTCATGCCGCAACGGGAAGTTCGCGCAGTCGGCGCGTCTTTTCTCGCTGGGGGTGTCTCGCCTCATTTTGACGTCGCCATGTCTTGTATTTTCTACAAGACGCCTCGGGCGCACGCCGTATTTTCGCAACCGGCAGCTTCAACCAGCAGGGCGTCAGACCGCCCGATACCGAAGCTGAAAGTTAAATTCTTTTTGACCAAAATTCCGTTACCGTCGAAGCTGACCTTGACCGAACGCGCCTGTGGGCGCCGTCCCTGCCGGGTACTGACCTCGTGCGTGCAACTTGTTGCATCTCATTTTGAGGGTGAGCAACCAGACCCCGGCGCAAGTAAAATAACGGTTTATCGCTTGCACCTGCGCAATCCGCCCGAATTCCGGACACTGCGCCGGCCGCCGCAGACTGCTGGGCAAATTATATTCAGAATGAAAGAGTTAGGCAAAATATCCCAGAAATCGGTCACAGGTCCGGTAGCAAACGCGGTCGCCAGCGACCAGGTCTCGCTCATCGAAATCGACGACAGCGCGGCCGGACAGCGCATCGACAACTTTTTGTTGCGCGTCTGCAAGGGCGTGCCGAAAAGCCATATCTACCGCATCCTGCGCAGCGGGGAAGTTCGCGTGAACAAGGGCCGGATCGACGCGCAATACCGGCTGGAGCTGGGCGATCTGGTGCGGGTGCCGCCCATCCGCATCGCTCAGCGCGACGAGGCGGCGTCTCAGGCGCCGGT
>NZ_JAXDPY010000035.1:0-11932 GCF_034668105.1 Paraburkholderia sp. | reverse complement strand
TCCGGGGCGACCGCGAACTCAAGCTCGCAGGGTATGAAGTCTTTCGCTTTGGGGCCGCGGAGCTGCAAGTGCCAACAGCCAAGGAGGATGTAAAGGCCTTCTTCGAGGCGCTGTTCAAGCGTTACGGCGTTCCAACGAGCTGACTATCCATCTTCGCGCTGATCACCGGCTATTCCTTGGAGCAGACGGTGCAGAAACGCCTGACGTTTCGCCACTCATTCGGTATCATTCCAAGTGATTGATGATAGGTCGGCACTCCGCCAATTGTCCCGAATCCCGCGCCAGCAAAGGGCGTGTTTTCCTGACGGTAAAAGCGTCGGTAAAGACCTTTTTCGATCATAGCCAAACCCTTTAACCATGCGGGATTGGGCGGGTTGTTGATGATCGAGTGGGAGTGATCCTGGACCTTGCTGACTGATATTGGCCTGCAGAAGCTCAAGCCTGAAGCGTTCAAGGGCGACCCAGGAGCGGGGCGGAACAACTGGCCGAAAGCAGGCGATTCTCGATGCCGTTGACGACGAACGCCGATCATGGTGCCCCGGCGCAGGCAGGGTGCGCCGCTAAAACCGGACCATCCTTGATCGGCATCACGCCGGCGCACACGGCAGGCACACGGTGAAACGGGTAGCATGCCCCGTCGACTCAACCCCGATCGTGCCCTGATGCGCGCTGGCAATGCAGCGGCAGATGTAGAGACCCAGGCCCATCCCCGCCGCCGTCCCGCTCCGGTTAGGTATGCCCGCGCGCGTCAGTGGATCAAACAGCGTGGGTAGCGCGTGCTCCGGGATCGGATCGCCTTCGTTGGAGACAACAAGCGTCATTCTTCCATCGCGACCGCCGGCTTCCACGACTACAAGCCCCGACCCATAGCGAACCGCGTTCGTGAGCAGGTTGACCACCAGTTGCCCGAGCCGGCTGCCGTCCCAACGGCCACGAAGTTCGCCTGCAAGCCGCAGCTCGATACGCGCATCGGGAAACGACGCACGCACCTCGTCCACCGCGTCGCTACAGATCCGTCCGATGTGCTGCGGCGTGAAACTGACCGGCAGCGCGTCCCCAAGCCGGGAGCGCGTAAAAATGAGCAGATCATCAATCATCTGTCTCATGCGCATTGCGCCGCGCTGGACAAAGGCGACCGCTCGCACGCTCGGGGGAGACAGGTTGTCGTCGTGCAGCAGCACTTCAGCGGAATTCAGTATGGCGCCCAGCGGCGAGCGCAGGTCGTGCGCCAACACGCCGGCGAACAGGTCGCGAATGCGCTCCGTGCGGTGCGCATAGTGCCGCACCGATTCGGCGAGCACCTGGTCGATGGCTTCATTGAAGCGGATCATTTCCTGGAATGCCGCCCCTCCCGCAGGTGATGTTTTCTGCCAGCGCCGCAGCACCGTGGCGCGCAGCGCGCGGAACTCTGCGACGACATCGTTGATGCCGAATCCGTGAGACAGACGATCCTCCGCATGCCGATGCGCGACGCGGTTGAAGCCGGACCTTGGCGCGTGTTTGTCGCCGCGCGACTTCGTCTGCTGCTGCACCGTGCTCTGCGCCTCGCGCATGTCGGCCGCAATCGCCATCAGGATATCGGCCGCCGAGTTGCGCAACTGGCTCTCCGACAGCTTGCTGTCCGGCTGGCTGAGCGCGAGGGCGTAGTTTGTCCAGTCGTCGATCAGGCCAGTCAGATCAGCTTCAATGAAGTCGGCCAGGCTCATCGGGATCTCCGGTACGTAGTAGACAGACGTGCGCTGTTGTTGAAGGGCGAGGCAGATTCCGCCTGATGGAATGGAGGCGGGACAACTGCCCGGCAGGCAGTCGGACCCCTCCAGCACGTCGCTTGTCGCCGTCGATTGTACGCGCGACGCCGGCCCGCCATTGCGGCGGCCCCGCACGTTCACGCTGCAAGGATCCGGATCAGCGCGATCAGTTGGGCCGGCGAACGGCCCTTTTGCATATAGCCGTCGGGCTCGTTTATTGCTTCCGGTCCGAGATTTGACCACTGCGCACCGAACCCCTTACCAGGTTGATCAGATGAACGACGTTGACCCACGATCCGCCGGCTTCAGTTCCGCATGGCTCAGGCTATGGGCTGAATCCACCCAGGACTATTCGATCTTCGCCCTGTCGCCAGAGGGCATCGTGCTTACGTGGAACCCCGGCGGCGAACGCATCCAGGGGTATCGCCCAGACGAAATCGTCGGTCAGCCGTTCTCACTTTTTTACCCTGAATCGGACCGCGCCGCGGGTGCGCCCGAGGCGGCCCTGCGTGCTGCGACCGAGGTCGGGCGTTACGTCGCGGAGGGCTGGCGCGTGCGCAAGGATGGGACGATCTTCTGGGCGAACGTCGTCATGACGGCGTTGCGAGACAGCCGGGGGCAGCTTATTGGCTTCGGCAAGGTGGTCCGCGACGTCAGTGACAAGAAGGCCGTTCACGACGCCGTACTGGAGAGCGAGCGGAGCTTCCGCCTGCTGGTTCAGGGAGTCACCGACTATGCCATCTTCATGCTTTCGCCCGATGGGCACATTACGAGCTGGAACTCCGGGGCGCGGCGGATCAAGGGGTACGCCGAGAAAGAAATTATCGGCTCGCATTTTTCCAGGTTTTACACGCCCGAGGATGTCGCAAGAGGCGTCCCTTTCCGGGGCCTCGAGACCGCGAGACAGGTGGGACGGTTTGAGGCCGAAGGCTGGCGCGTGAGGCGGGACGGGAGCCGTTTCTGGGCGCACGTTGTCATCGACGCCATTTACGAAGATGGCGAGCTGGTCGGATTTGCCAAAGTCACGCGCGATATTACCGAGCGGCGACGCGCCAGCGAGCTGCTTGAGCAAACGCAGAGCGCCTTGTTTCAGGCCCAGAAGATGGAAGCGCTGGGCAAACTGACGGGTGGGGTTGCACACGATTTCAACAACGTTCTCCAGGTACTTCGGGGCAACCTGGAACTGCTGGAAAGCAGGCACGGTCGTGATGCCTGGAGCGCCGAGCGGCTGGGTAACGCGCTTGATGCGGTCGACCGCGGCGCGAAGCTGGCGTCACAACTGCTGGCCTTCGGTCGTCAGCAGCCCCTGGCCCCCGTCGTCATTAACCCTGCGCGTCAGCTTCACGCGCTGGACGACCTCCTGCGGCGGGCACTGGGCGAGACGATCCAGATCGAGTCCGTGGTTGCCGGAGGCCTCTGGAATACCATGGCGGACCCCCATCAGCTGGAAAATGTGATCCTGAATCTGGCTATCAACGCGCGCGACGCGATGCCCGACGGCGGCAAGCTGACGCTTGAACTGGCCAATGCGACGCTTGACGACGAGTACGTTTTGTCGCTTCCGGACGTCCCGGCCGGGCAGTATGTGATGCTGGCTGTCACCGACACGGGAACTGGCATGAGCCGCGAGGTGATGGAGCGCGCTTTTGACCCGTTCTTCAGCACGAAGCCAGAAGGGCGGGGTACCGGCCTCGGCCTGAGCATGGCCTACGGCTTCGTCAAGCAGAGCGGCGGCCATATCCGGCTTTATAGCGAGATCGGTGAGGGAACGACCGTCCGGATTTATCTGCCCCGGTCAACCGGGGCGGCGGTTGAGACCAGGCGAAGCCGGGAGGCCGTCCTCAAGCATGGCAACGAGACCATCCTGGTCGTGGAAGACGATCTGAAGGTTCAGTCGACGGTCGTTGAGCTTCTTAGCGGTCTCGGTTATGCGGTGCTCAAGGCCAACGACGCGGAGCAGGCGTTGACTGTGGTGGCGAGCGGCGTGCATATCGACCTGCTGTTTACCGACGTGGTGATGCCCGGCGCGCTGCGTAGTCCGGAAATGGCCAGAAAGGCAGTCCAGATGTTGCCCGGATTGAAGGTACTCTTTACGTCCGGCTATACCCAGAACGCGATCGTGCATGGTGGCCGGCTCGATCCCGGCGTGGAACTGCTGAGCAAGCCGTACAGTCGTCAGCAACTTGCCGTCAAGGTGCGGCAGGTGTTGGGCAACAACGATGACGACGCGATGGAACCGGGCGCGGTTGATGCCCGTTCCGGTGATGGCGTTGTGCCGGGCGCAAACGGTCAGGGCCTGCGCGTTCTCGTCGTGGAAGACGATGCGGCGTCGCTGGACGCAACCTTCGAGCTGTTGACGCTGATCGGAATGAAACCGCAGCGCGCCGACAGCGCGGCAGCGGCGCTGAATGCCCTGCAAGCTGAAGACTTTGACGTTCTGTTCACCGACGTCATCATGCCGGATATGTCGGGCACCGAACTGGCGCGACGCGCGTTTGCCACTCGCCCGGCACTCCGGATTGTTTTCGCCTCCGGAAATCCGGTCCCCGCCCACGAGAAGTTTGAGTTCGAATGGTCGGCGCTACGCAAGCCCTTCACGCTTGATCAGTTGCGTGCGGCGCTGCAGCCTGCCATGAGGCCACTCGCGGAGCCAGATGCCGGTGACGGCCAGTCAGAGTCAACCGACGGGCCAGTTGAAGGTGCCGGTTCGTTGTAGCCCGGCCGTGGCAGATATTAATCGCGGGCACCCGGTGTATAAAAAATCAAGCCTCGTGCGCCCGGCTTGCTCCCGAGCGCTTTCTTCGCATCCTTGTGTCTTCACCGCTAGACGTCCGGAGCGAAGTTGAATGGCGCGAATGCGCTCCCCTCGCAAGGAGCGTCGTTCTGCCCGCATATACCGCATATGGCATTCCTGCCCACAAGGCGAAGCACCATCGGGAAGCCGGGCAAGGCGGACCGGGGCCTGGCAGAAAAGCCGCCTGTTCTCGCTCTCATCGACCGGGCCCGGAGGCCTACGATGCTATGACCTGCCAGGAGGCATGGATAATGCGCCCCTCCCGGGTACGGAGCAATCAAGGCATCGGGCTCGGTGCGGAAGGAGCGGAAATGGACATACTGAACATGGCGCGGGAGGCGGGATTTGCCGTCTTACTCGACGGGCGGATCGGTCAAGAGGAATACAGCACGGTTTCGGGTTCAAAAGAAGCGCTGCAATGCTTCGCTGATGCGGTCCGAATAGCGGCGGAACGCGAACGCGACCGAAGCGTCAGATCGGGCTGGCTTCGCCAGGACTACCTCGCATGGCTGCTAGAAAAGCCGGGGTGATCAGGCGAGAGCGCTGACCGACCGATGTGACGCTTGCAAGACCGGGCATGGATAGTTCACCGCCGGGAGCGCATGCGGATGGCGTGCCGCGGCGCAACGCCAACGGGAAGTCCAACATTTCCGGCGCGGAATAAGCTTTGCTGCACCGGAGAAACATTTCCGTTTCCCAAGGTGAGTCATGGACAAAAAAACGAAGAATGAGGCCTATCCTTATTCGTCAGGCGGATGGGGATCGCTGAAAGCGGTCACGTCGATCCTTGCGCAAGAGAAGGTGACGCTCAAGGGCAGCGCAGTGCTGCTGCACCAGAACAAGCCGGACGGTTTCATGTGCGTCAGCTGTTCCTGGGCGAAGCCTGCGGACCCGCACACTTTCGAATTCTGCGAGAGCGGCGCGAAGGCTACCGCGTGGGACATCACTGCCAGGCGGGTGACGCACGACTTCTTCCGGATTCACACCGTGAGCGAGTTACTCGCGTGGCACGATCATGATCTCGAAGAAGCGGGGCGCCTGACCGAACCGCTGCGCTACGACGCGACGTCCGACAGGTACGTGCCGGTCAGTTGGCAGGAAGCGTTCGACGACATTGGCCGGGAACTGAAGGCGATGGACCCGGAGCAGGTCGTGTTCTATACCTCGGGACGCGCATCGCTTGAAACCTCGTATATGTTGCAGTTGTTCGCCCGCATGTACGGCACAAACAATCTCCCGGACAGCTCGAATATGTGCCACGAAAGCAGTAGCGTGGGACTGAAAGAGGCGATCGGCGTCGGGGTCGGCACCATCACGCTGGACGACTTCGAAAAGACCGATCTGATGTTTTTCTTCGGGCAGAACGTCGGCACTAACAGCCCGCGAATGCTTCATCCACTGCAGGACGCGCGCAAGCGCGGGGTGCCCATCATTACCTTCAATCCGTTGCGCGAGCCGGGCCTTATCAGCTTCAGCAATCCGCAGTCGCCGGTGCAGATGCTCACGCCGCAGGAGACGCAGATCAGTACGCAATATCACCAGCTCCGCACGGGCGGTGACACGGCGGCGCTTGTCGGCCTGTGCAAGGCTGTGATCGCCGCAGACGACGCGGCCGTGGCCCGCAGCGCCGCGCGCGTCCTGGACGAAGCCTTTGTGCGCGAGCACACGCAGGGCTTCGAAGAGTTCGCCCGTTATGTGCGACAAGCTCAATGGGCGGACATCGAGCAGGTCAGCGGGCTGACGCGCGCCGACATCGAGCGCGCGGCCGACGAATACATGAAATCGAGTGCGGTGATGATCCACTACGGCATGGGCTTGACCCAGCATCGCATGGGTGTGCAGAACGTGCGTATGGTCTGCAATTTCCTGATGCTTCGCGGCAACGTCGGCAAGCCGGGGGCGGGCCCGTCGCCAATACGCGGACACTCGAATGTGCAGGGCCAACGGACCGTGGGTATTACCGAAAAGCCGGAACTCGCGCCGCTCGACCAGCTTGCACAGCAGTTCTCGTTCGAGCCGCCGCGAAAAAAAGGCATGAACATCGTCGAGGCGTTCGAGGCAATCGTCAAAGGGAAGGTGACGGCCGTGCTCAACCTGGGCGGCAATCTCGTGCGCTCAGTGCCGGACCGCAATCTGACGGAGCCGGCCTGGAGCCGTGTGCGCCTGACCGTAAGCGTCGCCACCAAGCTCAACCGCAGCCATCTCGTGCATGGCGCCGTGGCTTATATCCTGCCGTGTCTGAGCCGCATCGAGATTGACCGCCAGGCGGGCGGCGAGCAGTCCGTCTCGATGGAAGACAGCACCGGCTGCATGCACGGCTCGCGCGGAGTAGTGGAACCGGCCAGCCCCGATGCGCGCTCGGAGCCTTTTATCGTCGCGGGTATCGCCAAGGCCACGCTGGCTGCTCGTTCCACGGTGGATTGGGACGCATGGCGCGACGATTATCGCAGCGTGCGCGCTGCGATCGCGGAAACTTACCCGGAGATCTTTCGCGATTTCGAAGCCCGCATGTGGACGCCGGGCGGTTTCCCGAGGCCTTTGCCGGCACGCGAGCGCAAGTGGCAGACGCCGAGCGGCAAGGCGGAATTCATGGTGCCCACGTCGCTCGGCGAGGATCCCGACATGGAGGAGCGCGAGCCCGGCGCATTGCGGCTGATGACGTTGCGCTCGGACGGCCAGTTCAACACGACCATCTATAGCCTCGACGACCGGTTTCGCGGCATCAAGGGAGGGCGCATGGTCATCCTGATGAATCGTGCCGACATGGCATCGCGTTCGCTGGAGGAAGACGATCAGGTGACGCTGCAAACGATCGCCGACGACGGTGTCGACCGTCGCGTCGAGGGGCTTCGAATCGTTCCGTACGACATTCCGCAGGGATGTATTGCCGGGTATTACCCGGAGTGCAATCCGCTGCTGCCGCTCTGGCATTGCGCGAAAGAAAGCAAGGTGCCGGCCGCGAAGTCGATACCGGTTCGCATCGTCGCGCGCCACGCGTAGGAGCGTTGCGCGAGTTTTTATGGAGGAGCACAGCATGGATACCGACCTCGAAGCGCTCATTCGCATCCGGGCGTATCACCTCCGGGAGAACGACCCGTCACCGGAGCGCAACGCGGAACAGCGGCAGCATGCCGGATTCGCATTAAGCGCACTGATTGCCCATACCCGCAATCTCCTGCAATCGCCCAGATGGGCATCAACACGAGAAACCGACCATGTCCAAGCAAGCTTCGCAAATTTCCCCGGAAATAACGACGATGATTCGCCTCGATCATTCGCACGTGTTCACCGCGTTCCACCGCTACCATCTTGCCAGCCCATGGTGGCGCAAGCGCGCGATAGCGGGCTCCGTTTGCAGCGCGCTTGAAATCCACGCGCAACTCGAAGAGGAAATCTTCTATCCGGCGCTTGCGCGCGTCGCGCCGGACAACGAAACGCTGCGCGAGAGCCGGCCGGAGCATGATGGGCTGCGCGCAAAAATCGAGGAACTGCGCGGCATGGGCCCCGACAATGCCGCATTCGACGGCGTGTTCATGCAGTTGATGCGGGAAACCATCCATCACGTGGCCGATGAGGAAGCCGTGCTGTTGCCCATCGCCGAACGTTCGCTGAAGCCCGAACTCAGATCGCTGGGGTCCGCCATGACGCGACGGCGCGTGGAACTGCTGAGCGAGCGGCCCGCGCGTATCGCACTGGATACCGCGGGAACGTTTCCTGTGGCAACCGCCGTCGTCGTCGGAGCGGTTTTGTTCGGCGCGGGCAAACTGCTGGCTCGGTGGCGCTCGCCCTACAGGCGGTACGACGGCTGACGGGCGCCCGCGACGCGTTAAGGGAATTCGGCGCTCCAAGGCGGCGCCCGCTAAGGGAATTCCGGCGCCAAGGCGGCGCGGCGCGCGCAACGCAAATCCGATTCGGCACTGACGCCTACTGACTCGCCCCGCCGGGGTGGTCGCTGGCTGCGGTCGCGGGCGCCGCAACTGGCGCGCTGTTTTGCGCAGCATCACTGGCGGCGGCGGTGTCGCTGGCCGCGCCGGTGGACGAAGTCCCAGACCGGTTGCAGCCGTTGAATGAGAGCAGCACGGCAAGGGCCCCGGCCGTGAACCATGCGCGTGAGGTTTTCGTATTCATGAGTGACTCGATAGGGTAGAGGGTGAATTGGCGGATAGGGTCTCGCTCTTCAAGCCAGCAAGCGTTATGCCGTAACTTGTTCGAAGGTGCATGGCTGTCCGCGCATTTCCCGCGGTGCGGCACGCTCATTGCTGTATCCGGTGGGCCATAACGATGTGGTTAAGTGGGTTGTAAAACGATTCTAGTGAGGAATTCATGAAAAAGATGACAGCGATCGCAGCCGTTTCCAGTTGCCTGTGCCTGGTGCCGTTCGCGGCAACCGCGCAGACGCAGGCAGCTTCGACGACGGCCGCTAATCCCCTTGCGCAGGTCGACAAGGATTTCGTCCAGGCCGCCAGCATGTCGTCATCGACCGAAATCGATGCGAGCAAACTTGCGACCAGCAATTCGAGCGACAAGGACGTGAAGTCGTTTGCCCATCACATGATCGTGGACCACACCAAGCTGACCCTGCAGCTCAAGATGGCGGCTCCCCACGGCATCGAGGTGCCGAAGGACAATTCGGACCCCGCCATTCTCGATGCATTGAAGCCGCTGAAAGGCAAGCAATTCGACCAGGCCTACATTCAGAAGGTGGGACTGGAAGGGCACAAGCAGGCCGTCGCCGCATTCGAGAAAGAGGCTGCCGACGGCCAGAATGCGAAGCTTAAGGAAGCGGCGCAAAAGGCGCTGCCGACCATAAAGCAGCATTACCAGATGGCGCAGGATCTGGCGACGAAGAAGGGTGTGGCTGCGCACTAAACGCGGTGGATCGCGAAACACTGGCGGCAGCGGCGCTTCGCTTTCCTGCGCACGGTGGGCAATCGTGCGCCACCGCACGCCGTCGCGATGTGTTGCGTCGTGAAAGCGTCGCATGCGGTTGAAGCTTGTCCCCTTTGCTATCTTTGTCCCGGGCGACGCGGAGAATCAGGCGCCGCCCCGCCCGTTCATCTCGGGCGCAATGGACGCATGGTTCAGCAGTCCCACCAGGGCGACGCCGCCAATCACATTGCCCAGGAGCGTGGGCGCGAGAAAGCGCCCCAGATAGTCCACAATGTCAGCTTCGCCGCGCAGGACCATGTACGCAGCCTCGGCCGAGCCTGCTATCACGTGGGACAACCCGCATAGTGATACGACATAGGTGACGATCGCAATGATTATCACCGCGGCGGACCGCGCATTGGGGAGCAGCCACACCATTAGCGCGATCAGCCAGCCGGCCAAGACGGCCTTCAATGCCGTCGTGGCGAAGGCGGATTCGAGGCTGGAGTGCCCGAGCATCTCCAGCGCGGGAACGAGCCGCAGTGTGAACGGCGTGGGCAAGACGAGGATGCCCGCGAAGATCCACGTGCCGACGAGATTGGCGGACAACACGATGACCCACAGCCGCAGTGCGGCCAACAGCGTGCGCGCGTCGCGGCGCGTCAACACTGGGAGGATGACAGTGAGTGTGCTTTCGGTGAATAGCTGTTGCCGACCCAGCACGACAATGATGAAGCCAACACAATAGCCCGCCGCGGCAACGAGAGAAATGCCACTGGCGGACGACGGTGAGAGCCTTGTTTGCAGCACTGCCTGCGTGAGGAACGAGAAACCCATCGACAGGCCGGCCGCCAATGCGGACCACATCAATGCCCTTGCGCTTCGCTCAAGCGCCGTCTCCCCCTCCTCCCGGATGATCTCGTGGACGACGAGCGCGCGAGGCGTACTGTGAGCCTCTGCCTGGTCGCGCTCGCGATCATCGAGGTGGGGCGACGCGTGGCCGGCAGCCTGGCTATCCTGATCCCCGGTAGTGGACCTCATTGCGATTGCGCGTGTCCGCCGGATTCCGACGATCCGGGTTCCGAAAGATCGTCTTCGCGAACTTCCGCCTCCCGCACGGTTGTACCTTCTTCGTCCGTTTCAGAGACATCCGTTTTGAAGGTGCCCGGACTTTCCATTTGTTCTTTCTGCGGGGAGCCCACGCCTTCAACAGGCTTTTTCTGCGACTGGGGCTGGGGTTGCGTCGTCATATACGGGTTCCTCAAGAAATAGATAAGTGCCATGCATCGAGCAATGATCAGGCCCAAGGCTGTCCTCCGGGGCATCTGAAGGAGCGCTCGTCGGGCATGTGGGATGCATGCCAGAACGCAAAACCCGCGATAAACGGAGGCCCTATGCGCGTACACACCATTGAGTTAGCAAACCTCCGCGTCGGATCGGATGTGATAGCGGATTTCGACGGCGGTTTTCTGTGGGTCGTGCGGGTGACGGAGCGTAGCCTGGGGCACCGCCTCGTGTTCGAGAAAAGTGGGAACTGCGGTCGTGTGTCCAAGGGAGACGCACAGGACATCGCGGCGGCTCGGGCGAGCGATATTGCTGCCGGGCTTGCGTCGCTGGCACCTGGCGAGTTTACGCGCGCCCGCATGCCGCCCGCGGCCAGATAAAAGAACGCAATGCTCATGTCAAGGCTCCGGCGCATGGGCGCTGAAGTTGGCAAAGTGCCCGACGAAGAACGGGGCACTGCCGGCCACTTTGATTGCGAGGATTGCCTGGACCTCAGCTGCAGTAGTTCCGTACAGCGCCTTGGGGATGCGCCTCCGTGCTGCGACTCGCGCGTCGACGCGTCGATCGGGCGGGCATCGCGCTGTCAGGGTAAGGTCTACACGGCCAACGTGTAATCGCTACAAACCGACGGCCGCCGTCCAGTAGGCGGCGCTGCTACCGGTGTTGCCCGTCGTTGATGAATGAGGCACGTCGCTATTTCCGTTGCCGGAGCAACACATCGGACGCCGCGGTAGAAGACGAAACCTCCATTGGGAAATGCGTGGCATCGATAAACGTAACGGATGCGACATCGACGTTCTGGCGGCCATGACGACGCGTACCGCATCGGACACCACCGCGCAACCGGCGGCCGGCGCCGATCTCGGCGCGGGAGGAGAGCCGGCCGGATAGGCAAACAAGAAGCAACTTCTGGGCGGTACGGTGTTTGCTGAGGTGTTGACCGGACGCATATCGCGTGCAGATGAACACGCGCCCGGAGAAGAGATGCGTAGTCAGCCTGGACTTGATGTCCACCTCACCCTATCGATGCTCAGCCGCAGCGGCGGCCCCACCGCCATAGCGTCGACGCCGCGAGTGGGGTGTGGGCCGCGCAGACCGGTCCCTGTTCCCCGGCGCGGCGGCAGACCGACGGGCGGCCACACCCCCGCAGGCATCCTGTTCTTGACGGCTGCCTCGTTGTCGAAGGCAGCGGGCGCGGCTACCCCTCCGCTACAAAGCTTGCTGTCGCCGGCCGGCA
>NZ_JAXDPY010000034.1:0-22605 GCF_034668105.1 Paraburkholderia sp. | reverse complement strand
TGGTGTTGGTGTTGGTGTTGGTGTTGGAGTCGGAGTCGGCGTTGGTGTCGGAGTCGGCGTTGGTGTCGGCGTCGGCGTCGGCGTTGGAGTTGGAGTCGGCGTTGGCGTCGGAGTCGGAGTCGGCGTTGGCGTCGGAGTCGGAGTCGGAGTCGGCGTTGGAGTGGGCGTCGGAGTCGGTGTTGAACTCGGCGTTGCCGGCTTGTCATTGTCCTGCGTCGGATTCGAGCTGCCGTCGTCGCTACCGCCACCGCCGCCGCAGGCTGAAAGGGCCAAGCTCGCCGTCAGCAGCGCGAAGCAAAGTTTCTTATTGAGCGTCTTCATGTTTCTTGTATTCCGTGAAATCGATGTGTCGCGTCACTGCAGATCGTCAGCACGGACATTGGCGGGGACGAGGCGCGGCAGGACCGCCTTGCCGAAGAAGTTGCCCGCGCGTCCTGCTGACTCGATCTGAAAGTCGCCGTTGCGTTCGATCAACGGACCGGTACCTCGTACGTGCGCTGTCCCTGCGGAAACTGCGTTCGGGAAGTAGCTGCCGAGGAGCGCGACCATGTCCGGGCGCACGGGTCCTTGCCACGTGACGGCAAAAACGACATTGCTGGGTAGCGCGTATTCGCGAATCCTGACACCGTCAGCGTCACGCGATTCACGCACGGTGTAAGCCGCGGCAGTAGAAGAAGAGGAATTAGGCGTTGCCGCCCGAAGCAACGTCTGCGGGGCCGCAGCCGTATTCGGTGCACCACCCAACGCCGCATACGACGCGAGCGGCAACAGCGCCGACACCACTAGCACGATCTTTACAAATTTCATCAGATAGCTCCAAAAAACAGGTCGGAGCATGTTGCCTGCGGGCAATTAATGAGAGGCTCAGATAAATCTCAACGGTGAGTAGGAAACACCGATGCGACTAGATCGATTTTGCACAGCGGCACAAGAGGGAGGGAGGCAACTCACGACGCCGCCTCCCGATTAAGACACACTCAGTTCGTCAGAACGCGACAAACGATCCGTTCTGCTTGCCTATTGCGCTGATGCCGACCGTCGTGTAAACGCTGCGTCCGTAGAAGAAAGGCAGCCCCCACATGAACATTCGCAAACTGGACTGATACCAGCCGACGTTGTCGTACGCGGCATACCCGTTCGCCGACATGCGGAGGGCATTGTCGATCGTAAAAGGCATCTTGACAGGCGCTCCCTTGCCGCTGGTGGCCTCCATCGTGGCAGCCAGATTCAGCGCGCTCGACGGCGTGTACCAACCCGACGTAGTGGGAATCGAATCGTCCTGGAACGCGAACCCGTTGGTACCGCTGTCGAGTGCACTCCAGTTGAACGCCTGACCTTGATACTGGGTTGTAAATTCGCCGTGCTCATCCAACGCCAGAATGTTCACGTTCGACGGCAACGCGTTATTCGATTGCGTGCCGATACCGAATATCAGTTCGCCGGTGACACTCGCCTGGCCTCCCGCCGGCAGCTTGGGCAGGCGGATGATCGTGCCGTTGTTATCCCTCGGGAAAGCGGCGACGGGGTTCATCACCTCTTTGCCGACCGTCATGCGCGTGTTGAAGCACGCGTTAGCGCCCGTGCAATAGTAGTAGTTCCCCGGCAGCGCGGTGGTCAGCGCGTCTTTCGAGTCCTGAGTGCCGTAGCCGATGCCGAGAATACCGTTGGCGCCGAGTTTCTCGACGGTACTGAGGTCCGGGCCGCCATGCGCGACGCAGTCCGACGGGATGGCGTACGCGCCGTCGCCGATCAGCTGGATGGGAATATTGCTTGCCGTGCGGCTGCCGATAGTGACATCGGCGCGTTTCACCGAGCCCCAGGTCGTGCCGGAACCAAACGGCATGCATTCGGCGATCGGTGCGACGCCGCTTACGTCGTCGACGGCGCCGACTTGCGTCAGCAACTGCGACCGCAGCGTCGGCAATGCGCTGGCCATGATGCGTACACCTACTGAGCCCGTATCCACCACCATGCGGTCGACGGTAGTGCACTGGCTCCCGCCCTGCGTACCTGGAACACACAGGGTGATCGTGGCGGAAAGCATGTTGATGCCGCCCATCGAATTGTCGACACGGATCGACACCGTGTTGCCGCCGCTGGGCGTATTTCCGGAGTTATCCGAACTGCCCGAACCATCCGGCTTCTTGATCCAGTCGGGATCGGCGGACCAGCCGATCGAGCTATTGTTGTTGCTGCTGTTTCCGTCACTTCCGCCGCCACATGCGGACAGTGTCAGCCCAAGCGCTACCAGCGCGATCGAGAGTGTCTTATTGATTGTCGTCATTTTGTTGTTTCCGCGAAATCGATACGCCGTGTTACTTCAGATCGCCTGGGCGGACATTTGCGGGCATCAGTCGCGGCAGATACGCCATGCCGAAGAAATGCCCCAGGCGGCCGGCCGATTCAATGCGGAACTCACCGGTGCTTTCGATCAGCGGACCGGTGCCGCGCGCGCGGCTTTCACCGGCAGCCACATAGGTTGGGAAATAGCTGCCGAGGAGCGCCGTCATATCCGGGCGTATGGGTCCTTCCCACGCGACGGCGAACACGACATTGCTCGGCAGCACGTATTCACGGATCGTGACAGCGTTAGCGTCACGCGATTCGCGCACGGTGTAGGGGGCGGTGGCGGTCGTTTTAGCCGCACCGGTTACGGCGGTAGTGACGGTAGTGGCGCTCGCGCCGGTCGCACTGCTAGCGGCGGCGGAATGCGACGTGGCGCGCAGCACCATGGGAGAGGAAGGCGCAACGGCGCTCGGTGCGCCGCCCAGCGTTGCATACGATGCGAGTGGCAACAGCGTTGCGCCAAGCATCACGGTTTTCGAAAATCTCATTACACGGCTCCAGAAAACGTGTCGCAGCATGGTGCCCGCGAGGTGTTTAGGAAACCGCAAGAAGCTTCTGGAGCAGTGACGAGAAACGTCTTATTGAAAGCGCGATGTCAGCATCGTCTTAGGTCGTCTTAATTGCCGAGGCCGACGTTTGCATGACTTAAGACAGGAACTCAATCGCGAAGAGTTTGCGATCTGTATCGAAGTGGGAAGGGGTAATGGCGCTGTTCGAAGGTGTGGCGCTGCGAAAGCGCGCTAGCAACTAACGCAAACAGCCGATCGAACGCGGCAAGAGCATCCAGAAAAGTAAAGCAATAAGCGAGACGCTACTGAGCCTGCGCAGGCGCCAAAGTGCCCGGCATAGCCC
The DNA here is from genome assembly GCF_034668105.1 of Paraburkholderia sp. Classification (GTDB taxonomy): domain Bacteria; phylum Pseudomonadota; class Gammaproteobacteria; order Burkholderiales; family Burkholderiaceae; genus Paraburkholderia. The sequence goes on along the minus strand of NZ_JAXDPY010000034.1, from coordinate 19,407 downwards.
GCCGCCCGACCTTTCCCGCCGCGCCTTTCGCAGCGACGCCCGGATGCGGCACCGTCGGCGCTTGCGGCAGCGCGGTCAGCGAACCGTCGTCGACCGGCGAGAGCAGCGCGCTCAACTGCAGCACATCCTGATCGGTGAGATTCGCGGTGGAAGCCTTCAGCTTGAGGCTATTGATCAGCGTGTCATAACGCGCTTTCGCCAGATCGCGGCGCGCCCAAAACAACTGATCTTGCGCATTGAGCAGGTCGATATTGATCCGCACGCCGACCTGATAGCCGAGCAGATTCGATTCGAGCGACGTGTTCGCCGATCGCTCAGCGGTCTGCAGCGCGCGGACCTGTGCGAGCCCACTCACTACCCCGAGAAAGGCCTGCCGCGCCGACAGCGCGGCATTGCGCCGAGCCGTATCGAGATCGGCCGCGGCCTGATCTTCGAGCGCGAGCGTCTGACGAACCCGGCTTTGTGTCGCGCCGCCCGTAAAGATCGGAATCGTGACTTGCACGCCGATCGTGCTGTTGGTGTACGACGACCCCCGGTTGTCCAGTTCCGCGGCGAGCGCCGGTGCGCCGGGTGCCGGCGTATTCGCACCGCTGCCGAAGCCGCCACCGAAATTGCCGCCGAAGTTACCCGCACCCGCCGCGCCGAGACTGCTGCGCGAGCGGCTCGCCACCAGGTCGACGGTCGGTAGATGGCCGGCCTTGGCTTTCGACGTCTCGCGCTGCGCGTTGTCGAGCGCAATCTGCCTCAGAACGACCTGATAGTTAGCGTCGCTCACGCGCCATGAAGCGCCACAGCGGCCGCACGGACCGGCACTCGCTGGCGCTTCATCGGGACCGTTCGATCAATAGGTGGGAACGGCGGGATCGACCTGACGCGACCACGCGTCGATCCCGCCTTGCAGATTGAACACGCTGGTATGGCCGCGCGATTCGAGGAACATCGCGACCTGGGCGCTGCGCGCGCCGTGGTGGCAGACGCAGACGATTTGCGCGTCGTCGTCGAGTTCTTCGCTGCGCGCCGGAATTTCACGCATCGGAATCGACACGGCGCCGGCAATCGACGCCGTCTGGATTTCCCACGGTTCGCGCACGTCGAGCAGCACGGGTGCGGGGCGCGACGTGTCGGCGAGCCATTCGGCGAGCGCGGGAGCGGTCAGATTTTGCATCAGCAGGACATCCAGTTCAGCGGACGGCGGCGTGCCGCCCGTACAGATAAACGTGCAAACGAAACGTGTAGCGGTGCGATTTAAAACTTGAAGCGCGGCGGCTGCACAGCGTTGATCAGCGGCTCGACGTAGGTTTCGAACACGTCGGCGATACGGTATTGCTTTTCGTCGATACGCGTGATGATCTGCGCCTTCATGACCGGCGCGGTGCCGACAAAGGCCGCCAGACGGCCACCGATCTTCAGGTGTTCGAGGATTTCCTGCGGCAGCACCGGCAGTCCGCCCGATACGCAGATCACGTCGTACGGTGCGGCGTTGGCCCAGCCGCGCGACGCGTCGCCGGTGGCGACTTCGGCGTTCAGCACACCGTTGGCGATCAGATTGTTCTTCGCCAGTTCAGCCAGTTCCGGTTCAATGTCGACCGTCAGCACGTGCTGCGCGCGGTGCGCGAGCAGGGCCGCCATGTAACCCGAGCCGGCGCCGATTTCGAGCACGCTTTCGTGTTTCTTCACCGCCAGTTCCTGCAGCACGCGCGCTTCGACACGCGGCGCCAGCATGTGCTGGCCGGCCGGCAGCGGCACTTCGAAGTCGACGAAGGCCAGATCGCGGTAGACGGTGGGGACGAAGTTTTCACGCTTGACGATCGAGAGCAGATTCAGCACGTCCTGGTCGAGCACTTCCCAGGGGCGGATCTGCTGTTGGATCATGTTGAAACGCGCTTGCTCGATGTTCATGGTGGGTTCGGCTGTGTGGTTTGGCGAGTTTGCGATTGAGTTTGCGTTGCTTTGCCACTGGCCGGCGGCCTCGGGGTACAGCGCGGGGCGCGGGCTACGGCAGGGTAACTGCGGGATTGTACCAAATGGCGGCCCGAAACCCGCCGTCGCGGGCAGTGCGGCGTCGGGCCACCGCCGGGGCCGGCTCTCGCCGTCGGCCCGCCTCCGTGTTAATCCCTAGCGATCTGTCCTTGCGCTTCCCGCCGCGATCGCTCAAAAATGTAATCGATTACATTTTCAAGGCGCATCCCCTTGTCCAAGTCGTTGTCCAAACCGGCCTCCGCGACATTGTCGAAGGCGGGCGCGCAGCCCGCGGTTCAGCCGTTGCGGCCTGCCGAGGGACTTTCGATCGGTCAGGTGGCGGAGCAGGCGGGCGTCTCGGTGGCGACCGTGTCGCGTGTGCTGAACGGCCACGAGAACGTGCGGCCCGCCACGCGAGACAAGGTCCTGGCGGTGGTCGACGCCAGCGGCTATCGCGTCAACGTACTCGCGCGCAACCTGCGCACTGCCGAAAGCCGCCTGCTGCTGACGATGGTGCCCGACGTCGGCAACCCCTTCTACGCGGAGATCGTGCGCGGCATCGACAGCGTCGCGCGCCAGCATGGCTATTTCATGCTGCTCTGCGACACCGGCGCCGATCCGGGCCGCGAGCGCAGCTACTTCGATCTGCTGCGCCGCCGTCGCGCGGACGGTGCAATCTGTCTCGACCCGGCCACGATCCAGCAGGCGCTCGGCGAAGCCTCGAGCGCGCTGCCGTGGGTCGCGTGCTGCGAGTTCGATCCAGCGATGGGCGTACCGTACGTCGGCATCGACAACTATCGCGCGGCGGGCGACGCGGTGCGGCATCTGCTCGCGCGTGGCCATCGGCGCATCGGGCTGATCAATTCCGATGTCGACTACCTGTACGCGCGGCAGCGTCAGCAAGGCTATCTGGATGCGTTGACCGAAGCCGGCATCACGCCGGACGAGCGTTGGCGCATGAACCTGAACAGTCTCGACTACGAAGCGGGCGCATCGGCGGCGGCCTTGCTGATGCAGCGGCCTGACGCGCCGAGCGCGATTTTCGCGGTCTCCGACACGCTGGCGATCGGCGTGATCCACGGCTTGCACAGCGTCGGCAAGCGCGTGCCGGACGATGTAGCGGTGGTCGGCTTCGACGATATTTCGCTCGCCGCGCAAATCGATCCGCCGCTCACCACCATCGCCCAGCCGATGCGCGAACTCGGCGAAACCGCCGCGCGTCTGCTGCTGCAACGGCTCGCGAATCCGCTAGCGAACGTGCCGGGCGTGCTGTTGCCGCATCGGCTCGTGATCCGCAGGAGCGCGTGAGCCATGAGCCTCGCCATCCGTTTCGACGATATTCGCAAAGACTTCGGCCCGGTGCGTGTGCTGCATGGCGTGAGCTTCGAACTCGCGCCGGGGCGCATCTACGGTTTGCTCGGCGAGAACGGCGCGGGCAAATCGACGCTGATGAAGATCCTCGCCGGCTACGAAACGGCGACTTCGGGCACCTTGCTGGTCGATGGCCACGCGCAGCAGTTCATCGGTTCGCGCGACGCCGAAGCGGCCGGCATCGTGCTGATTCACCAGGAGTTCAATCTCGCCGAGCATCTGACGATCGCGCAGAACATGTACCTCGGCCATGAAAAAAAGCGCGGCTGGTTCGTCGACGATGCTGCGATGCGCGCCGACGCCGCGCGCTATCTCGCCCAGGTCGGCCTCGAAAAAGCGCCGGATACGAAAGTGCGCGAGTTGATCGTCGCGGAAAAGCAGATGGTGGAGATCGCCAAGGCGCTATCGCGCCGCGCGCGTTTGCTGATCATGGACGAGCCCACCGCCACGCTCACGCCGTCCGAGACGGAGCGCCTCTTCACGCTGATGGCGAAGCTGAAGGCCGATGGCGTGACCATCGTCTACATCTCGCACAAGCTCGATGAAATCGAGCGCATCACGGACGAAGTGATCGTGATGCGCGACGGCCGCTTTGTCGCGCGCGGCGAAACCGCGGGACTCGCGCGGCAGCAGATGGCGAATCTGATGGTCGGGCGCGAGTTGTCCGATATGTTCCCCGACAAGATCACGGTGCCCGCCGACGCGCCGATCGCGCTGAAAGTAGAGAACCTCGCCGTGCCGAACTGGGTTGAGGATCTGAGCTTCGACGTGCGCGCCGGCGAAGTACTGGGTTTCGCGGGCCTCGTCGGCGCGGGCCGCACCGAAGCGTTCGAAGCGATCATCGGTTTGCGCAAACGCACGGCGGGCCGCATCGAAATCGCGGGCCGCCGCGCCGATCTGAAGAACCCGCGCGATGCCATGCGCCACGGCCTCACGTATTTGAGCGAAGACCGCAAAGGCAAAGGCCTGCATGTGAATCTGAGCCTGCAGGACAACGTCACGCTGATGACGCTGGAACGCTACGCGCATCCGCTGCTCGACATGAAAGCGGGGCGCGCTGCGTTGACTAAGGCGGTGAGCGACTTCGGCATCCGCACGGGCGATCTGTCGAGCCGCGCGCGCATGCTTTCCGGCGGCAATCAGCAGAAGCTCGCGCTCGCCAAGTTCCTGCAGCCCGATCCCAACGTGATCGTGCTCGACGAGCCCACGCGCGGCGTCGACGTCGGCGCGAAACGCGACATCTATTTCCTGATCCATCGTCTTGCCGCGCAAGGTCGTGCGGTGGTCGTCATTTCATCCGAACTGATCGAGCTGATCGGCTTGTGTCATCGCGTCGCCGTGATGCGCGCGGGACGTCTGCAAGCCACGCTCACGCTCGAGCATCTGACCGAAGAGGAGTTGATCGCCCATGCGACCGGCACCCACTGAAGCCGTGCAATCCGGCCGCGCGTTGCGCTTCGCGCATCGTCTGTACGCGCTCGGGCCGCTGGTTGGGTTGATCGTGCTGTGCATCGTCGGCACGCTGCTCAACCGCGATTTCGCGACGCTCGACAACATGATGAACGTGCTCACGCGTACGTCGTTCATCGGCATCATCGCGGTCGGCATGACGTTCGTGATCATTTCGGGCGGCATCGATCTGTCGGTCGGATCGATGGCGGCGCTGATCGCGGGCAGCATGATCTGGTTGATGAACGGACTCGCGGCGGGCGTCGGCGGGCACACATTCGCGCCCATGCTGATTCTGACGCTCGGCATTGTTTTCGCGCTGGTGCTCGGCGGCTTGTTCGGCTGCGCGCACGGCTTGTTGATTACCAAAGGACGCATCGAGCCGTTCATCGTCACGCTGGGCACATTGGGGATTTTTCGCGCAGTGCTGACGTGGCTCGCGGATGGCGGCGCGCTGACGCTGGATAACTCGCTGTCGGACCTGTACGGACCGGTTTACTACGCGAGTTTCTTCGGCGTGCCGGTGCCGATCTGGGTGTTCCTGGTCGTCGCCGCGGGCGGCGCGTTGATCCTGAATCGCACGGCGTTCGGCCGTCATGTGCAGGCGATTGGCTCCAACGAACAGGTCGCGCGTTATGCGGCGATTCGTGTCGATACCGTGAAGATCGTCACGTACGTGCTGCTGGGCATCTGCGTCGGCGTCGCCACTGTGCTGTACGTGCCGCGGCTCGGCTCCGCGACGCCGACCACAGGCCTGCTTTGGGAGCTCGAAGCGATTGCTTCGGTGGTGGTGGGCGGCACCGCGCTGAAAGGCGGCGAAGGGCGCGTGGTCGGCACCGTGATCGGCGCGATTCTGCTGTCGGTGATCGCCAATATTCTGAATCTGACCAGCATCATCAGCGTGTATCTGAACGCGGCGGTGCAGGGCGTTGTGATTATCTTCGTCGCGTTCGTGCAGCGCGGACGACGGTAGGCAGTGGGCGTTGAGCTTCAAGGAAACCAACGGCAAGTTCCAGAATCGGGGCGCATGAACGCCTCACAATCGGAGACATAACCATGAAGCAGGTCATTCGGGCAGTCGGCGCCGGCGTGCTGGCGTTAGGGATACTGGGCACGGCAGGCGTCTCGCGTGCCGACGAAAAGGTCACGCTGGGCGTCGCGATTCCGACGGCCGACCATGGCTTCACGGGCGGCATCGTCTGGTGGGCGAACAAGGCAAAAGCCGATCTGGAGAAAGCCCATCCCGATCTGAAAGTGATCGTGAAAACCGCGGCCGGCGCGCCCGAACAGGCGAACCAGTTGCAGGATCTGGTGACGGTGAACAAGATCAACGCGCTGGTGATTTTCCCGTTCGAGTCGGCCTCGCTCACACAGCCGGTCGCGCAGGTGAAGAAGAAAGGCGTGTATGTGACGGTGGTGGATCGCGGCCTGACCGACACCAGCGCGCAGGACGCCTATGTGGCCGGCGACAACACCGCGTTCGGCAAGATTCCCGCCGAGTTTCTGGCGAAGGAGCTGGGCGGCAAGGGCAACATCGTCGCGTTGCGCGGCATTCCGACCACGCTCGACAACGAACGCTGGACCGCCTTCACGAACGTGATCAAGAACTATCCCGAGATGAAGATTCTCGACGGCAAGTACGCGAACTGGAATCGTGACGACGCGTTCAAGGTGATGCAGGATTACCTCACGCGCTTCAAGCATATCGACGCGGTCTGGGCCGCCGACGACGACATGGCCGTGGGTGTCATCAAGGCGATCGAGCAGGCCAGGCGCACCGACATCAAGATCGTGTTCGGCGGCGCGGGTTCGAAGGGCATGGTGAAAAACGTGATGGACGGCGCGCCGATGATCAAGGCCGACGTGTCGTACTCGCCGAAATTCATCTACGACGCCATCAAGCTCACCGCGCAAGCGCGTCTGAAGGGCGAGAAGCTGCCGCCGACCACGATCATTCCGTCGGTGCTGATCACGAAGGACAACGCGCAGCAGTTCTACTTTCCGGACTCGCCGTTCTGATCCCGAATGGCCCCGGCTGATTGTGGCCGATCGTGAGTGTGCCGCGCGCGCTTGCCGTGGTTCTGCCGCAGAGGCATGACAGGCGCGCCCTAGTTCGAGGAACCGTACGATGAAAACCATCAAAGGGCCGGCGATCTTTCTGGCCCAGTTCATGGGCGACGAGGTGCCGTTCGACAACCTCGCGCATCTGGCGGGCTGGGCCGCAAGTCTCGGCTTCAAGGGGATCCAGGTGCCGTGCGATACGCGTCTGATCGATCTCGAACAGGCGGCGGCGAGTCAGACGTATTGCGACGAGCTGCGCGAAATCGCGGACGATGCGGGCGTGACGATCACCGAACTGTCGACGCATCTGCAAGGGCAACTGGTGGCCGTGCATCCGGCCTATGACGCGTTGTTCGACGGCTTTGCCGCGCAGCATGTGCGCGCCAATCCCACTGCGCGCACGCAGTGGGCGGTCGAACAGATGAAGCTCGCAGCGAAGGCTTCGCAGCGTTTGGGTTTGAGTACGCACGTGTCGTTTTCCGGCGCGCTGGCGTGGCCTTATCTCTATCCGTGGCCGCAGCGTCCGGCGGGTTTGGTCGAAGCCGCCTTCGATGAACTCGCGCGCCGCTGGACGCCGATTCTCGATGCATTCGACGAAGCCGGAGTCGACGTGTGCTACGAACTGCATCCGGGCGAGGACCTGCACGACGGCGTGACATTCGAGCGCTTTCTCCATGCGGTCAAGCAGCACCCACGCGCGAATATTCTCTACGACCCGAGCCATTTCGTCTTGCAGCAACTCGACTACCTCGCGTTCATCGACATCTATCACGAGCGCGTCAAGGCGTTTCATGTGAAGGACGCGGAGTTTCGGCCGAACGGCAAGCAGGGTGTGTATGGCGGCTATAGCGGCTGGGTGGAACGCGCGGGGCGTTTCCGGTCGCTGGGGGACGGGCAGATCGATTTCGGCGCGATCTTCTCGAAGATGGCGCAATACGATTTTCCGGGCTGGGCGGTACTGGAATGGGAGTGCGCGCTGAAGCATCCGCAGGACGGCGCGCGTGAAGGCGCGGAGTTTATTCGCCGGCACATCATTCGGGTGGCCGACCATGCATTCGATGACTTCGCGGGCAGTGGCGTGGATTCGGCGCAGTTGAAGCGCGTGCTTGGTATTTGACTACAGGATGAACGTGAGCTGGCTGCGGGTTGCCATGAAGCGACTGTGACGCAGATGAAGCAGACCACAAAGGAGTGAGGGCGATGCCATCAGGAAAACTCAGGCTCGGCATGGTCGGCGGCGGGCAGGGCGCGTTTATCGGCGCGGTGCATCGGCTCGCGGCGCGGCTCGACGATCGGTTCGAACTGGTAGCGGGCGCGTTGTCGTCCGATCCGCAGCGCGCGCAGGCGAGCGCCGCCGAGGCCGGTATCGCGCGCAGCTATGCGGACTGGCGCGAGATGGCGCGCGTTGAAGCGGCGCGCGACGACGGTATCGACGCGGTCGCGATCGTCACCCCGAATCATCTGCATGCGCCGGTGGCGACGGCCTTTCTCGAAGCGGGTATCCATGTGGTGTGCGACAAGCCGCTGGCGATTTCGCTGGCGGAAGGCGAAGCGCTGGCGAAGCTCGCTCGCGAGAAGAACAAGCTGTTCGCGCTGACGCATACGTATTCAGGCTATCCGTTGGTGCGCCATGCTCGCGAGCTTGTCGAAAAGGGCGAGCTCGGTGATATACGGGTGGTGCAAGTCGAATACGCGCAAGACTGGCTGGCGGAACCGATAGAGACGAGCGGCACGAACAAACAGGCCGGGTGGCGCACGGATCCGTCATTGGCGGGTCCCGCGGGCTGTCTCGGCGATATCGGCACGCACGCGTATCACCTCGCTGCCTTCATCACGGGGATGACGCCGTCGTCGCTATCGGCGGAGTTGCATACATTCGTGCCGGGACGCCGTATCGACGATCACGTGCAGGCGATGCTGCGCTATCCGAACGGCGCGCGCGGCATGCTGTGGGCGAGCCAGGTGGCGAGCGGCGCGGAAAATGCGTTGCGTCTGCGGGTCTATGGCACGAAGGCCGGTTTGAGTTTCGATCAGGAGAATCCCAACGAATTGTGGTTCACGCCGTTAGGTGGTGTGGCTGAGCGCGTGACACGAGGACGAGTTAAAAGCGCGATCGCCGCGCACGCGACGCGCGTGCCGGCGGGACATCCTGAAGGTTATCTGGAAGCGTTCGCGCAGTTGTACAAAGATGCGGCGTTGCAGATCGAGGCGTTGGATGCGGGGCGCGCATTGCCCGCCGAAAGCTTGCTGCTCACGACAGTGGACGATGGTGTCGCGGGGTTGCGGTTTATTGATGCGGTACTGGCAAGCAGCGCGGCGGACGGGCAGTGGCGGGAGATAAAACCCGCTTGACCTTGGGTACGTGACGGGCGCGCCGGACGGCAAAGGGAACCTTGAATTGTATTTAACGCCGCCTGATCTTTAGCCACGCCTTGAGCGTGCCCAAGTCCTGGAACTCCACCAGATCGTATTCGAGCGACCTGATCTGTTCCTGTAGCATAAAAAAGTCCTCTGTCAGCCCGTAGATGACTTTCTTCGGCGTGATGGAGGCCATCGGGTCGAGCCCGTAGCGTTCCTTGAATGCCATTTCGACAAACATGATTTCGTCGTCGAGTTCGCCTACCTGCTCCTTCAGTATCTTGTTGTAGTGCTTGAGCCGGTCTTCGCTCAGGTTATCGAGCGCGTTCTGATCGATGTGTTCCAATTCCAGCTGCAATTCGAGCAAACGCAGCAGGTTGTTCTTGCTGTAGGCCTCGTTGACTCGTTGCATCAGCGCGGTTTTCCGTTTGCGTTCCTCCGGATCGCTTTCGCGATCGGGGTGCAGCGCGCTGGCCAGCTTTCGATATACCTCGCGAATCGAGCCGCTCAGTTGCGCTTCTTCTTCCTCGCGGCGCGTTTCGGCCGCCAACTGCCTGGCCGTCTTCTTTTTCGTGGCGCTTTGCGCCTGATGCGCCTGATGTTCCGCCGCTTGCGCGGCGTCGTCCTGTTCGATATGCGCCTGCAGGCGATCGAGAACTTCATCGGGCGAGTTCATGTCGATGTCGTCTAGCTCGACGCCTAATACTGTCTCGAGCATCGATTTCATTTCGTCCAGCTCGGACGCTCTGACGTCATCGTAGTTGGACCTGCTGTGCCGGTTGTATAGCGTTTTCAACTCGTCGCTATCTTCTTCCTCGAGACACCTCGCCGCCAGATCGACAATCACCGCTGAAAGGGTGCGCCGCTCGGTTTGCGTGATACGTTTCTGGTTGCTCTGCTCGTCGAGAAGGCGCGCCATCTGTGCACGCAAACGTTGCATCTTCTGCGTTAGCGGCAGCAGTTCATTTACGTATTTCTGCTGGAAAACTGGCGCGAATTCCTCCCAGGCGTTCAAACTGGCGCGCCGTTTCTCGATCTGTTTGATCAGCGTGTTGAACGTTTTCTGGCCCTTTGATAGGGTGGGCTTGTTGTGTTCCGGTGCGATGCTGACGGATTTGGCGCTTGTCCTCGTCATGGGGCGGATCTGTTTGGTCGTCGAATTGGATGCAACGTTGCCTAGCTGCCCTTGCTCTTTCTGATCTGCTCTTCGAACGCAATATCCAGCTTGCTAGCCTTGCGCGGCTTGGGCGGTCCAAAACCGTCGACGAACTTGACGAAGTCGTCGAGCGTCAGCGGATCGGAGACTTTCTTGTCCGTGCCGCTCGATTTGTCGACCAGATAAAACAGGCCGCCGGACAGGCTGATCGCCGCGAATTGCGGATTGCCACTGCGGGTTTTCAGCCGCTCGACGGCGTGGATGGCTCGGGTGGTGCGCATGGTGGGCGGAACGACGAATTGAAGGTATGCACTTTACCATCCGCGTGGCCTATCGCGGCTATTGCTCCAGTGTGCCGGTTCTGCCTTTACTGAACTTGCGCCGCACCCAATCCCCCGAATCCTCCAGCACCGTATAAACCACCGGCACCGCCACCAGCGTCAGAATCGACGCGCGAGCGGCTGCGCGAAGCTGGCAAATTGCGACGCAAGAATCATGTAGATGAAAATCACCGCCAGCGCCAATGCCTCCACCGCGTACACGAACGACTCGTTCATGCTCTTGGTCGAGCCTTCGAAACGATAGCGATAGCCCGCGGGCAAGTGCATCGCGTCGAGCGCCTTCGCGACGTCCGCGGCCACTTCGCCAGGCGAGCGGCCATTCACGTTCGCCGACAGCATCACTTCGCGTTGCAGATCGCGCCGGTTCAATACATCGGGCGCGGTCGTCTTGACGATATCCGCGATCTGCCGCAGCGGCACCAGCACCGACGCGCCGCCCAATCGGTGCGAACGGACGGCGGTCATGCGCGTTGATTCAAACGCGGCTGATGAGGAGGGGGCGGCGCACCATGCGCCATACGCCATGCGCGCGGATCGCGCGGCGCGACCCCCGCCGCGCGCCGCCACGCTTACTGGCTCAAATAAACGAACTTGCCGTTCTTGATAGTGCCCATCACGCTCGCGCGCTGATCCAGACCCACGTGGTCCTTCGCGCTCGTATTGACCACACCGTTCGGCACGACCAGTTCATGCGCGTGCTCCAGCTCGTCGCGCAGCGCGACGCGGAACGCCGGCGTGCCCGGCTGCGCCGTCTTCAACGCGCGCGCGACCGCATCCTGCAAACGCGGATACACACCCGCGGCATCGCCCGCGAATTGGGTCACGCTGCCCGGGCCGTACTTCGCCTCGTACTCGTTGGTGAACGCGAGCGCCGCTTTCTTCGCCGGATGATCGGCCGGCAGCGTGCGCGCGACTACGACCGGCTGGGTCGGGAACAGCGTGCCTTCCACGTCCTTGCCGCCCAGCTTGATGAACTCGGGCGTGGCGATGCCATGCGTCTGATAGATCGGGCCTTTGAAGCCGCGTTCGATCAGCGTGCGCTGCGGCAGCACGGTCGGCGTGCCGGCGCCGGCGATCAGGATCGCGTCCGGTTTGGCGGCCATCAGCTTGAGGATCTGGCCGGTGACGCTGGCGTCGGTGCGGTTATAGCGCTCGGTCGCCACCAACTGGATATGCCGCAAAGCGGCGAACTTGCTGAATTCGTTGAGCCAGCTTTCGCCGTAACCGTCCGCGAAACCGATGAAGCCCACGGTCTTCACGTTGTGGTTCGACATATAGCGCGTCATCACGTCGGCCATCGCACTGTCGGTCTGTGCCATCTTGTAGGCCCACACCTTCTTGCCTTCCTGCGGTTCCACCACGCTGGCCGAGCCGATCAGCGTGATCATCGGCGTCTGGCTTTCGGCGACGGGATCGAGCGCGGCCATTGCCGCCGGCGTGATATTCGGGCCGACGATCACGTCGACGTGGTCTTCGTTGATCAGCTTATGGATGTTGCGAACCGCCGCGCCCGGGTCGGAGGCGTCGTCGAGGAAAATGTAGTCGGCTTTCTGGCCGGCAATCGTGGCCGGCCACATCAGCATCGCATTCTTGCTGGTGATGCCGATCACGGCCGCGGGGCCGGTGCTGGACAGATCGATACCGACCTTGATGTCGGCGTGGGCTGCGGTGGCGAGCAGGAGCGCGCCAAAACCAAAAGCGGCGGTGAGTCCGCTGATCTTTTTCTTATACGACGTCATCAAAGGGTCTCCGTAGCGGGAAAGCAGGGGTGAGATCAAAGTTCGTAGGTTTCGTGTTCGCCTTTGAGCGCCTGTTCGATCAGCTTGCGGTTCATGCTCGGCGACAACAGCTCGACGAGCGTATACACATAGCTGCGCAGGTAAGCGCCCTGTTTGAGCGCGACCCGCGTCACATTGCTGCCGAACAGGTGGCCGACGGGCATGGCGCGCAGATGCCGGTCACGCTCGGCACTGAACGCGATATCCGCCATGATGCCGACGCCCAGACCCAGTTCCACGTAGGTCTTGATCACATCGGCGTCGATCGCCTCCAGCACGATGTCCGGATGCAAACCGCGCAGACGGAACGCCTCATTGATCTTGGTGCGGCCGGCGAAGGCGTTGTCATACGTAATCAGCGGATACTGGGTCAGATCATCCAACGACAAAAGTTTGCGGTCGAGCAGCGGATGATCCGGCTGCATCACGGCGACGTGATGCCACTGGAAGCAGGGCAGCGAGACCAGTTCCTTATAGCTGGCGATGGCCTCGGTGGCGATCGCCAGATCGGCCTGGTCGTGAATCACCATTTCGGCGACCTGGGTCGGGTTGCCTTGCAGAATCGAAAGGTGAACTTTCGGAAAGCGCTTCTTGAATTCAGCGATTGCGGCCGGAAGTGAGTAGCGTGCCTGGGTGTGCGTCGCGGCGATCACCAGATTGCCCTGATCCTGCGCCGCGTAATCTTTACCGACCCGTCTGAGGCTCTCCACTTCCTGCAGAATCTTTTCGACCGACTGTAGAATGATCCGCCCAGGCTCGGTGAGCGAACGCACGCGCTTGCCGTGGCGGGTGAAGATTTCGACGCCCAGTTCGTCTTCCAGCTCGATTATCGCCTTCGAGACGCCCGGCTGGCTTGTATACAGCGCTTTGGCCGCTTCGGTCAGATTGAAATTCTGCCGCACAGCCTCGCGGACGAAGCGGAATTGGTGCAGGTTCATATATAACCTCTCCGCATATCAAAAGAATTTTTTAGTCGTTTGAAATATAAGGCGAGTTTATTACGATCTGTCCATCTTTTTCAATATGGATATCTGTATTTGTCATAAGCAAATGAACGATGGGTCTAAACGTTCATGGGCGAGTGGTGACAAACAGAGATAGCCAAGGCGCGGCAGAACCGGACTGCCGTGTTGTCACTGCAAAAAAAATTGGGGTCCCCGAATGTACCAATACGATCAGTACGACCAGACCATCGTCGATGAACGGGTCGTGCAGTACGCCGATCAGGTTCGCCGCCGCTTGTCGGGCGAATTGAGCGAAGAGGAGTTTCGTCCGCTGCGTCTGCAGAACGGCCTGTACCTGCAGCGCCACGCGTACATGCACCGCATCGCGATTCCTTACGGCAATCTGCGCAGCGACCAGATGCGCGTACTGGCCCAGATCGCGCGCGAACACGACCGCGGTTACGGCCACTTCTCGACGCGCTCGAACATCCAGTACAACTGGATCAAGCTCGAAGAAACGCCGGAAATCCTGCGCAAGCTCGCCGCGGTGCAGATGCACGGCATCCAGACCTCGGGCAACTGTATCCGCAACATCACGGCCGACCAATTCGCCGGCGTGGCGCCGGACGAAGTGGTCGATCCGCGCCCCTGGGCAGAAATCCTGCGCCAATGGTCGACGTTTCACCCGGAATTCGCGTGGCTGCCGCGTAAGTTCAAGATCGCTGTGTCGGGTTCGAAAGAAGACCGCGCTGCCGTGCAGATCCACGACATGGGCGTGTATCTGAAGAAGAACGAGCAGGGCGAACTGGTGGCCGACATCCTGGCCGGCGGCGGCATGGGCCGCACGCCGATCATCGGCGCGATCATCCGCCGCGATTTGCCGTGGCAACATCTGCTGACTTACTGCGAAGCCGTGCTGCGCGTGTATAACCGCTACGGCCGCCGCGACAATATGTACAAGGCACGTATCAAGATTCTCGTGAAGGCGTTGAGCCCGGAGAAATTCTCGGCGCAGGTCGAAGAAGAATGGCAACACCTGAAGGACGGTCCTTCGACGCTCACGCAAACGGAAGTGGATCGCGTGTCGCAGTACTTCCAGCCGCCTGTGTATGAAAAGCTGGCCGACACGGATGCATCGTTCGAAAAGCATTTGCTGGAAAACCGCGCGTTTGCGCGCTGGGTCGAACGTAATGTGCGTCCGCACAAGGTGGCGGGCTATTCGTCGGTCACGCTGTCGCTGAAGCCGACCACCATCGCCCCGGGCGATGCCACCGACGCGCAGATGGAAGCGGTCGCCGATTGGGCCGACGAGTACTCATTCGGCGAAATCCGCGTGTCGCACGAACAGAACCTGATTCTCGCGAACGTGAAGAAGCGCGATCTGTTCGCGCTGTGGGAAAAGGCCAAGGCGCAAGGTTTCGCGACGCCGAACATCGGTTTGCTGACCGACATCATCGCGTGCCCGGGCGGCGATTTCTGCTCGCTCGCGAATGCGAAGTCGATTCCGATTGCGCTGGCGATCCAGGAGCGCTTCAACGATCTCGACTACGTGTATGACCTCGGCGACGTGTCGCTGAACATCTCGGGCTGTATCAATGCTTGCGGTCACCACCACGTCGGCAACATCGGCATTCTGGGCGTCGATAAGGACGGCTCGGAGTGGTATCAGGTGACGCTCGGGGGCGAGCAGGGCACGGGCGCCACCGGCGCGCATCTCGGCCGCGTGATCGGCCCGTCGTTCTCGGCGGAAGAAATGCCGGACGTGATGAGCAAGGTGATCGATACGTTCGTGGAAAACCGCCACGAAGGCGAGCGCTTCATCGAAACGTACAACCGCATCGGCATCACCCCGTTCAAGGAACGTGTGTACGCCTCGCGTCAACCGGCTCACGCGTAACCGCGAAAAGGATACTGAACAAGATGGCTTCTATCATCAAGAATCGCGCGATCGTCAACGATGACTGGACGGTGGTGCGCGCCGCTGAAGACGGCACGCTGCCCGCGGTCAATGAACTGCCGGCCGGCAAGGTGCTGGTGCCGCTCGCGCTGTGGCAGGCTTCTCGCGATGCGCTGATCGCATCGCGCAGTGCCGCTGAAATCGGCGTGTGGCTCGCGGCGGATAGCGAACCGGCGGATATCGTCGCCGACTTCGACACGATCGCGCTGATCGGCGTGGACTTCCCGGTGTTCCGCGACGGCCGTGGTTATAGCATCGGCCGCCTGTTGCGCGAGCGTTATGGCTACAAGGGTGAACTGCGCGCGATCGGCGACGTGCTGCGCGATCAACTGGCGTTCATGTTCCGTTGCGGCTTCGATGCTTACGCATTGCGTTCGGACAAAGATTTCGACGACGCCCTGAAAGCGTTCGACGAATTCAGCTTCAACTATCAGGGCGCCGTGAACTCGTCGCCGCTGTTCCGCCGCCGCGAAGCCGGCGAACTGGCAAAGGTCTCGGCATGAGCGAAGTCCAATCGCTCACGCCGGCACTCGCTGCGAAGATCGAGCGCCTCGATGCGCTGCTCGATTCGATCGCGGCGCGTCACGCGAACGTGAAGCTCGCCAGCAGCCTCGCCGCGGAAGACATGCTGCTCACGCACGCGATTCTGTCGCGCGGCGTGAAGATCGGCATTTTCTCGCTGAACACGGGCCGTCTGCATGCTGAAACACTCGGCATGCTCGATCGTGTGAAAGAGCGGTACGCTTACGATATCGAGCAGTTTCATCCGCAAGCTGCGGCGGTTGAGGAATATGTCGGCTCGCATGGCCTGAACGCGTTTTATGAAAGCGTCGATCTGCGCAAGCGCTGCTGCGAAATCCGCAAGGTCGAGCCGTTGAATCGCGCGCTGTCGGATGTCAGCGCGTGGGTGACGGGCCAACGCCGCGAGCAGTCGGTGACACGTGCCGAGCTGCACGAGGAAGAACACGACGGCGCGCGTAACATTGCCAAGTTCAATCCGCTGACGGACTGGACCGAAGCCGAAGTGTGGGATTATCTGAAGGCGTTCGACGTGCCGGTCAATCCGCTGCATGCGCGCGGTTACCCGAGCATCGGCTGCGAGCCTTGTACGCGTGCGATCCGCCCCGGTGAAGACAGCCGGGCAGGGCGCTGGTGGTGGGAGTCGCGCGATACGAAGGAATGCGGGCTGCATATCACGACGATTACGCCGATCCCCGTCAGCAGCGGCGAGAACGCTTCGGCATAAAGCATTTTGGCGGTTCAGGCCTTGGTTTTTGGGCTTGAACGCCGCACATACCGATTTGAATACTTCCGCTTGCGGCGAACCGCTCGTCAAGCGAACCCATGAAGGACCCAAACATGAGCACCACGCTCGATTCCACTATCAACGCACCGCTCACCAATACGGCAAACCGGATGGATCACCTCGATTGGCTCGAAGCCGAGTCGATTCATATCCTGCGCGAACTGGTCGCGGAATGCAGCAAGCCTGCTCTGCTGTTTTCGGGCGGCAAGGATTCGGTCGTGGTACTGCACCTTGCGCTGAAGGCGTTCGGCATTGGCGCGAATCGCAAGACCGTGCTGCCGTTCCCGCTCGTGCATATCGACACCGGCCACAATTACGAGGAAGTGATCGATTTCCGCGATCGTCGCGCGAAAGAGATCAGTGCTGAACTGGTGGTGGGTCACGTCGAAGATTCGATCAAGCGCGGCACGGTGCGTCTGCGCCGCGAACTGGATTCGCGCAATGCCGCGCAAGCCGTGACGCTGCTCGAAACGATCGCTGAACATGAGTACACCGCGCTGATCGGCGGCGCGCGCCGCGACGAAGAAAAGGCCCGTGCAAAAGAACGGATCTTCTCGTTCCGCGACGAGTTCGGTCAATGGGATCCGAAGGCACAGCGCCCGGAACTGTGGAGCCTGTACAACGCGCGTTTGCATAATGGTGAACACCTGCGCGTGTTTCCGATTTCGAACTGGACGGAACTCGACGTGTGGCAATACATCGCTCGCGAACAGCTTGAGTTGCCGTCGATCTACTACGCGCATCAGCGCGAGATCGTGCGCCGCAACGGCCTGCTCGTGCCGGTCACGCCGCTCACGCCGATGCGTGAAGGCGAGACCAGCGAAACCGCGCTCGTGCGTTTCCGTACCGTGGGCGACATCAGCTGCACGTGCCCGGTGGAAAGCGATGCGGACGATCTCGAGAAGATCATCGCTGAGACGGCCGTGACCGAAGTCACGGAACGCGGCGCGACGCGGATGGACGATCAGGTGTCCGAGGCCGCGATGGAACAGCGTAAGAAGCAAGGTTATTTCTAAGCACACGAGGGTAATGCAAATGAATTTTCATCAACCAGAAGACCTCGGCGTGCTGCGTTTCATCACTGCGGGCAGCGTCGACGACGGCAAGAGCACGTTGATCGGCCGCCTGCTGTACGACAGCAAGGCGGTGTTGAGCGATCAACTCTCGGCCCTGTCGCGCGCGAAGAACAAGCGTACCGTTGGCGACGAAATCGATTTGTCGCTGCTGACGGACGGTCTCGAAGCCGAACGCGAACAAGGCATCACGATCGACGTTGCGTATCGCTACTTTGCGACGGCCAAGCGCAAGTTCATCATTGCCGACACGCCGGGTCACGAGCAGTACACGCGCAACATGGTGACGGGCGCATCCACCGCGCACGCAGCGATCATCCTGGTCGATGCAACGCGTGTGACGTTCGTCGACGGCGTCGCGCAATTGCTGCCGCAAACCAAGCGTCACAGCGCGCTTGTGAAACTGCTCGGTTTGCAGCATGCGATTGTCGCGATCAACAAGATGGATCTGGTCGACTACAGCGAGACGCGCTTCAACGAGATCCGCGACGCGTATGTCGAACTTGCGCGCCAACTGGGTCTGAACGATGTGCGCTTCGTGCCGGTGTCGGCGCTGAAGGGCGACAACATCGTGACGGCCAGCGAAAGCATGCCGTGGTACGCGGGCGAGCCGCTGCTCGATTTGCTCGAAGCGTTGCCGGTCGAGATTCCGACGGGCCAGGCGCTGCGTTTCCCGGTGCAATGGGTGGCGCGCCAGGACGGCAGCCAGGCCGACGACTTCCGCGGCTACATGGGCCGTGTCGAGGCGGGCGAAGTGAAGGTTGGCGACACGATCGTCGTGTTGCCGGCGAACCGTGAAGCCACAGTAGCCGAGATCATCGCGCCGGTGGTGGGCGGCACGGCTGCGGTGGACCGCGCGTTCGCGGGTCAGACGGTGACGATTCGTCTGGCGGAAGACGTCGACGTGTCGCGCGGCGATACGTTCGTGCTGCGTGAGGAAGCGCCGGAGCCCGCCAGGAAGCTGGAAGCCGACCTGTGCTGGTTCGACGACACGCCGCTGTCGACGCAACGCAAGTATCTGTTGAAGCAGACCACCAACACGGTGTTCGCGCGGATTGGCGCGATCAAGGAAGTGCTCGACGTGCATACGCTGTCGCAGGCGACCGATCGCAAGGAACTGGCGATGAACGACATCGGCCGTGTGGCGCTGACGTTGCAGAAGCCGCTGGTGTGCGACGTGTACGACTCGCATCAGGGCACGGGTGCGTTTGTGCTGATCGATGAGGCGACGCATCACACGGTCGCGGCTGGGATGATTCGGGCGTTTTCTGCTTGAGTTTTGGTGGCTTGCGATTGACGCGCGTCGGTGGCTTCGGGTTTTGCACGAACCGGATGAATGGGATTGAGGCAAATGGGTAAGGTGTATCTGATCGGTGCAGGGCCTGGGGCAGCGGATCTCATCACGGTGCGCGGCGCGCGGCTGCTCGGCACGGCGGATGTGGTGCTGCACGATGCGTTGGTCGAGCCTGCCATGCTCGACTATGCGCCTTCGCAGGCGCGGCGGATTGCCGTGGGTAAACGGTGTGGGCAGCTTTCTACGGCGCAGCAGTTCATCAATAAGCAGATTGTGGATGCGGCGTTGGAGCATGAGGTGGTGGTGCGGTTGAAGGGCGGCGATCCGATGTTGTTCGGGCGTGCTGATGAGGAGATGCGG
>NZ_JAXDPY010000033.1:0-6089 GCF_034668105.1 Paraburkholderia sp. | reverse complement strand
CAGCCAACGATTTTGCGTAGTCGCACATCAGGCGGAACGGCAGGATGTCTTCGTCCGCGACCGGCACGTCGAGCACCAGCGTGATCATCTGACCACCCTTGTAGGTCAGGTCGTCACGCAGGAAATTCGTGTCGCCGAATTGCAGCATGAACACCGGGCTTTGCTTCGAGTCGAGCTTGACGAAGCGCGTGCCGTCGCGCGAAAGCAGCAAGCCGTCCTGCGAGGCAACGGCCTGCACATAGTTGGCCGACCACGGCGCGCCGTCGGAAAGCACGTTGATCGACAGTTGCGCGTCGCACTGGGCGGCAAAGCCGTCGAGCTCGCGCGCCATCGCAACCGTTTCGAGCATGTCGGGAAACTCCGGCGCTGCGTCGAGCGCATCGGCAAACTGCTGCACGCCGGTCACGAACTCGGAGAACTCCAGCTCGTTGAGCGCGCCGCTGCGATTGGCCAGTTGCGCGGCCGCGCGCAGCTCTTCATAGCGTGCGCCGTTTTGCAGCAATTCCCACGCGCCGCCTTCGAGCTTGCCTTCGATATGCACCGGCTTGCTGCCGGCGCGGCGCAGACGCTGCGCGAGCGGAATCACCTTGTCGCCGGCCACTGGGCCGTTCAGGCGAATCGGCACGATGCAGTCGATGCGCCGATCGACAATCGCCGGCGGCGCCGACGAGATCGTCGTAGCGGCGGGCAGAATCGGCTCGACCGGTTCGTCGGACTTCGCAGCGTGGCCGCCCTCGGCTTCCGCTTGAGCCACACCCTCAGCTTCCGGGTAGCCATTTGGCGTAGTCGTCTCGGCCTGAATATCCGCGGGCGTGTCGAGCGGCGCAGCAGCGCCAAAAGTCGGCTCGACGCGCGCCGACGCTGATTCCGCTGCCGGGTCCGAACCCACGACCGGCTCGCGCCGCGTGGTCGGCCGGGCCGGTTCGATAAACGGGCTCTGCTCCTCCTGATCGTCCCGCGCGAAGCTTTCGGCGGTCTCGGCCGGCATGGGACGCGGCATCTTGCGGCGCACCTTCGCGCCCTGCCATGCGTTGTACACGACCACGCCCCCGACCACTACGGCACCCGCGCCGATCAAACCGAGTGTCAACTCGTCCATGCATGCTCCATCAGCAATTCTTCTGTGTGCGCGGCTCTGCGCCCGCCCCATGTGTCGCGCGGCCGATGGCCGCTGCGCTGAACGCGGGCGCCCGCGATGATCAATCTAAACGAAAACCTAACCGATATTCTGGGCGAAACCCGCAGCCGTTTCCATGTCGACGGCCACGATCCGCGATACACCCTGCTCCTGCATGGTCACGCCGATCAGTTGCTGCGCCATTTCCATCGCGATCTTGTTGTGCGAAATGAACAGGAACTGCGTCTTGTCCGACATCGCGCGCACGAGGTTCGCGAAGCGTTCCGTGTTGGCGTCGTCGAGCGGCGCGTCCACTTCGTCGAGCAGACAGAACGGCGCCGGATTCAGCTGGAACATCGCGAACACCAGCGCGGTGGCGGTCAGTGCCTTCTCGCCGCCCGACAGCAGGTGAATCGTCGAATTCTTCTTGCCCGGCGGCTGCGCCATCACCTGCACGCCGGCGTCGAGAATCTCGTCGCCGGTCATGATCAGCCTGGCCTGGCCACCGCCGAACAGACGCGGGAACAGCTCGCCGAAATGACGGTTCACTTCGTCGAAGGTGCCTTGCAACAGCGTCCGCGTTTCGCCGTCGATCTTGCGGATCGCGTCTTCGAGCGTTTCGATCGCGTTGTTCAGGTCGGCCGATTGCGAATCGAGGAACGTTTTGCGCTCGGTCGCCGCCTTCAGTTCGTCGAGCGCGGCCATGTTGACCGGCCCAAGCGCGGCAATCGCGTTGTTGATCCGCGTGACTTCGCCTTGCAGGTAGGACGGCTTCATGTCCGGCGTGAGCTTGGCCTGCAGTTCCGCCTCGTCGACGCCGGCCGCGGCCAGCTGTTCGATGAACTGCTCGCCGTTCAGGCGCGCGGCCTGTTCCTTCAACTGCAATTCGTTGATGCGCTCGCGCAGCGGTTGCAGCGCGCGCTCGGCGGTCAAACGGGTTTCGTCGGCGGCACGCAGCTTCGCGGTCAGGTCGTCCAGTTCAAGGCGCGTGGCATGCAGCGCTTCTTCCTTGACCGCGCGGATATCGAGCGCGTCCTGCAAGCCGGTATGCGCGGTTTGCTCGTTGATCGTTTCCAGCTCGGCGCGCGCATCTTCCAGCGAGGCGGCGACGCGCTCGCTCTGCTCATGCGAGACCTGGATGCTGCGCTTCAATTCGTCGATGCGGTTCGCCATGTTGCGCGCGGCAAAGCGCGCGTCGGTGGCGGCCCGGTCGAGATCGCGCGATTGGGCGCGCGCGGCGGTGAGCGCTTCGTCGAGTGCCTCGAAGGCCAACTGGTGGTCTTCGAAACGCGACTGCAATTCGGCGAGTTCGGCGTCGTGACGCTCGAAGTTTGCTTCCGATTCGCCACGCAAGGCGCGCTGCTCTTCGATCTGCGCGGTGATTTCCTCGAGCTCTTCGCGGATTTGCGTGCTGCGCTGCGTGTAACGCTCATGCGCTTGCGCGAGCTTGAGCACGTCCATCTGCAACGCGTGCACGCGTTGCGTCGCGCGCTCCGACTGTTGACGCACATCGGTCAACGCTTGTGCGGCTTGCGTGTGCGCGGCTTCGGCGCGGATCGCGGCAGCCTTCGCCTCATCGGCGAGCAAGGCTTGCGCGCGCACCTGACGCGCCAGGTTTTCGATTTCCTGCTGGCGGGCCAGCATGCCGGCCTGTTCGGAATCGGCGGCATACAGCTGGACGCCGACGCGCGTCACCACGTGGCCGGCCTTCACGACGAACGAACCGCCTTGCGGCAATTGCGCGCGCATGGCGAGCGCCTGCTGCAGATCGTCAGCGACGAAGGCGAGGCCGAGCCAGTCGTTCAGCACGGCGCGAATCCCTGCGTCGTCGATGCGAACCAGCGACAGCAGCGGCCGCAAGGCCGGCGGCGTGGCGGCCGGTTGACCGGCTGCCGGCGGTGCGTAGAACGCGAGCTTGGCAGGCGGCGCGTCGGTAGCGAATGCCTTGACCCAGTCGAGGTTCGACACTTCCAGCGCGGCAAGGCGCTCACGCAGCACCGCTTCGAGCGCGGCTTCCCAGCCGGCTTCGACGTGCAGCTTCTTCCACAGACGCGGCAGGCCGCCCAACTCGTGCTTTTCGAGCCACGGCTGGATCTTGCCTTCGGTCTGGACGTTTTCCTGCAATTGTTTGAGCGCGGCAAGGCGTGCGTCGAGCTGGTGAATCTGCGCGTTTTCCGACTGCACCCGCTCCTGCGCGCTACGGCGTTCGCCGTCCAGACGCGGCAGGGTTTCCTGCGCGTCGGCGAGGCGTGTTTGCGCGTCATGCAGGATCTCTTCGTGCTCGGCGAGCTGCATGCGCAGCTCTTCGAGTTGTGCTTCGTCGGGGGCGTCCAACCCGCCCGCTTCAGACTTCAGCCGCTCGTGACGCTGCTGCAACTGCTGCAATTGCTGATCGGCATTGCGCTGATGCGCGGCTTCGAGCTTCAATGCCTGTTCGGTCTGCGCGATACCGCCGCGCTCGGCGTTCAGTCCGGTCTGCGCGTCGCGCCAACGCGCTTCGAGCGCCGGCATCGCGTCGTGCCTGGCGGCGGCTTCGTCTTCGGCCAGCGCGGCTTTTTCTTCGGCGACGGCGAGTTGCTCCGCCGCGTCTTCGAGATCGTCTTGCGCTTTTTGCGCTTGCGACTGCCACTGCTCACGCTGCGCGGTCAATGCCGCGATCTGCGCCTGCACGCGGTTGCGCGATTCGACGATGAACTTGATTTCGGCTTCGAGCCGGCTGACTTCAGAATTCGCCTCGTATAACGCGCCTTGCGCGCCCTGCATCGCGTCGCTGGCGGAATAATGCGCGACGCGCAGCGTTTCGAGTTGCGCCTCGACTTCGCGCAGCTTCGCGGTTTGCGCTTCGAGGTCGATCTGCGCCTGTTCGATCGCGCGTTGCTGGCGCTCCTGCTCGCCGCCGGCTTCGTTCTTGCGCAACAGCCACAACAGACGCTGCTTCTCTTCGCCGTCGGTCTGCAAATCCTTGTATTTGGTCGCGACGATTGCCTGCGCCTCGAGCTTCTCGAGATTCGCACTGAGTTCGCGGACGATGTCTTCGACGCGGATCAGATTCTCGCGCGTGTCGTGCAGGCGGTTCTCGGTCTCGCGGCGGCGTTCCTTGTACTTCGACACGCCCGCGGCCTCTTCGAGGAACACGCGCAGTTCTTCCGGCTTCGCCTCGATCAGGCGCGCGATCATGCCTTGCCCGATGATCGCGTAAGCACGCGGCCCGAGACCGGTGCCGAGGAAGATGTCCTGAATGTCGCGGCGGCGCGCCGGCAGATTGTTGATGTAGTAGCTCGAGGTGCCGTCGCGCGTGAGCACGCGCTTCACGGCGATTTCGGCATACTGCCCCCACTGCCCGGCGGCACGGCCGTCGGCGTTGTCGAACACGAGTTCGACGCTGGCGCGGCTACCTGGCTTGCGCGCGGTCGAGCCATTGAAGATCACGTCCTGCATCGACTCGCCGCGCAGCTCGGAAGCGCGCGATTCGCCGAGCACCCAGCGCACGGCGTCGATGATGTTGGACTTGCCGCACCCATTCGGCCCGACCACGCCGACGAGTTGGCCCGGTACCTGGAAATGCGTGGGATCGACGAATGACTTGAAGCCAGCGAGTTTGATCGAGGTCAGACGCACGGCGATTTCGCTGTTTGAAAAGGGAAAATAAAAGGTGGCTCACGAGAGCCCCGCCAGCCGTTCGCCGATGCAGCGAAACGGCCCACGCAACCCCGCGATACGGGCGCCAGGCGAACGCGATCGAGCGTGCGCCAGCTAATGAGGGGCAATCATACCATCGCGCGTGAGCGGTTCTTACCGTCCTTACGGTCTGTGTCATCGTTGGCGTGAAGACCCGCATCCTCAATGGCCGGATCAGGCGGCAAAGCCTTGGTCCGGTGCACCCAACTGGATAACGCCGACGCCAGTACGATGCACGCGCCGCCGGCCCACTCGCGCGGGCCCGGCGTCTCGCCGGCGAAGAGCCACGCGGACAATGCCGTGACCACGATCTCGAACAGCATGATGATCGACGCCCGATTGGCTGGCACGCGCGAGAGTCCATACTGCACGAGCATATTGTTCGACGCCAGCAGA
This sequence comes from Paraburkholderia sp., assembly GCF_034668105.1. GTDB lineage: Bacteria > Pseudomonadota > Gammaproteobacteria > Burkholderiales > Burkholderiaceae > Paraburkholderia. Next base: position 898 of record NZ_JAXDPY010000033.1, on the reverse strand, counting down.
AACCCGAGGCCAAGCACCAGTAGCGCGGCCGTGTTGAGATGCGCGCCGGTGGGGGGTGCGGGCATTGCCTCGAACAGCGAGGCAAAGGCGCTGAAAATCGCCGCGCCGCCGAAGATCGTCGCCGTGCGCATTTCCGGTTTCATTTCGGGCAGCACGCGGCTCGTCTTGAGGATCAGCACGTTGCTCATCGCGAAGCCCATGCCGCCCGCCAGCCCTGCCCATTCGGCGAGATTGCCGGGCAGCGGCAGGCCCAGTTGCGGCGACCACAGCATGGTCATCGCGCCGGCCAGCGAGAGCGCGGCGAGTCCCGCGCCCGCCCATGTCAGCCGTTCGTGCAGGATGAAGTGCGCGAAGAGCGCGGTCCAGGCGGGGGTGAGATAGAACAGCAGCAGCACGCGCATCACTTCGCCGTGGATCGAACCCCACACGAAGCCGAGATTGGTGATGCCCGCGGCCAGCGCCAGCGCCGGCAGCAGCCAGTGCCAGCGCACGGTCCTGAGCGCCCGATGGCGCACCAGCAGGACGAACAGGCAGCCTGCACCGCTCGTCAACGCGCTCGCCGCCGTGCCGGTCACGCCGAGCGCATTCAGCATGCGCAGCGGGTACCAGATCATTCCCCACACCGAGGCGCCCAGCATGATCGCCAGGGTAGGCCAGCCATTGCGAAGCCAGTGGGTCATGATGCAAGGATCCCGCGGCGGTGGCCGTTCGTGCGGGCGGGGTGGCTGACCTTGGCCGGGTTGCCGACCTTGGCCGGGTTGCGGACTTTGGCGGGGTGGCCGACCTTGGCCGGGTTGCCGACCTTGGCGGGGTGGCTGACCTTGGCGGCGGTGCAGTCGCTGTGGCCGCTTTGAGCTGGTAGTCCGGCTTGGTCGAATTGTCTGAGTGGCTTCCCCTG
>NZ_JAXDPY010000032.1:0-27129 GCF_034668105.1 Paraburkholderia sp. | reverse complement strand
CGGAAAGACCCACCGCGAGCCGCGCACTCCCTTCTCCACCCGTCTCGCGCATCTCGTCGAGCAACGCCTCGCCGATCTGAAAGATCTGCTCCGCGCGGTTGAATGCCGTCTCGCCGGCTTCGGTCATCGTGACGCCGCGCCCTGCCGGTTTCAGCAACTGACGCCCAATCGATTTTTCCAGCTCGCGCACCTGTGCGCTGATCGTCTGGACCGCCATGTCGAGACGCTCGGCCGCGCGCGCAAAGCCGCCCTCCTTCACGACGATCCAGAAATAGTACAGATGGCGGTAGTTGAGCATGACTAGACACTTCGAGAAAACCGATATCTCGCTCAGATTATCACTGATTTATCCGCACCATGAAAACGGCGATGATGACGGCATACCAACGTTACCGGCGATTATTCGTCGACGAACCCCATGGACGCCCTACTTATCCTCGCTACCGATCCCGCTGCATGGGCTGCGCTCCTCACGCTGGTCGTGATGGAAATCGTGCTCGGCATCGACAACCTGATCTTCATCTCGATCCTCAGCAACAAGCTGCCGGAAGCGCAACGCGCGCGCACGCAGCGCCTGGGCATCATGCTCGCGCTCCTGCTGCGGCTCGGCTTGCTCGGCACGGTCGCGTGGATCGCGCAATTGACCGCGCCCGCCGTGACGCTGTTCGGCCACGCGTTTTCGTGGCGCGATCTGATCCTGCTGAGCGGCGGTTTGTTTCTCGTCTGGAAGGCAACGAGTGAGATTCATCACCACGTCGTCCATTCACAAGAAGCGCGCGACAAGGCGAGCACGACTGTGCAGTTGACCGCGCTGGCTGCGATCGGACAGATCCTCGTGCTCGATATCGTGTTCTCGGTCGACAGCATCATCACTGCGGTCGGGATGACGGAGCACCTGCCGATCATGTTCATCGCGGTCATTGCAGCGGTCATGGTGATGCTATTCGCTGCGAGCCCGCTGTCGCGCTTCATCGATCGTAATCCGACCGTTGTCATGCTGGCACTCGGCTTCCTGCTCGTGATCGGTATGACGCTGATCGCGGAGGGTTTTGGCTCGCACGTGCCGAAGGCTTACATTTACGCGGCGATGGCGTTCTCCGCGTTCGTCGAGGCATTGAACATGCTCGCGCGCCGGGCGAAATCGAAGCGGACGGCTAACGCGGAGCAGTGAACGCCGCTATGACGTCCGCACCTGAAAAGAGCGTTCGAGATCCTCGACCGAAGTAACGCCGGATCGTTTTTTCGGAGTCGGGCAGCCCGGTATGCCGAGCGTTCGATGTGTTTTTGTACCTTTGAGGAGCAACGAAATGAAATGCCCTGTTTGCAAGACCACCGATCTGCTGATGAGCGAGCGACGCTCGGTTGAAATCGACTACTGCCCGGTCTGCCGGGGCATCTGGCTCGATCGTGGCGAACTCGACAAGCTGATCGCATTGGACGTTGAGAGCCCGGATGCTTCCGCGTCGGCACGCGTTAGCCGGGAAAGTCACCGCGAGGGTCACCGGGACGGCCACCGCGATCGGGATCGAGATCATGCGTATGAAAACAACCGCACGTACGACGATCGCCGGCCGGATTATCGCGGCCACAAAAAGAAACGCTCGATCTTCGACGTGTTCGATTTCGACTGAACGTGACCCTCACTGCATGCGCGATGTCATCCGAGCCCGACTGCTCGCGCGATCAGCACCAAGCCCGTCGCGACGGCGCCCACACCAATCCAACGCGCCACGCGCTCACCACGCGGTGCCAAACGTTCGACGGTGATGGCCGCCGTCACGACGGCCATCACACGCCAATCCATCACGCCAAGAACGAGCAGGACGATCGTCAGACCGGCACAGCAGTAGCCGCAATGAAGGCCGAGGCGTAAGCCGTGTCGCCAGGCCATGACGGCGTCCGCGGGCAATACCGGCGGCAATGCGGGCAATGTAGACGCTGCAAGCGGCGCAACCACCCTGGCGCAGCGTCCCGGCGCCGCGCGGCAGCAGGCAAGATGGCGCGCCTTCCACGCGGTGAACTGGAACGCACCGGCAGTGAGCACTATCACACCCGTCGCGAGCGGAACGGCACGCGCCAACGGCGGCAGTTCCGTCTCGAGCGCCGCCAGCGCAACACCCAGCGGGAATACGGCCATGCCGAACGCGATCCACACGAAGAAGTACCCCGCGCCCACCAGCACCGTCAGCGAGCCCAGACGCATCCCGCCGACTCCGCCGACAGCCTCGCGATAACGCCACAGCATAGGAACGAGAGAAGGCAGCATCATCGCAACCATCATCACCGCCCACATGCCGAGAAACGACGCCGCGGCGCCGGGCCACGTCTGCCCGCACATCCGCAGCCACGTCATCGACATCGACCAGCCGCCGGGCATCGGCATCTCGCCCATCGCCGACATGGACGCCGCGGCGACGATCGTCACCCCGGTGCTAACCACGAACAGCAGCGCCGAGACGCCGAGAAACGCCTGCTGCGAAACTCGCGCGTCGATCGAGCGTCCCGGCATCTGCCGTGCCCCGGTTGCGCAAATCTGTTCCATCATCAGGCTCAGCGCGTCTCGTACTCGTCGTGCCGCTTCCACCAGACACCCGTCTCGTTGCGCCCCTTCGGCGCGCGGTCGAGCCACTGGTACATGCCCCAGATGCCGTCCACGCCGCGCGCATAGGTGGAATACGTGTGATAGACGACGCCGTCCTCGAGGACGAACGTGCTCAAGCCGGGCCGGTCACGCGTATACGTCGCCGCGTCGGTTCCACAGGTGGCGGCGAACTGGGCGACGGGTGCCGGGACTTGCGTCTCGTCCATCGCGTGACCGCCCCGCTCGTAGTTGTATTCGATGCGCCCTTCACGCTGTTGTGCCTCGGTGAACGCGATGTTGAAGTCGAAGTTGAAATCGCTGCCAGCCGAAGACGCCCACGGAAACGTCCATCCCATCCGGCGCTGATACGTCTGTAGCTTCTCGAGCGGCGCGCGCGACACCGCCATGAGCGTGACGTCGTGATTCGCCAGATGAACCACGAGGCCGTCGAACCCATCCGCAATCGAGGAACACGACGGGCAGCCCGCCTTGTAATCGGGGCCGAACATGAAGTGGTAGACGAGGAGCTGGGAGCGGCCTTTGAAGAGCTCTGCCAATGAGGCGCTTCCCGCAGCGGTTTCGAACCGGTATGCCTTGTCGACCCGCACCCAGGGGAGTGCCTGCCGCTGCTGCACAAGCGCATCGCTCTGCCGCGTCAACGCCTTTTCCGCCTTGAGCAACTCGAGTCGCGCCGCCAGCCACGCTTCACGTGTCCCGGTGGTATGTGTTGTCATCCTGCGTCCCTCCTTGGGAGTCCTTCGTCGATCGTTCAGTGGCCGATACGACGATCGGGTTGATGGTCGTGCTAGATTAGTCACGGGCACCGGACGGTGGGAGTGACAAGTGTGGCGCGATTTGAATAGACCATGGACTCGCTAGTGACAGCGGCGGCGCGCGCGCTCGCGGCCGGCGATCCGCTCGGCGCGCTGAACCGCGTCGCCCTGCGCGAAGACGCGCCTGCGCTCGCTTTGCGAGGCATCGCGATGGCGCAGCTCGGCGATCTCGTGCGGGCGAAAGCGCTCGTGCGAAGTGCCGCGCGCGCCTTCGGTCCCAAAGAGCCTGTGGCCCGCGCGAGGTGTGTGGTCGCCGAGGCCGAAATCGCGCTCGCCTCACGCGATCTGGGGTGGCCCGCCAAAGCGCTCGATGCCGCGCGGGCCACGCTCGAAGCGCACGGCGACCGGCTGAACGCCGCGCATGCGCGGTATCTCGAAGTCCGGCGTCTACTCCTGATCGGGCGCCTCGGCGACGCTGAGCGCCTGCTCGCCAGACTCGATCCCACGCCCTTCCCGCCCGCCTTGAGAGCCGCGCATGAGCTGGTCGTCGCGGGCATCGCCATGCGCCGCCTCCAGACGAATACGGCGCGCTCAGCGCTCGCGAGAGCCGAGCGCGCCGCGCACCATGCGGGGATTCCAGCGCTGACGGCGGAGGTCGACAGCGCACGCCTGCTCCTGACCACACCGGCGGCGCGTCTGATCGCGCAGGGCGACGAGCGGCCCCTGCTGCTCGAAGAGGTTGAAGCGTTAATGGCGTCGAAGGCGCTGATCGTCGACGCGTGCCGTTATGTCGTGCGTGAAACGCGCATCGTGGTCCCGCTCGCGAGGCGCCCCGTGTTGTTCGCGCTCGCCCGCGCGCTGGCCGAAGCGTGGCCCGAGGACGTCTCGCGGGACGCACTCATCGCGCGGGCATTTCGGACGAAGCACCCCGATGAAACGCATCGCGCGCGGCTGCGCGTCGAAATCGGGCGGCTTCGCGCGCTGCTTGGAACGCTGGCCGGTGTGAACGCGACCAGGCGTGGCTTCGCGCTGGTACCGCACGGCGCGCGCGAGGTCGTCGTGCTCGCGCGGCCGGTTGAAGAACCGCACGCGATGGTGCTCGCCTTCCTCGCCGACGGCGAATCGTGGTCGAGCTCGGCGCTCGCAATTGCACTGGACGCCAGCCAGCGCACCATGCAGCGGGCCCTCGACGCGCTGGCGGCAGGCGGCAAGGTGCAATCGTTCGGCCGCGGGCGGGCGCGGCGCTGGATGACGCCGCCCATGCCCGGATTCACGACAACATTGTTACTCCCCGCTCCCCTTACTGAGTGATCAGGATGGAAACATGAACCGATCAGCCGCCAGAATCGTGCGTGAATATGGACCCTTTCCGGGCATCGACAGCGTGCACGGCGTCACTTATGACGGTCAGCATGTCTGGATTGCCAGCGGCGACAAGCTGAACGCCTTCGATCCGGCGAGCGGCGAAACGCTGCGCTCGATCGATGTCGCCGCGCAGGCGGGAACGGCCTTTGACGGCCAGCATTTATTTCAGATCGCCGGCGATCTCATCCAGAAGATCGATCCCGATAGCGGCCGCGTACTCGCGACGATTCCCGCACCCGGTGGCGGCGGCGGTAACTCGGGGCTCACGTGGGCTGAAGGAACGCTCTGGGTCGGGCGGTATCAGGACCGGCAGATTCTTCAGCTCGATCCCGAAACCGGCGCGATACTTCGCACGATCCAGTCGAATCGCTTCGTCACCGGCGTTACCTGGAACGACGGCGAGCTCTGGCATGCCACCTGGGAAGGTGACGAAAGCGAGCTGCGGCATATCGACTCCCGTACGGGAGAAGTTCTGGAGAGTGTCGAGATGCCGCCCGGCGTCTACGTGTCGGGGCTCGAGTCCGATGGCGGCGATCAGTTCTTCTGCGGCGGCGGAACCAGTGGCAAAGTGAGAGCCGTCCGCCGGCCCGAGCGAGACGCGAAGGCGAGCGTCGAATCCGCGAGCGAATAGTCAACCCAATCGCCGCGCCAACGTCAGCCTCGATCCACTCGCAACCCGCCCAGGCCGGGTTGTCCATGCACTCACGAGTCCGAGCACAGAGGCGCCGGCATTTCAAGAATCTAAAAGAGTGAGTTCATGACCACCCTGAAATTCGACGCCGTCGTGCTCGGCGCGGGCATTGTCGGCGTGTGTGTTGCCGTGCATCTTCAGAAACGCGGCCGCCAGGTTGCGCTGGTCGACCGCAAACTGCCCGGCAACGAAACGTCGTTCGGTAACGCCGGCCTGATCCAGCGTGAAAGCGTGTACCCCTATGCGTTTCCACGCGACCTCGGCACTTTGCTCCGGTACGCGCGCAACCAGTCGCTGGACGTTCGCTACCATGCCGACGCCATCCTCAAGACCGCGCCGTTCCTGTGGCAGTACTGGCGCAATTCTCATCCGGCGAAACACGCCGCGATCGCGAAGTCGTACGCGACGCTGATCGAGCATTGCGTGGACGAGCACCGCGCGCTGGCCGCGGCTGCCGGCGCGAGCGCGTTATTGCGCCCGACGGGCTGGATCAAGGTGTTTCGCACCGAGCAGGTACGGGACGCCGAAACCCGGAACGCTGAACGATGGCATCGGGAATATGGTGTCGAGTTCGAAGCGCTCGACGCAAGCAGCCTGCAACAGAAGGAACCGGATCTCGACAGGAGCTTGTCAGGCGGGTTGCGTTATACCGGATCCGATTCCGTGAACGACCCTAACGCGCTCGTCACCGCTTACGCAAAATATTTCGAGGCACTGGGCGGACGATTTTTTATCGGCGACGCTGACTCGTTTCGCGAGGGTTGGGCGGTCGATACGGAGGCCGGCACGATCGTCTCTTCATCGGCGGTGGTGGCGCTGGGGCCGTGGTCCGATCGCGTGAGTTCACGGCTCGGCTACCGCTTGCCCCTTGCTGTCAAACGCGGGTATCACATGCACTATGCGTCGGAGGCATCGGCGCGCCTGAATCATCCGGTGCTGGACGTCGAGAACGGCTATCTGCTGGCGCCGATGGCCAAAGGCATCCGCTTGACCACGGGGGCGGAAATCGCGCACTGCGACGCGCCCAAAACGCCCGCGCAACTCGCCGCCGTCGAGCCGATTGCGCGCACGCTGTTTCCGTTGGGCCAGCGTCTAGACGATGAACCATGGATGGGACGGCGCCCCTGCACAGCCGACATGATGCCGATTATCGGCCCCGCGACACGTCACAAGGACTTGTGGTTTGCGTTTGGCCATGCGCACCATGGGTTGACGCTCGGCCCAGTCACGGGCCGGCTGATCGCCGAGATGATGACCCACGAAGAGACGCTCGTGGACACGCGGCCGTTCAGGGTGGAGCGGTTTTAGAACGGTCAGCGTTTGCGTTATTTCAAAACCGGCCGCCCCTTCCTGCAACGCTACCTGCCATTCTGGCTGGCCAGTTTTGTCGAACGACGTCTGCTGATCCTGCTGCCGTTCATGGCTTTACTGCTGGGCCTGCTCCAGGCGTTGCCGCGCATGGCCGAGGCTCGCATAAAAAGGCGCCTGGTTGTCTGGTATCGCGAGATCAAGGCGCTCGAAGATGAGATATGGAAAAACAGCCATCCAGACGCGGACCAGATCGCGCGGTGGAAGGACGAGATCGAGCACATCGATGCACACGCGAACCAGATCCGGATGCCGCAACGTTACTTCCAGGATGTTTACGCACTCAAACAGGCGATTGCGGTAGTGCGAAACCGGATTTATCGCGTAGCGGGGGAACAAAAATAGCGGCGAGCCAGTATCAACCCGCCGGCACCGTCCCATCCTCGAGGATCGGTTGGCGTGCCATGAACCAGTAGAACAGTGCCGCGCATCCGGCAATGATGCCGCCGGAGATGAATGCAAGCGCATAGGAACCAGTACGGTCGACGATAAAACCGGCGACGACGGGCGAGAACGCGCCACCGAAATAACCACCGAAATTCTGGATCGCGCTGACCGATGCGATCATCGACGACGGTGCGATATCCGCGGCAAGCGCCCATGCCGAGCCGACCACGGCGGCAATGAAGGCGAGGCCGACGGTGAACAGCACGAGCGTGACGTTGAGCGATTGGGTGAACGGCAACGCGACCGCGCATATCGCCGCGCCTGCCGAGCAGCACGCGATCAATAGCCGCTTCGCATCGATCGCCGAGGCGAGGTGGCGGTCGACGATCTTCTTCGCCAGATAGCCCACCGCGATTTCACCCACTGCGCCGCCGGCCCACGGAATGCCCGCGACCACGCCGAGCTGCGCGAATGAGATGTGAAAACGGTCGAGCAAATAAAGCGGCAAGAACACCAGGAAAATGTTCCACAGCCAGATCGTGCAGAAGTAGCCGAGAATCATGCCCCACACGCTGCGGCGTCCGAACAGCGAACGCCATTTGAGTGAGGAGTTCGCCAGCGACCGTTCGTGACCGCCGCCGCCCGCTTCGATATAAGCGAGCTCGTCTTTCGAAAGACGTTTGCTGTCGACCGGATTGCGATACAGCAGCAGGAATAGCAGCGCGAACGCGATCCCGAACGCGCCGGTTACATGAAATAGCGAGCGCCAGCCGAACGCGATCATCAAGGCAACTAGCATGGCGGGCGCGAGTGCCGGTCCCCACTTCGACGACGAATCCCACACGCCAGTCGCAAAGCCGCGCTCCTTGGCCGGGAACCACGCTGCGGTGATTTTTGCCGAGGTCGGCCAGCAGGGTGCCTCGCCCACGGCGAGCAACGCACGCATCACCAGCAAGCCAGAGATCGAACCCACTACGCCTGTCAACCAGGTCGCGACACTCCACCAGATCATGCCGAGCGCGTACGCCCGCTTCGCGCCGAAACGGTCAATCACCCAGCCCGCCGGTAATTGCATCACCGCATAGGTCCATGCGAACACGCTGCCGAGCAGACCAATCTGCGTGCGTGTCAGGCCAAGATCGTGAATCATGCCGGGCGCGGCGATCGACAGACTGGCGCGATCCATATAGTTGATGATCCCGCCGACCAACAGCCAGATCAGGACGTGCCAGCGATAGTTGAAACGAACGGGGCGCGCCGCGGCGGCCGATACGGGAAGCGTGTTCTTGTCCAAATCGTGTCTCCGTCCAGATGGCCTTATGCGGCCATTCATCGTTGGCGGTGGCGTCTTTTTAGCGTAGTGCAATACGCACGCTGCCTTGCACGCACCGAGCGCCAAGTGTACGGACGGGAGCACACGGACTCCAATGAGGAAACCGGATGGGGCGATAGCATTTACGTTATCGGCGTCCGTCTGCACTGACGGACGCGGGGTGCGGCGCTACCGAGGCTACGAAGGACGCAGCATGAGCTTCTGCACTCGCCAGTTCAAAAGCTCAGCGACATACAGCACATTCTCGGACGGACAGGCCATTTGATGAATCCAGCCAAACTGCTTCAGTTGCTTGCCGGATTGACCCAGCACGCCGAGCAGTTTTCCTTCGAGCGTCAGTTTGTAGATGCGGCCCGGAAATGCGTCGGAACTGTAAAGCACCTGATTCGGGCCCGGCGAAATGCAGATCGCCCAGGGCGAGCCTGGCGCGAAGGTACCCGCAGCTATCGTGGCTTCGTCCGGCACATTGCCGATTGCGGGTTGAGCGCCGGGCGGCACCGGTACGTCGATGGTGAACTGCCGCTGGAAATTGCCCTCGCCGTCGAATACCTGAATGCGCCGGTTGCTGCGATCGGCAACGTAGACGAGGCCTTTCGCATCGACGGCGATGCTGTGCGGCGTATGGAACTGCCCCGGACCTGTGCCACGATCGCCCCACGATTTGAGCCAGTTGCCGTCCTTGTCGACTTTCGCCACGCGAGAATTGATGTATCCGTCGCTGATATAGGTGTTGCCGGCGCTGTCCCACGCAACGTCGGTGACCTGCCTGAAGCGTCCAGGCTCCGATGGCAAAGGCGGATTCGGATGCTTGAGCGGCGCCGTTTCCTCGTCCGACGCCTCCTGCTTACGGCCAAAGACCATGGCGACGCGTCCCTCCGGGGTGAACTTGATCACCATGTCGGAGCCTTTATCGGTCACCCAGATATTGTCGTACCGGTCCACCTTGACCGTGTGTGCGAACGACCAGGCATACAGATTGTGGCCAATTTCGCGGACGAAACGACCGTCTGGCGCGAACTCGAGGAGTTGGGCCGCGGCCGCGCCGTAGGCAGGGCCAATCGAGTTGCCGCGCGAGAGCACAAAGACATGTCCCTTCGAGTTGAAACTCACGCCCGAACACTCGCCGAAATAGACGTCGCGTGGGAGATGTAAAAAATCGGGAACCGATTCGTAAGCAATGCCCGGGACCGACTCCGCGTACGCGAGGCCGGGGAACAAGGCAAGCGCCGCGGCACTTTCGGCCGCCAGAGTCAGGAAGCGGCGACGGCTGAAGGCAGCGCTTTGGGAGTCACTGCAGCACACACAGGCGTATGACTGTTGATCGCTCATTGGCTTTGCTTCCTCTCGGTTTCGTTGCATTCAATACCGAGGACAGTCATTGCGTTATAGTGGTTTTCCCCTGCAACCGCCATGCGCGGTGCTTCACTCAAGGTGATCTCCATGCTCAGGAATATTTCGCAAGCAAGCTTCGCAATCATCGCCGCATCAATGCTAGCCGCGTGTGCAACGCCGCCTGCGAGTCCCCCCAATGTATCCCTCGACCCGCCTCAAGCCGAGCGCGTAATGACACTCGCTGCGTCCGGCGTGCAGAACTATTCGTGTGAATTCGACGCGCAGCATCGTCTGGGATGGGTGTTCAAGAGTCCGCAAGCGACCCTCTACGACGCGAGCGGCCATGCTGCGGTCCGGCATGGCGCTGGACCGTCATGGGAGGCGGAAGATGGAAGCCGGATCGTCGGCCGCGTGCTCGCACAGCAGCCCAGCGAAACACGGGCGAGCATCCCGCAGCTGCTGCTCGAAACGCACAGCACGTCCGGCAGCGGCACACTTTCAGCGGTGCGGTACGTGCAGCGCCTCCATACCGTCGGCGGGTTAGCGCCGACTGCACCGTGCTCGACCGAACATCAAGCCGGCAGTTCGCCTTACCTCGCGGACTACGTGTTCTACCGGTAGTCGCCCACGCCTCGCGTCGTACAACTACTTCATGCTGGCTTGATTCGGCGGCGGCAGTCCCGGATCGAGTTTCGCGGACTGTCTGACGAGTTGTTCAGTCATGGCGGCGGCAACGGGATTCGAGCCGCGATGGTATGAGTCGTCAAGGCTCGGCGGGACCGCCTGGGCCGCCTGCATTGGTTGAGCCGGTTGCACGGCCTGGGTCGGCGGCGGCAGTGCCGGATCGAGTTTCGCGGACTCCTTGACCAACGCATCCGTGATCGCGGCCCCAACCGGATTCGAACCATGACGATGCAGACTGTCACGTCCGCTTTCGGTTTGCGGCAGAGGGGCTGTTTTCGGCTCGACGTAAGCATGAACCGCGACGGGTTCACGGGCACGCGTGTTCAGTCGCGGTACTTGAACGGCAACTTTCGCTGGCGAGTCGGATGCCGTCACCACGGTCCCGCTCGTAGACTGTTGAGCGCCGGTCGCGGCGGCGGCTGTATCACCGGACGGAGGCGCTGCGCCGACCACGCTGCCCGCGGTCACATGGATGTCGCCCGATTGCGGGGATGCCGCGGCCAATTCCACAGAACTGCTCGTCGTGACGTCGGGATCGGTCGTCGCGCGATGGCTTTTGTGTGACAGTAAAAAAACGCCGAACACCAACTCGACCACCAGCACGCCGACTATCAATGATGTGCGTATATTCCTCATATTAACCAACGATTCGTTCAATCAATGCGATTGGATTGATGATGGCCGTCCGCTCGAAGCACAGGTGGAACGGCAGGATCGCAGTGTCAGCCTGCGATGGATTGATGTGGGGTATGAACAGGGCGACCCGTACACGTTGATGGTCCCGCGGCAATGGTCCGGTGAATCATTCCACCGAACGGCACGGGACACCTTCGTATGCTAATGCGAAACGGAAATCTGTGCTGTAAGGTCGCGTGGTCCGAGCAATAGAGCCCGACAAGCGCGTGCGTTCTCCCCGTCCGCAGCCACGGGAGACCACCGCTAGATGTGATGAAACAGTCGCTTGGGGAAAGGCGGTTTTTCTCGTCCGGAGTGGTCAGCTTTTTGTCGGCAACGAGCTAGTTCTCTAGGCGATCTGCGCGATCCTCGCGGCTGCGGTTCATCCGACGATCCGACGATTCGGTGAGCCGGCGATCGGCGCGCGCGGCATGGCGCCGCGCCGCCATCAATCAATACGCCCCTTGCACGAGATGAGTTGGCGTACCGTCGACGAAATTTTCAATGTTGTCCACTAACTGATCTGCAAGACTTTGTTGCGCCTCGTCCGACGCCCATGCAACATGCGGCGTCAAAATCACATTCGGGCGGCCGGCAGCGCGCAATAGCGGGCTCTCCGGCGGCGGTGGTTCGCCGCCTGCCGTCACATCGAAACCCGCGCCGCTGATCAACCCTTCGTCGAGCGCCTGCACGAGTGCGGCTTCGTCGACCAGACCGCCGCGCGCCGTGTTGATGATCAACGGCTTCTTCTTCATCGCGCGGAATTCGGGCATGGCCAGCATGTTGCGTGTGTGCGGCGTGAGCGGACTGTGCACGGTGATGATGTCGCTGGTCGCGAGCACTTCGTCCCATGGCGTGTAAAGCGGGCCAAGTCCGTCACGTCCCTTGTGCGCGGCGAACATCGGTTGCATGCCGAACGCTTTGCCGATTTCAGCGACACGTTGCCCGAGAACGCCTTCGCCGATGATGCCAAGCCGCGCGCCGGCCAGATCGTGAATCGCATGAGTAAAGAAACAGAATTGCCCGGACTTCTGCCACTCGCCAGCGAGCACGTCGTCGCGATACGCAATCAGATTACGCCGCAGCGCGAGGATCAGCGCGAAGGTGTGTTCGGGCACGGTGTTGATCGCGTAGCCGCGAATATTGCTCACGGCGATGCCGAGCTGCTGGCATGCTGCCTTGTCGACACAATCGGTACCGGTGGCCGCCACCGCGACGAGTTTCAGATCGGGCAATTGCTCCAGCACTTCTTTGGTCAACGCCACCTTGTTGGTAATCGCGATCGACGCGCCGGCCAGCCGCTTCAACACCTGCTCAGGCGTGGTGCGATCGTGCTCGATCAGTTGATGATCGAAACGCGGCTCGCGCAATAGGATCTGCGGCGCAAGTGTGGCGCGGTCGAGAAAAACGATTTTCTGCATGCTTATCCCCTCGATGAGTGCTCGATGAATCCCCGACGATCTACAGATGCCGCTTCGCTTCGGCCACGACGTGCCGCGCCGTGATACCGAAGTGCTCGTACAACGTCTCCGCGGAAGCGGAAGCGCCGAAGCCTGTCATCCCGACAAAACCGCCCCGCTCGCCCAGATAGCGATCCCAGCCGAAACGCAGCGCCGCCTCGACACCGACGCGCACGGTATCGACACCCAGCACCGTGGCGCGATAGTCGGCGTCCTGTTCGTCGAAAATCTCCCAGCAGGGCATCGATACTACCGCGGTCGCGATGCCCTCGTCCTGCAGCTGGCTGCGTGCCTGCAGCGCCAGCGCGACTTCCGAGCCGGTCGCGAGCAAGGTCACTGCGCGCGGGCCGCCTTCCGCCTCAGCCAGCACGTAAGCGCCGCGCTGCGACAACGGTTCGGCGCTATGTTCGCGGCGCACCAGCGGCAACGCCTGGCGTGCGAACACCAACGTGCTCGGGCCGCGTCGATGTTCGAGCGCGAGAGCCCAGCACTCGGCGGCTTCCACCGCATCGGCGGGTCGCAGCACGCGCATGTTCGGCATCGCACGTAACGAGGCGAGGATCTCGACAGGCTGATGCGTGGGCCCATTCTTGCCGACGCCGATCGAGTCGTGGCTGAACACGTAGTGCACCGGCAAGCCCATCAATGCGGCCATGCGCATCGCCGGACGCTGGTAGTCGGAGAACGCCAGATAGGTGACGCTGGTCGCGACGACGCCGCCGTGCGCGGCCATGCCGTTGGCCATCGCGCCCATCAGATGCTCACGCACGCCGCAGTGGATGTAGGCGCCGCTATGGTCGTCGGCGGTGAAGGCGTGCAACTGGCGTTTGTGACCAGTGGGTGCTTCGAGATCGGCGCAAGCGATCATGCGCTCAGGCAGCAGCGGCGCGAACAGATCGCTGATCTCGCCCGACACGGTGATACCCGCCTGCGGCTCGCCGCGTTCGACGGCGCGCTTGCGATAAGCGTCGAGCACGTCGCGCCAGCCTGGCGGCAAGCCGCCTGCGACGACCCGTTCGAACTCGGCGCACTGCGTGTCCGGCAACGCAGCCAAACGGGCGTGCCACGCGACGTATTCGTCGCTGCTGCGCCGGCCTGCGTCGAGCCACGCGTTGTGCACTTCCGCGGGCACGTCGAACGGCGCATGGGGCCAGCCGAGCTGTTCGCGTGCCGCGTCGGCGTCCGCCTGGAACAGCTTGCCGCTATGGCCGCCACGCTGGCCTTGCAAACGCGCAATGCCACGGCCGATGATCGTCTTGCATGCCAGCAGCGACGGCCGTGGGTCTTTCCGCGCGATAGTCAACGCCGCACTCACCGCTTCGAGATCGTGACCATCGACTTCGATCACATGCCAGCCGGCCACACGAAACCGCGCGCCGACGTCTTCGCTAATCGATAGCGCGGTGCTGCCGTCGTCGGTGATCTGATTGTCGTCCCAGCAGAGAATCAGTTTGCCCAGCCGCAAGTGCCCCGCCAACGAAATCATTTCCTGACCGATGCCTTCCTGCAAACAGCCGTCGCCGACAAACGCATACGTGTAGTGATCGACGAGTTCGCTGCCGAATTTTGCCGCGAGATACGCTTCGGCGATGGCCATGCCGAACGCGTTGGCAATACCCTGCCCGAGCGGACCGGTGGTTGCTTCGATACCATGCGCCGGTTCGTACTCGGGATGCCCCGCGCAATGCGAGCCGAGTTCGCGAAAGGTCTTCAGCTGATCGAGGCCGATCGCTGTATAACCGGTCAGGTACAGCAGCGAATACAGCAGCAGCGAACCGTGGCCGTTCGATAGCACGAAGCGGTCGCGATCCGGCCAGGTTGGATCGGCGGGATTGAATTTCAGGTGGCGCGTGAACAACGCGGTGGCGATTTCAGCCATGCCGAGCGGCACGCCTTGATGGCCCTCGCCGGCCTGCAAGATCGCATCGATGGAGAGGAAGCGGATCGCGTCGGCGAGCGGCAACAGCGGTGGATGCGTTGCTTCTACCGCTTGCGCCGCCGTAATGAATGGCGCTGACGTAATCGATGCAAGCGAATCAGACGAACCATTCGATGCAGCCGGTTGAGCTTGGGTGCTGGACATGGCAAAAAGACTCCTCTACGCCGCCCCGGCATGCGAGGCGGCGGCAATCAAAACGAATCGAATGGGGTGAACGAACGGTGTAACGAGGCTGCGCGGCGCAGCCTCATCCGTCAGCGCATCAATGCAGGAAGCCGATGGAAATCCACGGCACCGCGGCCACGACGATCAGCCCGACCATCAAGGCGGCGATGTAGCCGAGAATCGGTTTCATCCCTTCGTCAGGATGAATGCGGCTCACCGCGCAAGCCGAGTAGTAGCCCACGCCGAATGGCGGTGCGAACAGGCCGACGCCCATCGAGAGGATCACCACCATCGCGTAATGCACGTCGTGAATGTGCATGGCCCGTGCGATCGGGAACATCAGCGGGCCGAACAGCACGATCGCCGGAATGCCTTCAAGCACGCTGCCGAGAATCACGAACATGCAGATGGAGGCGGCCATGAACATCGCCGCGCCGCCGGGCAAAGCACCGAGCGTCTCTGCAAGCTGTCCGGAGAAGCCGGATTGCGTCAACGCCCATGCCATGCTCGTCGCCGCGCCGATGATCAGCAGAATCGCGCCCGACAGCGTCGCGGTATCGATCAGCATCGGCTTGAGCCGCTTCCACTCGAACCGGCGATAGATCAGGAGACCTGCTAGCACCGCGTAAGCGATGCCGATGGTGGAGACTTCCGTCGCCGTCGCAATCCCTTCGACCACGGCCGCGCGAATCACGAACGGCAACGCGAGCGCCGGAATCGCGATCACCAGCTTGCGCAGAATCTCGGCACGACTCGCGCGTTTGACGGCCGACAGATCTTCACGCCGATAGCGCCACTGCACCACCGCGCACAACGTGATGGCAAGCACGATGCCGGGCAACATGCCGCCAGTGAAGAGCGCCGAGATCGACACGCCGGTCACCGAACCGAGCGTGATCAGCACGAGGCTCGGTGGAATCGTCTCGGTCTGCGCGCCGGTGGCGGCGAGCAGCGCGACCAGATCGCCGGGCTTCGCACCGCGTGCTTTCATCTCCGGAAACAGCACCGGCGCAACCGCCGCCATATCCGCGGCTTTCGAGCCTGAGATGCCCGACACCAGGTACATCGCACCGACCAGCACATAGGAAAGCCCACCGCGCACGTGACCCAACATGCTTGCGAGGAACGCGATCATCGCCGCGGCCATACCGGTCATCTCGATCAACTGGCCGAGAAACACGAAGAGCGGCACCGAGAGCAGGATCAGATGCGACATGCCCTCATCCATCCGGCCGACCACCACCGGCATCGGCGTATTGGTCGTCAAGGCGAGGTAGCCGAAAGTGGCGAGTCCGAACGAGAAGGCAATCGGCACACCGCTCAGCACACCGAGCGCCACCAGCCCGACGAAGAAGATCAGCAGGTTGAAGTTGCCGAGATCGCGAAACAGCGGCCCAAGCGCAATGAAGATGCCGACCAGCGCGCCAACCGTCGCGACGCCGGCGAGCGTCAGCCGCCAGTTACCCATGCGGGCCAGCCGCACCACGGCGACCAGCAGCATCAACGCGGAGCCGACCGGCAACGCCGCGGCGCGCCACGAGTTCGACAATTCCAGCGCCGGCGTGGTGATGAACGATTCGTCCTGCGCGAAGCTGATCGCCGGGCCGATCACCATCACGAGGAACGCAATCGGCGCGGCAATCGCGACCACGTCGAGAAAAGCGCGCACACCGGGCCGCGCCATGCCGACCAGCGCCGTCATCCGCATATGCTCGCCGCGCCGCAACGCGATCACCGCGCCGAGCATGGCGAGCCACAGGAACAGCATGGACGCGAGTTCATCGGACCACACCAGCGGCGAATGCAAGATATAGCGGCTCGTCACGCCGGCCAGCAGCACGACGATTTCCGCGAGCACCAGCAACGCAGCGGGAATCTCCACCAGATGACCGAGGGCGGAGTCGAGCGCACAGGCGAACCGATGCTGCCGCTCGTGCGAATAGGAGATCGAGATCATCGCATTACCCCAGTTTTCCGACGGATTTCTCCAGCAGGCCCCACGCCTCGTCGCCGTATTTGGCTTTCCAGTCGTGATAGAAGCTCGTCTTGGCGAGCGCGCCGCGGAAAGCCGTGCGGTCGACATCGACGAAGGTAATGCCCTTGGTCTTCAGGTCGTCGCGCAAGGACAGACTCAGCTTCGCGATGTCCGCGCGTTGCAGCATCGCGGCCTTTTCGAATTCGCGCGTGACGATCGCGCGGATGTCGGCCGGCAGGCGTTCCCATGCCGCACGGTTGCCGAGAATCCAGTAACCGTCCCATACATGCGAGGTGAGGCTGATGTACTTCTGCACTTCGTAGAGTTTGGCAGTCGCGATGATCGGCAGCGGATTTTCCTGGCCCTCCACCACGCCGGTTTGCAGCGCCGAATACAGCTCGTTGAAGTTGATCGGCGCGGGGCCGGCATCGAGCGCCTTGAACAGCGAGGTCAGCATCGGCGCTTGCGGCACGCGAATCTTGAAGCCCTTCAGGTCGGCCGGCGCGCGCAATGCTTTGGTCGACGAACTGATCTGCCGGAAGCCGTTGTCCCACACCTTGCTCACCGAGACGATGCCCGACTTCGTGATCTGCGCACGGACGTAGTTGCCGAGATCGCCGTCCATCGCTTTCCAGACCGCGTCGTAGTCCTTGAACGCGAAACCGGTGTTGACGATGCCCGCGGCGGGCGTGAGCGTCGCCAGAATCGACGACGCCTGGTTGAAGAACTCGACGCCGCCATTGCGCACCTGCGAGAGCAGATCGGTGTCGGAGCCGAGCTGATTCTGCGGAAACAGTTTGATATCGAGGCGGCCTTTGGTCGCTTCGCGAATCTGGTTGATCGCCTCCTGGGCGCGAATGTTGACCGGATGCGTGGGGTCCTGGCCGGTCGCGAGTTTGTACGAAAACTCGGGAGCCGCCATCGCGCTGCGCGAGATGCTCCATAGCGGCGCGGCGGCGGACATGGCCGCACCGGCCTTCAGAAAGGTGCGGCGGCTGATGCCCTGCGGGGCGTTAGAACGGGTAGTCATGGTGTCTTCCTCCAACTCTGATGGCGTGTCGTTATAGTTTGCGAAGCTGAACCGCAGCGGCTGCACGTATCGCTCGCCGCGGTCGTCTGTTCTCTACTACAAGGTCTCACTCGCCGCCGCCGGCCTCCCGCCAGACGGCCCGTCCTCCCGGACCGGCTTTGCTTCAGGCAGCCTCAATCGGCCTCGGTCAGCCATGCTTCAACCGTGAATCAGCATGCCGCCGTTCACGTCGATCACCGCGCCGGTGATATACGACGACAAATTCGACGCGAGGAACAGGAAGGCGCCGGCCACATCGTCCGGTACGCCGAGCCGGTTGAGCGGAATGCCCGCGAGAATTTCGCCGCGCTTGTCGTCGGTGATCTTGCCGGCATTGATGTCGGTCTGGATCAGGCCTGGTGTCACGCAGTTCACGCGAATGCCGTCGTTGCCGAGTTCGCGCGCCATCGCTTTGGCAAGCCCCAGCACGCCGGCTTTGGCCGCCGAGTAATGCGGGCCACCCAGAATGCCGCCGCCGCGCTGCGCTGAGACCGACGACATGCAACCGATCGAGCCGCTCTTCTGCTTCTTCATTTGCGGCACGACCGCTTGCGACAGATACAGCACGCCGCGCAGGTTGACGTCGAGGATACGGTCCCAGCTTTCCGGATCGATCTCGAGCAGCTTCGCAGCCTGGGTAATACCGGCGTTGTTGATCAGAATGTCGATCGAACCGAAATCGGCGACGGTGCGTTCTACCGCGGCCTGGCACCCGCCACGGTCCGTCACGTTGCACACGTAGCCGCGATGTTCGGGTCCAATCGATGCCGCGGCTTCCACGGCGGCGTTTTCGTCGAGATCGAAAATGGCGATGCGGGCGCCGTGCGCGGCGAACATGCGGGCGGTCGCCATGCCGATGCCGCGCGGCGATGCGCCGCCGGAAATGACGGCGACCTTGCCGTCGAGTAGACGTGACTCTGACATGATGCGGATCTCCTGGATTGAAGCTTATGGTTTGCTACGGTGTTTGCTATCGGTGACTACGTGCGTTTGCGATGCTTCATGCG
This sequence comes from Paraburkholderia sp., assembly GCF_034668105.1. Lineage (GTDB taxonomy): Bacteria > Pseudomonadota > Gammaproteobacteria > Burkholderiales > Burkholderiaceae > Paraburkholderia. Next base: position 8,325 of record NZ_JAXDPY010000032.1, on the reverse strand, counting down.
GCCCTTATGTGCGCCTATGAACGCTGCTGCACCTTCACCTCAGCCAGCCTTTGATCGTGGCGCACATCGCTTCGGTGGAAATGCCGTAGCGGTCGTGCAAGGTCGGCAGGGCGCCAGCGTCGAGAAACGCGTCGGGCAGGCCGATCTGACGGAACGGCGGCGTGACGCCATGGGTCAGCAGCACGGCGGCCACGGCTTCGCCCAGTCCGCCGATCACGGTGTGGTTCTCCGCCACCACGACAAGGCGGCCGGAACGGCGCGCTTCGCGCAACAGCGTGACGGTGTCGAGCGGCTTGATGGTCGGCACGTGCAGCACGCCCACGTCGACGCGATCGGCGGCCAGCGCCTTGGCCGTTTCAAGCGCGCGCATCGTCATGATCCCGGACGAGACGATCAGTACCTCGGCGCCGTCGCGCAGCAGCTTCGCTTTGCCGAGTTCGAACTGGTAGTCGTATTCGTCGAGCACGACCGGCACGTTGCCGCGCAACAGCCGCGCATACACCGGCCCACGATGGTCGGCGATGGCCGGCACCATCTGCTCGATTTCGATCGCATCGCACGGGTCGATCACCGTGAGGTTCGGCATCGCCCGAAACAGCGCGAGGTCTTCGGCCGCCTGGTGGCTCGGGCCGTAACCGGTGGTGAGACCCGGCAACGCGCAGACGATCTTGACGTCGAGGTTGTCCTCGGCAATCGCCTGATGGATGAAGTCATAAGCGCGGCGCGCGGCGAACACGGCGTAGGTGGTGACGAACGGCTGCGCGCCTTCGTGCGCCATGCCGGCGGCGGCGCCCATCAACAGTTGCTCGGCCATGCCCATCTGGTAGTAGCGCTCGGGATATTCCTTCGCGAACAGATGCAGGTCGGTGTATTTGCCGAGGTCCGCGGTCATGCCGACCACTTCCGGACGGTTGCGCGCCAGTTCGACCAATGCGTGGCCGAACGGTGCGGAGCGCGTGAGCTGCCCCTCGCCGGCAATCGAGGCGATCATCGCCGAAGTCTTCAGACGCGGTTTCGGTGCGGCGGCGCTCATACGGTTCTCCCGGCTTCCAGTGCCTGCAGCGCGAGTTGCCACTCGTGCGCATCGACGCGGATAAAGTGATTTTTCTCGCGAGCTTCGAGGAATGGCACGCCGCAACCCATCCGCGTATCGCAGACGATGATCCGTGGTTGCGCTTCAGGGTGCGCGTGCGCCGCGTCGAACGCGGCGACGACGGCCGCGAGGTCGTTGCCGTCCACGCGCTGCACGAACCAGCCGAACGACAGCAGCTTGTCGACCAGCGGCTCGAACGCCATCACGCTCGACGACGGGCCATCGGCCTGCTGGTTGTTGACGTCGACCATCGCGATCAGATTGTCGAGCTTCCAGTGGGCCGCGGACATCAGGCCTTCCCAGATCGCGCCTTCATCGAGTTCGCCATCGGAGAACAGGGTGTAGACACGGGCGTCCGAGCCCTTGCGCTTGAGCCCCAGGCAACGGCCTACCGCGATCGTCAGCCCCTGCCCGAGCGAGCCGCCGGACATCTCCATGCCGGGCGTGTAGCTCGCCATGCCGGACATCGGCAGACGGCTGTCGTCGCTGCCGTAGGTTTCCAGTTCTTCGTCGGCGATGATGCGGGCCTCGATCAACGCGGCGTAGAGCGCAATGGCGTAGTGGCCGTTCGAAAGCAGAAAGCGGTCGCGGCCTTCCCATTCGGGGTCATCGGCGCGATAACGCATGGCGCGGAAGTAGGCGACGGCCAGCACGTCGGCGATGTCGAGCGCCTGGCCGATATAACCCTGCCCCTGCACTTCGCCCATGCGCAGCGCGTTGCGGCGAATCTGATAGGCGTGCTCCGCGAGTGCGGCGTACGGTGCGGTTTCGCTGGTGTTCACTGTTTGTCTCCTGAGGTTCTTTTGCGGGGTCCGGTGTGGTGCCTTTCCCAGTGACTCAAGCGTAATCTCGCACTCACACGCGCTCAAACGAATTAAGATGGCCCAATGGATGAATACAATTCACCTTGGTGCTGCCATGCACAATCGCGTCAGCCTCAAGTCGATACAGGCCTTTGAAGCCGCCGCGCGGCTCTCCTCGTTTGCGCTCGCAGCAGACGAACTGTTCGTCACGCCCTCCGCCGTGAGCCATCAAATCAAGCTGCTGGAAGAGCAATTGAGTATTCGTCTGTTCCATCGCCTGCATCGCACGGTGATCCTGACGGACTTCGGCAGGCAATACGCTGAGGAAATCACCGCGGCGTTCTCGCGAATCGACGCAGCCACTCGCGAGATCGGGCGCGCCGCCAAGAGCGACATCCTCACGATTCACTGCACGCCGAGCTTCGCGACGCAATGGCTGATGCCGCGCATCGCGCGTTTCAGCGCGGCGCATCCGGATATCGACGTGCGGCTGAACGCGTCGTCAGAGGCGGCGGATCTGATCTCGGAAGCGGTCGACATCGATATCCGCTACGGTCCGAGAAAGCTGCAACCGGCCGGCACGATGGTGCTCGAACTGCCGCCCGAAACGATCGTGCCGCTATGCTCGCCCGCGCTCATGGCGGGCGAGCATCAGCTGCTGGGCGTCGCGGATTTGCAGCACCATGCGCTGATTCATAGCGAGGGCTGTCTGGTGGGCTGGCGGGACTGGATGCGCCTCTATCGCAAGACGCGGCTCGACATTGCACGCGGTCCGCGTTTCGATCGTTCGTTCATGGCGATCAGCGCGGCGGTCGACGGTCTGGGGGTCTGCCTCGAGAGTCTGCTTCTGGCACAACGCGAACTGGAAACGGGCCGGCTGGTGGCGCCATTCGGTTTCGAAGGACTGCCTGTGCGCGGCTATACGCTGAACCTGCTGAAATCGCGTGCCGAATTGCCGAAGCTGCGCAGCTTCCAGGATTGGTTGTTTGCTGAACTTGAGAAGTGATGCGCGCGACAACCCGGAGGGGTGAGAAAGCGATCCTAGCTGTGCGCGCGCACCCGTTCGCCCACTGCACCGCTTTTGCGCGTGCAGCTGCCTGGCGCCGGTGAGGTACATCATCGAGGCGCCCGGCCACCTCGATCGGCACGTCAAAATCCCACCGTCGGCGGCCCTGCTCATTAAGGGGCTGCATCCCTCACCCCGACGAAGTGTAAACTGCTGACTTTTTTGACTCGGGTGGTATGGTGCAAGCCCCACAGCGCACAGCTTTCAGTGGCCCGGCGCTCATTCGCCTGCTTGCTCGCCTGACGGACGTCGAGGTTCCCGAATCCAGCCAGTCGCTGTCGGACCGGCTGAGCCAATGGCTCGGCTGGACCGACGCGATCGCGCTGTCCTCGGCGCTGAACAACGCGCCGCCTGCCGTCGCTGCCGGCGCGCGAGCCTTCGGCCTCGCTGAAGAGAACGAGTGCGACCGCGTGCGCGCTTCGTTGGCGAAGGCCATCGTCGGCGATAGCGTGTTCGCCGCCGCGAGGCGTGGTGGCCCGGTGGCACAAGCGCGCCCGCATGATGCCTCCGCGGAGGCGCCGGTCGATTACGCGATGTTTCGTCAACGCTACCTCGCCATGCAGCAGGCGATGGAGACGGGCGTCGGCAGCCTGCGTGGCCGCCTGCGGGCCATGCTGGCCGCCAAAACGCCCGCCATGGCCCGGCTCGCGGTGGTGGACGCCGTCATGGAGCGAGCGCTCAGCGAGCGTGAGCGGAGTCTGCTGGCCGCCGTGCCGGGATTGCTCGCAGGACACTTCGAGCGTTTGCGCGAGGCGGAGCAACAGGCGCTGGCCGGCGCAGAAGCCTCGGCGGACGCCGCCACGGCCGCACCCGCCGCGCCCATCCGGCCCGGCGCATGGCTGGACGCATTCCGCAAGGATATGCAGAGCGTGTTGCTCGCTGAACTGGATGTTCGTTTACAACCGGTCGAAGGATTGCTCGCAGCTCTTCGCACCAGCTAACTGGGACACTATGTCCAGATATCTCAATCTCGTTGTTTTTCTGGTAGGTCTGGCCGCGGTGTGCTGGATCGGCGTGGGTTACGTCGGCTCGAACGCGCTGGCCCTGGCGGTCACGCTGTTGATCGGTGTCTGCTACGTGGCGGGCGCGCTCGAATTGCAGCGCTATGACCAGGCCACCGCCACCCTGGCGCGTGCGGTCGCGGGACTGTCCGCGCCGCCGTCAGACCTCGGCGTGTGGCTCGAGCCGTTGCATCCGAGCCTGCGCAATGCAGTGCGTCTGCGCGTCGAGGGTGAGCGCGTGGCCTTGCCGGGCCCGTCGCTGACGCCGTATCTGGTCGGCTTGCTCGTGTTGCTGGGCATGCTCGGCACGCTGCTCGGCATGGTGGCGACCCTGCGCGGTACCGGCATGGCGCTGGAAAGCGCAACGGACCTGCAGGCTATCCGCGATTCGCTCGCCGCGCCGGTCAAGGGGCTGGGCTTCGCATTCGGCACCTCGATTGCCGGCGTGGCAACCTCCGCGATGCTGGGGCTGCTGTCCGCGTTGTGCCGTCGCGAGCGAATCCAGGTGGCGCAGCTACTCGACGTGAGGATCGCGACGACCTTGCGCGTCTATTCGCAGACCCACCAGCGCGAGGAAAGCCTCAAGCTCCTGCAGCGGCAGGCCGAGGTGATGCCCACCCTGGTCGATCGTCTGCAATCGATGATGGCGGCCATCGAGCAACAGAGCCGCATCTCGAACGAACGGCAGATCGCCAGTCAGGACACCTTCCACGGCAAGGCCGAGGCCGCTTACACGCGCCTCGCGGCCTCCGTGGAGCAGTCGTTGAAGGAGAGCGTCGCCGAAAGCACCCGCGCCGCCAGCGCCGCGCTGCAGCCGGTCATGGCGGCCACGATGGCGGGCCTCGCGCGCGAGACGGCCGCGCTGCACGACACCGTCACGCAGGCCGTGCAACGGCAACTGGACGGGCTCTCGACTGGCTTCGAAGCGAGCACCGTCAACGTCGCGGACATCTGGAACAAAGCCCTCGCGGAGCACCAGCGATCGAGCGAGGCGCTCACCCAGCAACTGAGCACATCGCTGGATCGATTCACCGAGACTTTCGAGCACCGCTCGGCCGGCTTGCTGGATGGCGTCGCCGCGCGGCTCGATGCAACGGCAGGCCATGTATCGGCAGCGTGGAACGAGGCGCTGTCGCGGCAAGAACAGGCGGGCGAGAAGCTGGCCGGCCACAATCAGCAAGCGTTGGCCGCGGCCGCGGCAACCTTCGAGCAGCACTCGGCGTCGCTGGTGCGCGCGGTGGGAGCGTCTCATACCGGCTTGCAAAGCGAACTGGCCGCGCGAGACGAACGACGGCTGGCCGCCTGGACCGCAACGCTCGGTTCGATGGCCGCCACGTTGAGCAAGGAATGGGAGCAGGTGGGCATGCGCACCGCGACCCGGCAGCAGGAAATCTGCGACACGCTGGCGCAAACCGCACGCGACATCTCCGCTCAAACGCACGCACATGCGAGCAGCACGATCGCCGAGATCGGCCAGCTCGTGCAAGCCGCGTCGGAAGCGCCCAAGGCCGCCGCGGAAGTCGTTGCCGAACTGCGTCAGAAGCTCTCCGACAGCATGGTCCGCGACACGGCGATGCTGGAAGAGCGCAGCCGCCTGCTGGCCACGCTGGAAACGCTGCTCGATGCCGTGAACCATGCCTCCACCGAGCAACGCTCGGCCGTCGACGCACTCGTCGCCACGTCGGCGGATCTGCTGGATCGTGTCGGCACGCGTTTCACCGATAAGGTGGAACTCGAAACCGGCAAGCTGGGCGCGATTGCCGCTCAAGTCACCGGTAGCGCAGTCGAAGTGGCGAGCCTCGGGGAAGCATTCGGCGCGGCGGTCCAGTTGTTCGGCGAGTCGAACACGACGCTGGTGGCGCACCTGCAGCGGATCGAAGCGGCGTTGGACAAATCCCTCGCCCGCAGCGACGAACAGCTGGCCTATTACGTGGCTCAGGCGCGCGAAGTGATCGACCTCAGCATGATGTCGCAGAAGCAGATCGTTGAAGACCTGCAACAGCTCGCCGGCAAGCGGGCCGCCGCGGGAGTCGAGGCGGCATGAGCGAGGAAATCGACGGTGGCGTGGAAACGGCGGCGCCTGTCTGGCCTGTCTTCGGCGACCTGATGTCGGTGCTGCTGGGCGCCTTCGTGCTGATCCTGGTGAGTGTCATCGGCGTGCAACTGGAACTCTCGACCAGGCTGGAGCATGAGGTCAAGCAGCGGCAGATGGAAACGCAGCGTCGCAAGACCCTCGAACAGGCGTTGGCCGGACCGCTGGCAGCGGGCCGGGTGACGCTGGTAAACGGGCGCATCGGTATCAACGGCAGCTTATTGTTCGCGCTGAACTCCGATCAATTGCAGCCTGCAGGCCGGGACGTTTTGAAGAGCCTGGCGGGGCCGCTGTCCACTTATCTCAAGGCCAACGACCAGATCCTCATGGTGAGCGGCTTCACCGATGACCGGCAGGTACGGGAGGCAAACCGCCGCTTTGCCGACAACTGGGAACTGTCGGCCCAGCGCGCATTGACGGTGACCCGTGCGTTGATCGATGCAGGCGTGCCCGCCTCGTCCGTGTTCGCGGCCGCGTTCGGTGCCCAGCAGCCCGTCAGTTCGAATGCCGACGACCAGGGCCGGGCGAAAAACCGGCGCGTGGAAATCGCGCCGGTCCCGAGACCTGCCGGTGCAACGGTGAAGCCCCGTGAGTAGCGTCATTAACCAGAGCGATAACGCTAGCCGTGTGGCAACCAGCGTCCGGGCAACGCTCGACGCGTGGCGTGAGCGCGGCGCGGATCGTCTGGATCCCGTCCGCTTTCATTTCATCGCGGCGCTCGATCGGCGGGCGGCTGGTCACGGCGGCGAGACGCGGCGTCTGCTGGACGAGAAGCTGTCCAACCTGATCGAGGCTTATGCCGACGATCTCGAACGCGCCGGAGAGAAGGCTGGCGGTGCTGGTGCTGGTGCTGGTGCTGGTGCTGGTGCTGGCACCGCGGCATCGTCCCTCGAACCCGCTCGCGGAGCGCTGGCCGGACTGAACGATTACATCGCCAGCCATGCGCCGCTAAACCGCAACGATCCCACAACAGGTCATGCAGCGCCCCAGCGCCCCTCGTATCCGGAACTGGAGGCGCTCGAGTACTTCAGGCAGACATGGTCCAAAGTGCGGTCCGAGAAACAGTTGCGGCAGTCGCTGAAGAAAGCGCCAGGCAATGCCGGCCCGCTCAATTCGAGCAGCCTGGTGCATCGGTCGCTCTCGCTGATGCGCGAGCTGTCGCCCGGATATCTCCAGCAATTCCTCTGGTACGTCGACGCCTTGTCATGGATGGAGCAGATCAAGGGCGGCGGCGCCCTGCCGGCTAAAGAGGCGCCGCGCGCCGCGACCGCAAGGAAAAGCACGCGGAACAAAGCCCGCTAGTGCACGGGCTTGAATGAGCCGTGGGAGCGTTGATCGATTGGGCGCGCAATACGCAATCGATTGAATGCTCGCGCATCGATGGCGCAGAGCGCAGAACATCGACGATCGGCATTCACCGTAATCAGATAGCCCGAGATGACGAAGCACATCGTCAGCCCATAGTTGCCATTTATCGACAGCGCGGACCGCATCCCATCCGAATGCTTTCGCGAGAAATGTCTCATTCGAAAACTCAGTACGTTCTCCAAAAAAACGCTGACCGGCTTTGAGGTCGAATGAGGTGCCGCGGTATCGAACATACCGACATCTGTTCGATTCGGATTCTTGATAATCAGAGCGAGCAACAGGATTGCCGGCATTTTTTCGGGCTTCTGTCCGATCCGACAATACTTCGCACGCAAGCGACATCTGCTGCGCCCTTCGTTGCGCCGCGAGCAACTCGCCTTACGTTTCGCCGCACGGCATCGCTGTGTGGAACTGGCCCAGAATCCTTCAACCGTATAGGCCAACACGTATGTGCCGCACTTTTGCACCATCGACAAATCAACATGGCGAGCCATGAAACTACGTACGTGACCGATGCTGGACTTCGGACGACGTGCGGAATACTCTAGGCACGTCCGAACCCAGGCATTGCGGATTCGCTCGGGCAATCCGCGCGTGAGCGCCTTTCCTTTCTTATGGAGAACTGACGTGCACGATCGCTTGAAGTCCACTATTAAATCCGTGATGCCGCTGATGTTCGTGCGAACACTGCGAACGCTGCAATTGACGCGCAGCCGCTCTGATCCATGGGGCGGCGCGCGATATGGTCTGCACGGCCTGCGGCTGCCAGGAGGAAGGCGCTTCGTTTACCGGCCTTCGTACGAGGATCGCACCGTGTGCGCGCAGATATTTTTCAACCGCGACTACGCGACGGATCGTCTGGTTCGCTCGAAAGAGATCAACGAATTCTACGAGGCCTGCCC
>NZ_JAXDPY010000031.1:0-12704 GCF_034668105.1 Paraburkholderia sp. | reverse complement strand
GGAAAACGCAATACGTAGTGCGTAGATATCGTTTGCTGCCCGCGTGGACGATGGCCACAATCGGCATCGATCTTCCACCGACAGCTATCGTCACCTAAGCGGCCCGTCATCATGTTCGCGTTCAATCCCGCCTTCGAAGCGCCGACCGGTTCGCCGATCCGCGAGTTGTTCAAGTATCTGGCCCAGCCTGGCATGATTTCGTTTGCCGGCGGCTATCCGGCGAGCGATCTGTTCGATCGTGAAGGGCTCGACGCGGCTGCGGCGCGTGCGTCGCAACAGTCCACGCTTTGTCTGCAATATGGCCCGACGGATGGGCTCGCCGTCCTCAAGGAACAACTCGCGCAATTGATGACGCGCCGTGGCACGGCCTGCACGCCGCAGGAATTGCTCGTGACCACGGGGTCGCAGCAAGGCTTCGATCTGCTGTTGCGCGTGATGGTCGCGCCGGGTGACGTGGTGCTGGTCGAGCAACCCGCCTATCCGGCGACCTTGCAGGCGCTGAAGCTGCAGGAGGCCGAGGTGGTGACCGTGCCGGTCGATCAGGACGGACTCGACGTTGCCGCGCTCGCAGCGTTGCTCGAAGCGGGCACGGAATTGGGCACGGAATTGGGCACATCGGCGGCCACCGCAGCGGCCACCGCAGCGGGCCCATTAGCGCGGCCGCCGAAGCTGCTATACACCGTGCCGACCTTTGCCAATCCCACGGGCGCGACCTTGTCGCTCGAACGCCGCATGGCGTTGTTGAAGTTGGCGGCGCGTCACCATTTTCTGATTGTCGAAGACGATCCCTACGGCGATCTGCGTTTCGGCGGGGAGGCATTGCCGTCGCTGCTCGCATTGAGCGATCAGGTGCCGGGTTCGCGCGACTGGGTCGTGCATTTTTCGAGTCTGTCGAAGATCGTCGCGCCGGGCTTGCGAGTCGGCTGGATGGTCGCGCACGCGGAAATCTTGCGCCGTTGCGTGATCGCCAAGCAGACCGTCGATCTGTGCAGGTCGCCGTGGACCCAGGCGATCGCCGCCGAATACCTCGCGAGCGGCGCGCTGGAGCGCCATCTGCCGCGGATCGTGGACGCTTACGCCATGAAGTGCCGCGCGCTGTGCGATGCGCTCGATGCGCATTTGTCCGACAGCATGGCGTTTCATCGTCCCGCCGGCGGCATGTTCGTGTGGGCGCGATTGAAGGGCGCTCGGAATGCGTCCGACGCTCTGCGGGCCTGCATCGAGCGCAACGTCATGTTCGTTCCGGGCGTCGCGTTCTATAAAGACAATATCGACGTTGCGGCACTGCGCTTGTCATTTGCCGCGCCTGGCGTAGCCGAAATTGAAACCGGCGTGCAGAGAATGAAACAGGCGTTGGCGTTCGTTTGATGGCGACTCACGCGACTAATGCAGCAATCCGGCTAACATGGCGGTGATTGAAAAGCGGTAAGCGCAGTACTGGAAATAACCGGGCGAGCATGCAATGTGCGGCCGGGTTTTTTATGCGAATGCCAAATCGCGGCGATTTAGCATAAGCATCCCGATGCGCCAATGCAGCGTAAGGCCGCACAACGCCGTGCGCCGATCGACGGCGTGTTCCGGTTCAAGTCAATAGCGTGTGCACATACCGCCTTGCACTCGGCGCACGGTCCGCACACTGGTTTAAGCGAGGCGATTGCATCGAATGGACGCAGTTGCGAAAAGCTTAATCCAGCGCTTCCGGTATTCTCGCCAAACTCCCATAAAACATGGCCAAGTGTTAAATGCCGAGTACCACCGTTTTCGGCTAAAAATATCGGTTATCATGCGCTGCTTTCAGCGCGTGATTCCGATGGATTAATCCACGGGCCATCCACGTTAATACCGTCGCATCGAACCAGAAAAAATCAGATGAAGATGTCGCGCAAAAAGATTGCAATCCTGGTGGTCGGTCTTCTGGTCGTGGCCGGCGTGGTGATTCAGGCGGTGTGGCGTCCCTTCGCGCATCGCAAAGCCGCCGGGACCGGTGAAGTCGCGCTCGATATTCATCACCCGGACGCGGTGATCGACAGCGAAGCGCTCTCGCGTTTGCCGCGCGACATCTTGCGCGTGCCGCTGCTGCACGACGTGCTGACACAGCACTTCGTCGACTATTACGAATCGAACGACACGCGGCTGTCCGCCGAGGGCGCGCTGCGGCGTCTCGCATTTGAACATCAACTGGACTGGCGCGATGAACTGATCCGCCGCGTATTCGACGAACCGGCGCACGTGCTGCTGTGGCGCTCGCCCGATGGCCGCCTCGGCTACTGGGTGATGTCGATGCGCCGTAACGGGCTGGCGAAGCTGCTGCAAGGCTACGCCAACGTCGCCACGAGCGACGCGCAGCTGAGCCGGGTAGCCAGCCTTTCCGGCGACATTCCGGTCTATGCGTTGAAGCTGGCAATCGGCCGCACGATTCTGTTCGCGACGAAGGGCGACCGCCTGATCGTCATGTCCGCCCCCGGCGTGTTGCTCGACGCGAAAGGCGGCTTGCTGAGCGAGCGGGCCGACGCCGTGTCCGACATGCTGTCGTCAGGCCGCGACGATGCGGCGCGCGCCTATCAACTGGACTCGCCCGGCGATGCGCCGAAGGGGCACCGGCTGGTGGTGTCGGCCAATTATTTGTCGTTTGGTTATCAGGCGTTTTTCTCCGGCATCGACGCACTGCGATTCGATTTTTCGTCGAACGATAATCCGCCAGGCGGACTTCCTGCCGGGCGTGCGGCGGCGAACTGGCAGACCTCCGCGCTGATCGAGCCGGGCAAGTTGCCTCAAGCGTGGAATAGCGCCGATGTGTGGCGCGCGTTGCCGGCCAATCCGGCGGCGTGCACGAGCTTGCCGGCGGACTGGAAAGCGGCGTCGGGCCTGTTGAGCAAGGTGGCGGACGTAGGCGCGCAGGGCGCCGCTGCAATCGGCGAGCAGCTCGCCGGCCCCGCGGCGGTTTGCTGGTATGCGAAGTCCACGCTGGTCGCGCCGGTGTTCGTCGCGCGCGTGAAGAGTCAGGACGCCGCGAGCATCGCTGCGCTGAAGACCGCGCTCGGCAAGACCTTTGGTGAGGTGATCGGCGCGTACGAGGCGAAGGCCGCCAAATCCGCTGACGCTGCTTCAGGCTATCGCCGTTTGCCGGTCACGCAGCGCGACCAGGACGGCGTCACCGTGTGGCAGCGGCCGGTCAGTGCGCGCTCGGGTACGGCTTTGTCCAGCAAGGCGTCGTTCGCAACGCAACTGTCGGCGGAGCGCTATTTCCCGGTGACGCTTGCATTGGCGCGCGGCTATCTGATTTTCTCGCCCGATTCGCGACTGGTCGACGATACGCTCGCGGTGCTCGACAAGCGCTATCCGGCCCTCGCCGATACGCTTGCGCCGCAGCGTCTACCGCGCACGATTCTGACGCTGACGCCATCGTCGGCCGCTGCGTTGATCGAACGCGAGGCGGGCGCGGCGTTGCCGGCGGATCAGGAAGCTGTGTTCCGCAATGCGTCGCGTACCCATCTCGTGCCGAAGCTGCACGCGCTCGCGCACTATCCGCCGGTTTCGTTGACGCTGCCGCAAAAGTTGCCGGGCTCGACGGGCTGGGTGCCGGTGGAATGGTGGTTTGATCGTGCGAAGGCGGGTGCCAACGATGGTGCTAACGCCGGTGAGGCAGCGGGTGCGGCGGCGGGTGGGGCGGCGGGTGTGGCCGATACGCCCGCGGATCAGCCCGGCACCGAGGGCGACTAGTTGCGCCGCCTTCACGTTTTCGACATGGCACTCGCGACGGATGCATGCGCACAGACGCAGGCGTGTGAAGATGCGCCCGTGCCTGCGCCCATGCCCGTGGTGCATCCGGTCGCCCACGCGTTCGAGACGTCCGCCAAGGTAGCTACGCCGCGCATGGCTCACCCAGCACGCACATCACGTCGCGTCTGGCTCACTCGCGCGGCTTCCGCATTCGTGATGGCCAGCCTTGCGCCCTATGCAAACGCGCTCACCAGCACGACCGCCGCACCCGACCCCGACGCGCTCTCACCGCAGCAATCCGCCGCATTTCGCGCGTGGTTCGTGCGCATCGTCGATCAGCAAATGCGCCGTGGCCCGACGCCGCGCTGGACCCAACGCGATTGCGCGGGCCTCGTGCGCTTTGCCGTCGGCGAAACGCTCAGGCCGCATGACACCCGATGGCTGCGCGCGAACGGCATGACCAGTCTCGCGGACACCAGCAGCATGCCGCCCGAACTGCAACTGTCGGCATCGCAACGCGGCATCGCGAATCGCTGGACCCAGCTCGATGGTTCCACCGGCGCGTACGCGTCCGCGATCGCACTGATTCAACGCAACAGCCGTTTCGTTTCGAAGGACGTGAACCAGGCGTTGCCCGGCGACCTCCTGTTCTTCGACCAGGGCGACGACCAGCATCTGATGATCTGGCTGGATCGCTACATCGCTTATCACACAGGCACCGTTACGCCGACCGACACCGGTCTGCGCGCCGTGGCCGTCTCCGACCTGATGCAATGGAAAGATTCCCGCTGGCAGCCGCTCGACGGCAATCCGAATTTCGTTGGCGTGTTTCGTCTGGATTTTCTGACACCATGACCCGAATCAATTCCGTCATCGCGTCGCGCGCGTGGCTCGGCAATCTGAAGCGTCGCGCGGGCGTCATTGTGGTGGCAGTCGTCGCGGCCATAGCGCTCGTCATCACACCAACGGCGTATGCCGACGATGACGCCTCGAGCGCCGCCGCCGATACCAGCATCGCCGCGAACCCGACCTTGCAGCCGGCACCATCGAGCAACTTTGCCTGGCAGAAGGTCGACGGTCAGCCGTTCTTCCTGCTCTCGGACGCGAGCTTCGGCAGCGATCAGTTGGCGCAGGTGCGGCTGGAGGCGCCCGGCCGCGATTTCAAGGACACGTTGCAGCCGTATGGCGGCGCGGACATCGTCGTGTATCGCGTGCCCAGGCCGTTGGACTTTCTGAAGGCGCAGAAGAATCTGCATCGCCTGAATGTCGCGCCGAATTATCAGGGGGAAGGGCTCGCGAATACGCTGGCTTATCTATGGGACCGCTGGTTCACTGAAGCACGCCGCGCATGGCAGCGCGTGTTGTCGTTCGCGACGCGCAGCAAGGCCACCCAGGCCGAGCCGCAATTCAAGCTCGGCGAGCAGCCCGGCAAGCAGACGCAATTTCAGCAGAACTCGCAGTTCGCCCCGCTGAAGGGCTATGACATGGTCGCGCGCTTTCGCTATCCGATCTGGGACGCGAAGGCGATCGAGCCGCCCAAGGGCGTGAATCTCCAGGGCAGCAGCAGTAACTTCATCGAAGCCAGTTCGGGCAATGTGATGATTCCGGTCGGCAAGCTGCCGCCGGGGCTGTATATCGTCGAGGCGGTGATCGGCAACTATCGCGCGCATACCTTGCTGTTTGTGTCGGACACGGTTGCGGTGGTGAAAGCGGCGTCGAGCGGCATGCTGGTTTGGACCACCCGGCGCGACAACGGCAAGCCGGTGCCGAACACCGACGTGAACTGGACCGACGGCGTAGGCGTGCTGCAAAGCGGCACCACCGGCGCCGACGGCGCGTTGGTGCTGCAACACGTGAGCCCGGAGCGCAGTTACCTGCTCGGCACCGATCCGCAAGGCGGCGTGTTCGTCTCCGAGAATTTCTATTACGACAGCGAGATCTACAACACCAAGATCTACGCGGTGACCGACCGTCCGATGTACCGGCCGGGCGACGCGGTGCATGTGAAGTTTATCGGCCGCACTTTCCAGAACGCGACGCAATCCAGCGCGCCTGCCGAGGCCGATATCAAGCTCGATGTGCTCGATCCGAACGGCTCGCCGGTCGCGACGAGCAAGATGCATTTCGCCTCCGATACGGGTGCGGACACGGCGTTCACGCTGCCCGCCGATGCCACCGCCGGCGGCTATACGTTGCGCTTCGATTACAACGGCGACGTGTACGGCAGCGCATTTCGCGTCGCCGACTATGTGAAGCCGCATTTCGACGTCAACCTGTCGATGGATAAAGCCGACTATGCGACGGGTGAGCCACTGAAGGGCACAATCCAGTTGCGTTATCCGGACGGCAAGCCGGTGCGCGATAGCAAGGTCTCAGTCACGCTGCGCGCGCAGAAAGTGACGATCGTCGACGGTGAATTGCGCTATGCAGGGTTATTCCCGGTCAAGCTGGAGCAGCAGGAACTCACGACCGACAGCGACGGCAACGCGAACCTCACGCTGCCCGCCGCCAAAGAGCCGAGCCGTTATGCGTTGACGCTGTTCGCGCAGGACGGCGCGGCCTACAAGGTGCGTGTGACGCGTGAGGTGCTGATCGCGCGGGGCGCGACGCCTTATCGCCTGTCCACAGCCAGGTCGTTTTCACAGCCGAAAGAAGCGGTCAACTTCGATCTGCAGGCGCTCGGTACGCTCGATCCTTCTGCGCATGCGCCGGCGAAGTGGGAGTGGACGCGCCTCGAATCGCAAACGCATGGTCAAGGCGCACTCAAAGGCGCCACGGCAGGCGGCAAGCTGTCGTTCCCGGTGCAATTCGACGAACCGGGTTCGTACATGCTCTCGGTCAAGGACGACACCGGCAATCTGCTCGCCGCCGCGAGCCATTGGGTCGCGGGCGATGGTCTGAAGGCAATTCCGGGCAGCGTCGAGATCGTGTTCGATCGCGACAGGTACAAGATCGGCGATACCGCCGAAGCGTTGATCACGTTCCCGATGCCGGTCGACGATGCACTCCTGACGCTGGAGCGCGACAACGTCGAACACCGTGCGTTGCTGAGCGCCGGCGGCGACTGGCTGCAACTGCAACGCGTGGCGCCTTCGCAATGGAAAGCGCGTATCAAGGTCGGCGCGGACTTCGCGCCGAACATGACGTTCTCGGTGCTATACGTGCATGCCGGCGAATACGTGTTCCAGAACGCGGGCATCGTGGTCGCGCAGCCGCAGATCGAGTTGAACGTGAAGAGCGACAAGCCGGTGTACGGTCCGGGCGATACGGTCACGCTGAACTTCGACAGCACGCTGAACGGCAAGCCGGAAGCGGCGAATCTGACGGTGAGCGTGGTCGATGAAATGGTCTACGTGTTGCAGCCGGAAATCGCGCCGAATATCGTCGACTTCTTCTATCACCCGCGCCGTAACAACGTGCGCACATCGTCGAGTCTGTCGTTCATTACGTACGATCTGGCGCGCTCGCCGTTGAAGGGCGCACCGGGCGGTCCGCAGCGCGCCAACTACAACGAGCGCGGCGTGAAGGTACTCGAACGGCCGCGTCGCGACGATCAGGACACGGCCGCGTGGGAAGGCAATCTGAAAACCGACGCGAACGGCCACGCCACCCTGACCTTCAGGATGCCGGACTCGCTGGCGCGCTGGCGCGTCACCGTGCGCGCGGCGGCGCCGGATGGCATGGTCGGTCAACGTACCGCGTATGTGCGTTCGGACAAGGCGCTGTATCTGAAGTGGAGCGGTCCTTCGCATTTCCGCGTCAACGATCAACCGGCCATCGACATGATCGCCTTTAATCAAACCGATGCGGATATGGATGCCGAGTGGGTGGTCAACGGCGGCGGTCTCGCGTTGAACCAGAAGGTCACGCTCAAGCGCGGCGCGAATTATCTGCGTCTGCCGAGCGGCGCGCTGAAGGCCGGTGTGATCGAGGCGAGCTTGCGTCGTGCGGGTCAGGACGTGGATCGCTTGCAGACCACGATCCACCTCGACGCGAGCGGCTGGCTCGATCTGCATCAGAACACGGTGGCGCTCGACGGCTCGAACAAGCCGCTCAATCTGCCGCAAGATGCACAGGACATCAACGTGCGTTTCATCGGCAACGCGGCGAGCGAATTCGCGCGCGTCGCCGACGATCTGATCAACTATCCGTACGGTTGCGCGGAGCAGACCTCGAGCCGTCTGATTCCGCTCGCGCTCACTCACGATGCCATTGGCCGAAATGACAACGCCAGCTCCACGCAAGGGCTCGAAGCGCTGTTGCGCAATCAGCGGCAGCGTCTGGCGATGCTGGCGGGTGTCGGCGGCACATTCGGCTGGTGGGGCGATACGACCGGCGGCAGTTCGCTGATCACCGCTTACGCGTATTACGCGGACTGGCTCGCGAGCCGCAGCCTCGGTATTACGCTGCCCGCCGACAACTGGCAGCACGCGATGGACGTGTATCGCGATGCCGGGGCGAAAGAGCCGCTGTTGCATCGCGCATTGGCGCTGTGGTTCATGCAGCAGATGGGCTTGCCGATTGCGACGCCGGTCTCGGGTGTCGCGGCGGATTTGATGAGCGATGCGGCGGCGTCGGGCGATGCGTCTGCTCCGGCTCGCAACGGCACGTATGGCGCGTCGGACAGCATCGTCTTCGCGCAAGCCGATTCGCCGCGTGGCAAGCAGATGGCGACGCTGCTGATCGCCAACATGGCACGCGGCACGAATGCTCAACTGCCGGACGGCTTCGATGGAGCGGCGAGCGCCGCGCGTACCGCATTGGCCAACGATGCTGCGCCGCTCGTGCAAAGCCTGCTTTACATGACAGGCGGCGATGGTGGCGCGGTGGTCGACGCCTCGGCCTTGCTGGCGAAGAGCAGCGCCGATTACCCGACGCTCGATCGTGCCCTGACGCTGCTGTGGGTACGCAAAGCGCTCGGCGGCGACACCGCGCCGGCCTCGCTGCCTTCACTGCAAGGCGCGGGCTGGATGCGCACTGCGACGCCGACCGGCGCAGCGCTGTGGAAGTGGACCGGCGCCGCACGCTCCGACGCAGGCGCCGCTGGTGGCTTGCCGGTCACGCTCGACGCAGGCGCCGCACGTACCGACGTCAACGCGCTGGTGTCGTTCCGCAGTCATACGAGCGAGGACAGTCGCCTGAACATCACGGTTGAACGCCGCTTCTACAAGCTGGAGCCGCTCGACGTGAAGGTCGAGCCGAAGAAAGCGGACGGCGCCGGGAGCCAACTGGGCCGTGCGGCGTTTACCGCGCGTCTGGTGAAGCCAGGCGACGCGATCGACAGCAATGCGCTGTACGTCGACGAGGTCAAGCTCACGCCGCGCGCGGGCAACGCGTACCACTACGGCCTGCTCGAGGTGCCGTTGCCGCCGGGCGGTGATGTCGAGGCGACCAGCTGGGGCGTGTCGATCGACGGATTGCCTGGCGAAAAGGATGACGCAAAGGGTCCGCAACCGTTCGCGCGCGCTGCTTCGTATGAGATGGGTGAGTTGGCCTATCACCAGCCGGTGCCCTTGCTCGATCGTCCGGTGACGCTGCGGCAACTGGTGCGTTTCGCGTTGCCGGGCACGTTCGCATTGCCGGCCGCCCGCTACTTCCGCATGTATCAGCCGGACGCCAAGGCGTTCGAAGGCGGCAAGAGCGATCGTGTGACGACCTTGCGGATTCAGTAAGCGAGATCGCTATGTTCTCCGCTCTTCGATATTCGTGCGATCGTTCCGTAGCTGCGCTGCGGATTGCGCTTGCCGTGGGAGCGGGGTGGGCGTTCAGTGGTGGGGGCGTGGCTGTGGCTGCCATGGCTGCATCGTCAACCGCGTCCTCGACCCAAACGCTGCGCTTCGCGTGGTTGCGCGACGGTCAAGCGCAGCTTTGGCAATTCAACGCGGGCGCCCCCGCGGACGGCCTCGCGCCGCAGTCCGCACGTCCGTTGCCGGCGACGCTGGAGACGCCGCTCGGCAGCGTGTGGAAGCTGTTCGTCTACGGCTATCTGGTCGATCGCAATGTCGCTACGCCGGATTACACCTGTAGCGGCGGCGATCCTGAAGAAGTGTATTGCTGCATGACGGGCGGTCACGTCGACCGCGAACATGCGCTGGTGCAATCCTGCGGACGCTTTTTCGAGCCTGGCCGCCTGCAACTCGATCCCGCCGATTGGCGCAAGTACTGGACGGCCGCACATGCGCCCGCCTGGCTGCGCGACCTTCACGCGATGACGCCGGCGCAGCGTGTGCCGGTAACCGACTTGCTCGCCGCGTTGCAGTCGATGCCGGCACGGCCGCGTGAAGCGGCGGCGAGCACCTTGATCTCGGTGTTGACCAGCGGACGCGGCGAAGGCACCGTGTCGCTCTATGGCAGCGCGCTGCGCGCTAAAACGTGGACGATGCCGGATCCGGCGCGGCCTGGCGCCTCGATCGGCGGTGCGGCGGGCTGGCTCGTCGACGGCACGCCGGTGTGGCTGGGCGGTCCCGGCGGCAGCGCGCGCGTGTTGGCGGCCGCCGCGCCGCGTATTGCGCCATTGCTCACGCAAGTCCCGGTTCCCGACGACAACGCATGTGTCCTGGTCGATTTCTTCAGCCGTTATCCGATTCGAGAAGTACTCGGCGACAAAGGCCCGGCAGCGGCGCCGGACGGTCCGCTGCGCGGCGAGTTCCGGGTCGGCTTCGTCAACGGTAACTGGGCGCGTGTGCGAAGCCGTGGGGAACTGCGGGTCGATCGCGACGCCGCGAGCGCGCCGCGCGTGGTCGGCCGCTTCGGCATGAACGACTACGTCGCGCGGGTGGTCGAGCGCGAAGGCGATACGAGCCAGCCGGAAGCCGCCAAGGCGTTGGCGGTGGCGGCGCGCTCCTACGTCGTGCAGCATGGCAATCGCGATCACGGGTGCTTGCGTATCGACGACAGCAGCAGCACGCAGCGCGTCTTGCCGCGCGCGCCGACCGCGGCCGCGCGCCGTGCAGCCGATCTGACCGACGCGCTGGTTCTGACCGGCGTGCCGGTTCAGTACCACCACGACAAGGCCGGGCCCGGGCAGATGAGCTGGCTTGCCGCGAAGGCGTCCGCGCAAACCGGTCTCAGTTTCGACGCCATTCTCGCGCGGACCTGGCCGCAAGCGACCTTGACGTCGTTCGAGAGTCCGTTGTCCGGCGATTGCATCCAGGTGGCCGGCGCGGAGCAATGGCTGCGGCGCAACGCGCCGTCCTGGGCACGGCGCATGGACGGCGCGGCGGGCTACGAGACGCCCGATCTGCCGGCCGTATGCGCCGTGCGGGAAGGGCGCCCGTATGCCGATGCGCAGCGTAATCGCGTGTACGTGTATCGCCTGCAGAGCGAAGAGGACCGTATCGCGTTGGCGCACGAATATATTCACCTCGCGTTCCAGCATCATCCGCGTGGCCTCGATGAGGCATTCGTCGAACGTACCGCGCGCACGCTGATTCGTACCGACAATCCGATCCAATGAACGACGTTTTGCGCTAACAGCGAGATGGGAGCAGTAACGATGAAGGTGAAGAAGACGCGTTGGATAAAGGCCGGCTGGACGATGCGCGTCGTTGCCTGTCTGGTGGCCGCGCCGCTCGCGCATGCGAGCGATATCGACTTCGGCGCGCCGTTGAACGGCTGGCGCAATACCGGCGGCGACAACGAGCGCTATACGCAGGACGTGCATTACCCGGCGGTGTCGGTGTCGACGCCGGAAGGGCAGTCGAAGTTCGCGCTGATCGAAGGGCAGATCCGTAACACGCCGAAGAAGAAGGGCACCACGGTCGGCACCCTGGTAGTCGACGGTACGCCATTGCCGCAGCGCGTGGAGGAAGACGGCAAGTTTTCTCGGCCTTACGCGTTTCCTTCCGGCAGCAACAGCGTCGAACTGCGGGCGCCGGATGGGTCGCGCAAGCGCGTGCAGTTTTATGACGCTTACGGCGGCAAGACTCAGCCGAAGTTGCGCGTGCTGCTCGCATGGGACACCGATGGCACCGATCTCGACTTGCATGTGGTGTCGCCGGACGGAGCGCATACATGGTACGGCGAGCGCGTGGCGCCCAACGGCGGCGCGCTCGACGTGGACGTGACGACTGGCTATGGGCCGGAGATTTATTCGTCGGCGGCGCCGCTGAAGGGCACCTATCTGGTCTATGTGAATTTCTACGGCAACGGAAACAGCGGCAGCGATATGACCGTCGCTCAGGTGACGATCATCACGAACGAGAATACGCCGAACGAGAAGAGCGAAACGATTCGGGTGCCGATGCGTAAGCCGGGTGAGTTGACGCTTGTGAAGACGTTTGTGATGCCTTGATGCTTGAGGGGCAGGCTGCGCGTTTTTTTTGCCTGCGGAGCGTCGCACTGCGCCGCTTGCGCGGCTGGTGCGACTTGTGGCGAGCAGCGGGTGATATCTCAACGGGTTCAACGACTTGCGTGAGTCGTGCGCGGGGTTATCCACAGGCTTATGAACGGAATCTGTGGAAAGAATTGATCTTGATGAATACGTCATTTGAGATTCGAACGTCTCCACTTACACCACCGCTGAACAAATCGAGTCGCGGTCAATACAACAAGAATTGCGACCAATAAAGAGAAAAAGAACGCAACGTTCACGAGGAAGTCACCAATCGCTTCATCGCCATAAATATGCAATGCGGAGGTTGCATAAAACACCATACGATCCATGACGCTTGAAAACAGAAATATGCCGATAGGTATGTTGACCAATATGGCTACACCTGCCACCGAGCCGCATTGGATTGCAATATTCTTGATACTCATTGGACGTCAACCGCGTGATATGCGAAGCCCTTGCCATTCGGCAGAGCTACAGGTGTTGTGAAGAAGCCGATTTCTCAGCCTGAACAACGCAACCGGGTCGGCCAGTGTGATGCACCGTCACACGCAATGTGGACATGGGTTTGCTGTCAAGCGGGAATGTGCATGCGACTGGCAATCTCTCCTCCGTTGGTCAGTTTGATCGCTACAGATCATTCACAAAGCCG
>NZ_JAXDPY010000030.1:0-5388 GCF_034668105.1 Paraburkholderia sp. | reverse complement strand
AATAGCGACCTGTTTCGAGAGGAATTGCTCACGCATCCCGCCATTTCATTCGCCATACTGGATGGTCATGGAAGGGTGTTGGCCGACTCGGCCCGGCGGGACCAGCGCTTGCGGTCGATCGGGCCAGACAGTCCCGCAGAACGGCAACCTTATTCATGCTCTCCCCCGTCCGTCGGGCCTTCGCGCTGCATATTCGGCGATGCAACGCTGCCTTCCGGTGAATCGGTACGCGTGCTGCTCGCACATGAAGCGACGACGCGCGACTCCGTGCTGCGCGAGTATCAAGGCGATGTATGGCTCGTGCTCCTCGGTGGTTCCGCGCTAATGGGTCTGCTTGGCTACGCCATCGCAAAGCGGGGATTGTCCCCGGTCAAAACCATCGGCCAACGAATTTCCCGCATCGAAGCCCACAATCTTGGCGAGCGCCTCGATCTAAGCGGTGGTCCCGTCGAACTCCATGACATCGCGGTTCCGGTGAACCGGATGCTCGACAGGCTTCAACGTGCATTTGCGCGACTCTCGCAGTTCTCGTCCGATCTGGCACACGATATGCGCACGCCGCTCGCCAACATGATCAGCGCATCCGAAATCACTCTTTCGCGCGAGCGATCCACCGAGGAATACGAAGCGCTTATCGACTCGAACATCGAAGAATGCCAGCGCCTTCAACGGATGATCGAGACCATGCTGTTCCTCGCGCGAGCGGACCACTCAAAGGAACCGATCCGGCTGGGCCTACTCGATTGTCATGAAGAGTTTGCAAGGCTCACCTCCTACTTTGAAGGAGTGGCCGAGAACAACGGCGTCCGTTTCGCCATCGACGGCGCAATCCAGGTTCGCGCCGATCCGTCGATGCTTCGGCGCGCCCTTAGCAACCTGGTATCGAACGCGCTTGCGCATGCCGACACCGAATCGGCGATCGCGCTGCGCGCCTACCGCTCTGGCGACTACGTCGCCGTTGAAGTCACGAACAACGGCCAAACCATTCCGCCGGAACATATTGGCAAGATCTTCGACCGTTTTTATCGTGTCAATTCTGCGCGGCAAGGGTCGGCGAAAAACATGGGGCTGGGCCTCGCCATTGTACGATCGATCATGGAGTTGCATCGTGGCCGGGTCGACGTCGTGAGCCGCGCCGGCTTGACGACCTTCACGCTTTACTTTCCTTCCGCTACTGCGTGACATCCTGAGTCGCTGTTCAGCGCAATCACGCGTCATCCCTTTCTCGCAACGCTCCGTTAGCTTCGTCGGCAAGCCAACGGCGCATTCTGCGCATGCCTTCCCAAGATGTCCGAAATGACATCTTCCCGCCACATCGCAATCAGACTCGCAACACGACAATGTGCTCTCCAGTACTGAGAGAAGCCGTGGCCATACCTCAGCGTCCCAACGTTTGTTCAACCATCGAGAGCTTTCGTGAACATTCGCCATCGCAAGCGTCTGCAGCTGTCTGTCGGGGGAGCGGGCATCCTCGTTCTTTGCGGTGCCCTGCTTTCCCTTCACTCGCGGACTTCCCCCGCGGCTACCGGGTCAGCGCTGCCAGCTACGGCAGTCGATCAGGCTCCGCCGTTGCCCAATACCGTTGACCTATCGCCCGAGGCGCTCGCGAACGTCAAGTTGCAGTTCGCGAAAGCGCAGCTTCGGCCGGGTGTGCACACGATTGCCGCTACCGGCGTTGTCGCATTCAACGCGAAGCGGCTCGCGCAGCCAGGCTCTCCTTCAAAGGCAAGAATCGTTGCTGTCGATGTCGCCGCGGGCGACCATGTACGCGCGGGACAACGGCTCGCCACGCTGGACGAGTTCGATTTGAGCGACGTGCGTAGTCAGGTCGCAAGTGCGTCCGCCGCGGTGGCGGATGCGAAGGCTGCAGCCGATGCGGCCAATGCAGCACTGCAGCGCGGCACCGAGCTCGTCACTGGAGGCGGTATCGCGCAGAGCGAGCTCGACCGCCGCCGTGCTGCTGCGGTCAATGCACTGGCCATGCTGAAGTCGCGGCAAGCAGACCTGCAGAAATGGCAGGGCATGCAGCAGCGCCTGATGCCGATCGGCGCCCCGGCGAGTCGAAACATCGGAACGGCCCGACTGAGCCCGGGCGATTCGTTGGGTGAGCTCGTCGCGCCTTTCGACGGTGTGATCAGCAGCGTAGGTGCGGCCGCCGGCGACATCGTCGACACGTCGTCGCCGATTGTGACGCTGGTCGATCTTTCGACAATGTGGGTGCAAGCCAACGTCCCTGAGCGCGATGCCGCAGAAGTACGCCCGGGTCAGACAGTGCTTGTGCACATTGATGCGTACGGCGATCGACAGTTCACCGGCCGCGTCATCGATGTCGCCGACCAGGTCGACACCAACACCGGCACCGTAGCGGTCCGCTGCGAGTTGCCTAACGGCGATGGCGCACTCCGCGCAAATATGTTCGGCACGGTCGAGATCCAGGCGCCGCTCGGTCGGGACACGATGCTTGTGCCCGACGCGGCGCTCCAGGACGTGAATGGACAGACAGCCGTATTCATCCCTTCCGGCAACGGCCGTTTCACGTGGCGCGCGGTTCGCACCGGCTACGCCACCGACGGCATGACGCAGATTCTCAGTGGCCTCGCGGCGGGCACGTCCGTCGTCGCCGACGGCAGCTACTGGCTGAAGGCCGCGCTCATGAAGGGCACCATTCCCGACGAAGGCTGATTCGCGAGCGCATGCCATGATTACCAAACTTGTCGAGGCGGCACTGCGCAATCGCGCCGCCGTGTTAATTCTCGTTGCCGTGCTGATTGTCGGCGGGCTATACAGCATGCAACGGTTGCCTTTCGATGCCGAGCCGGACATCTCGCCGCAGCAGGTGCTGGTGACGACCCAGGCACCCGGCCTCGCGCCCGTTGATGTCGAACGCTCGATTACGGCGCCTGTCGAGCTCGCGCTGCAGGGCTTGCCGGGCATGCAAAGCCTGCGCTCGATCTCGCGTTACGGTCTCTCAGTGATCTACGTGCGCTTCGCCGACAATACGAATCTCTACCTCGACCGTAATCTGATCGGTGAGCGGTTGCAGACAATACAGCTTCCACCCGGCACCAGCGCGCCGCAGATGGGGCCGCTGTCGGATGGCCTGAGCGAGATCTATCAGTTCGAGGTACGTGGCCACGGCCAGTCGTTGATGACGTTGCGCACATTGCTCGACTGGCAGATCGCGCCAAGGCTGCGCCAGGTGGAAGGCGTGGTCGACGTGAATGTGAACGGCGGCCTCCTGAAGACGTACGAAGTGCAGGTGGACGACAATGCGCTCACACGTTACGGCCTGTCGGTCGGCGACATCTTCAATGCCGTGCAGATTAACAACGGCGCAACGGGCGGCGCGACCATCGAGCACAACGGCGGCGAATCGATCATCCGCGGCGAGGGGTTGCTGCGTAATACGACCGACATCGGCAACATCGTGCTGCGTACCGCTGCGGGCGGCGCGCCGCTTTACGTTCATGACGTGGCGCATATCGACGAAGCGCCCATGCCACGGCTCGGCGCGGTCACGCGTGACGGCAAAGGCGAAGCCGTCGTCGGCGTCGTGCTGATGGGCATCGGGCAAAACACGCGCGTCGTCGCACAGCGCGTGCAGGACGCGATCAAGGAAATCAACCAGACGCTGCCCCCCGGCGTCGAGGTTGCGCCCTACTATAACCGCGCGGACCTGATGGACCGGGTATTGCATACGGTCGCTCACAACATGGTCGAAGGTGCGGTGCTCGTCATCGCGGTGCTCCTTTTGCTGCTTGGGAATGCGCGCGCAGGCCTGATCGTCGCCACGGCGATTCCGCTGTCGATGCTCGTCGCCGTCATCGCCATGTACGGTACGGGGATGTCGGGCAATCTGATGAGCCTCGGCGCGATCGATTTCGGCCTGCTGGTCGACGGCGCGGTGGTGATGATCGAAAACGTCGTGCGGCGGCGTTCCGAAGCGCCCAATCAGCCGTTGCGCCCGCTCGTGCTGGAGGCAGCAAAAGAAGTCTCCCGGCCTGTGACGTTCGCCGTCCTCATCATCACGGCCGTCTACCTGCCGATACTGAGCCTTCAGGGTATTGAAGGCAAAATGTTCCGGCCGATGGCGATGACCGTTATCTTCGCGCTGCTCGCGTCGCTCGTCCTCACGCTGACGGTCATGCCGGTGCTCGCGAGCCTGTTGCTGCGCGGCAAGGTCGCAGAGCGCGAGAGTCGCATCCTTCGCTGGGTGCGCCTGCGCTATGAGCCGATTCTCGCGCGCGCCGCGCAACAACCTGTGCTAACGATGGGACTCGCCGTCGCGTTGCTCGCTGTTGCGGCCTTCGCCGCCACGAGGCTGGGCGCTGAATTTCTACCGCGCCTGGACGAAGGGGCACTGACCGTTACGACGACGAAGCTGCCCGGCATTTCCGTGCCGTCCGCGGTCGAGGCGCAAACCATGGTCGAACGCACGCTGATGCGCTTTCCCGAAGTGCAGTCCGCTGTCACGCTCGGCGGCAGCTCGGAGATTCCGACCGACCCGATGGGCGTGGAGCAAAGCGACACCTTCATCATGTTGAAGCCACAGTCCGAGTGGAAGACGGCGCAAACCCAGGACGGCCTCGTCGCCGAGTACTCCGCGGCGCTGGATCGCGCCGTCCCAGGCCTGACGCTCGATTGGGCGCAACCCATCCAGATGCGCATGGACGACATGATCGCGGGCGTCCAGGCCGATGTTGCCGTACAGATTCATGGCAACGATCTGCAAACGCTGCACGATACCGCCGAGCGGGTTGCGGCCGTGATCTCGCGGGTGCCGGGCGCGGCAGACGTCGAGGCGCAGCAGACGATTGGCCAGCCTTACCTGCGTATCATCGTCAAGCGCGACGCGGTGGCCCGATACGGATTGAATGCGAGCCAGGTGCTCGATCTCGTCCAGTCGCTGGGCGGCCGCAATGTCGGGACGATTGTCGACGGTGAAGGCCAGTTCGATATCCGGGTACGCATGCAACCGAAGGATCGCGACGATGTGACCCGCATCAGCGAGCTACGCATCAGCAATGGCGATGGCCGGGCCGTGCCGCTGTCGGAGGTGGCAGACATTCGCATGGAGCCAGGACCGTCGACCATCGAGCGCGAGGAAGGCAAGCGCGTCATCCTCGTTCAGGCCAACGTGCGCGGACGCGACCTCGCCAGCTTCGTCCTCGCTGCACAACACGCGGTCGATACGCAAGTCAGGTTCCCGCCGGGGTACACCGTGTCCTGGGGCGGCAGCTTCAAGAACCTGCAGGACGCGATGGCGCGCCTTTATGTCGTGGTGCCCATCTCGCTCGTCGTGATCTTTGCCCTGCTCTACCTGATGTTCGGCAATGCCAGCCTTGCAGCGCTCATCTTCTGCAACGTGCCGTTTGCAGCGATCGGCGG
>NZ_JAXDPY010000029.1:0-5360 GCF_034668105.1 Paraburkholderia sp. | reverse complement strand
CAGCACGCGGATTCGTACGCGGACACGCTGATGCACAAGGGCCGCGTGGTCGCGAGTTTCGCCGACCGCAAGGAGACCATCCGCACGCATCTGCTCGCGCAAGCCGAAGGCGATCAGGTCGTGATGCCGGAACCGCTGCTGGACGAAGTGACGTCGCTGGTCGAGTGGCCGGTGGTGTACGCCTGCCGTTTCGAGGACGAATTTCTGCAAGTGCCGCAGGAATGCCTGATCCTGACCATGCAGACGAACCAGAAATACTTCGCGTTGACGGATGCGAACGGCAAGCTGCGCTCGCGCTTCCTGATCGTGTCGAATATCGAAACCAGAACGCCGGGCGATATTGTCGAAGGTAACGAGCGCGTGGTGCGTCCGCGTCTCGCGGATGCGAAATTCTTCTTCGAGCAGGACAAGAAGAAGCCGCTCGCCGACCGTGTGCCGCTGCTCGCGAACGTCGTGTATCACAACAAGCTGGGCTCGGCGCTGCAACGCGTCGAGCGGCTGGAAGCACTGGCCGGCACGATTGCGTCGATGATCGAAGTGGGTCAACAGGGTCATCAGGCGGCCGGCGAGATTCACGCGCTGTTTGCCGGGAACGTAGCGCTGGCCAAGCGCGCCGCGCGTCTGGCGAAAGCCGATCTGATCACCGACAGGGTCGGCGAATTCCCCGAGCTGCAAGGCACAATGGGCACCTACTACGCGCGCCACGACGGCGAGCCGGAAGAGGTCGCGCTCGCGTGCTCGGAACACTATCAGCCGCGTTTCTCCGGCGACGCACTGCCCACCACCGCAACCGGCACCGTCGTCGCGCTCGCCGACAAGCTCGAAACGCTGGTCGGCATCTGGGGCATCGGCCTGCAACCGACCGGCGAGAAAGACCCGTTCGCGCTGCGCCGTCATGCGCTTGGCGTGCTGCGGATCCTGGTCGAGAAGCAATTGCCGGTCGACCTGATCGAACTGCTGCGCGCGGCTTACGCGACCTTCGCCGCCGTGCCGGGCGTCACCGATTCCACGCAGGCTATCTACGACTTCAGCATGGACCGTCTGCGCGGTTTGCTGCGCGAGCGTGGCTACGCGCCGGGCGAAATCGACGCGGTGCTGGCCCTGAACCCGTCGCGCCTCGACGACATCGTCGCGCGTCTGGATGCGGTACGCGAATTCGCGGCGCTGCCGGAAGCGGCCTCGCTCGCGGCGGCCAACAAGCGCATCTCGAACATCCTGAAGAAGTCGGAAAGCGCCACGACCGGGGGCGTGCAGGTCACGCTGCTGACCGAAGCGGCGGAAAAGGCCCTGCACGCGCAACTGGAACAAGTCGCGCCGCGTGTGCAAACGCAACTCGCCGCACGCGACTACACGGGCGCGCTCACCGCGCTCGCCGCGTTGCGCGAACCGGTCGACACGTTCTTCAACGACGTGATGGTCAATGCCGAAGATCCGGCGTTGCGCGCCAACCGTCTGGCCTTGCTCGGCGCGCTGCATCAGCAGATGAATTGCGTCGCCGACATTTCCCGACTCGCCGCCTGAGCGCCGCCCCATGCCGACCAAAAAAGTGGTGATTCTCGACCGCGACGGCGTGATCAACGTCGATTCCGACTCGTTCATCAAGTCGCCGGACGAATGGGTTGCCCTGCCGGGCGCGCTCGAAGCGATCGCGCGGCTGAACCAGGCGGGTTATCGCGTGGCGATCGCGACCAATCAGTCGGGCATCGGCCGCGGTCTCTTCGACATGAACGCGCTCAATGCGATGCATCTGAAAATGCATCGCATGGCGGCGGCGGTCGGCGGACGTATCGACGCGGTGTTTTTCTGCCCGCACACGGCGCAGGATCACTGCGAATGCCGCAAGCCGAAGCCCGGCATGCTGAAGATGATCACCGAACGTTTCGAAGTCGATCCGGAACATACGCCGGTGGTCGGCGACGCGATGCGCGATCTGCAAGCGGGCGCGGCACTCGGCTTTCCGACTCATCTGGTATTGACCGGCAAGGGCCGCAAGACTCTCGAAGCCGGCGGCCTGCCCGAAGGCACCCAGGTGCACGACGACCTGCGCGCATTCGCGCTCGATTTTCTTTCCGACGATCACGAGTGATGCGCGCCGAGCGCGTCCTTAACCCTCACAGACCACGCCGATGCGCTTCATTCGTTCTTTGCTGCTGCTGATCTATTTCGTGCTGTTCACGGTGCCGTATGCGACCGCGTGCTTCATCGCGTTTCCGTTCATGCGCGCCGACAATCGCTACTGGATGGCGGCCGGCTGGTGCCGCGCCACACTCAACACGGTGCGCTGGCTGAACGGCATCCGCTACAAGATCGAAGGCTATGAGAATTTGCCCGAAGGTCCGGCCGTGCTGTTGTCCAAGCATCAATCGGCATGGGAAACGCTGGCGTTTCCAGCGTTGATGCCGCGGCCGCTGTGCTACGTCTTCAAGCGCGAACTGCTGTACGTGCCGTTCTTCGGCTGGGCGCTCGGCATGCTGAAGATGGTTCACATCGACCGCAAGGAAGGCAAGTATGCGTTCAACTCCGTCATCAGGCAAGGCAAGGCGCGCATGGCGGAAGGCGCCTGGGTGATCATGTTTCCGGAAGGCACGCGTACGCCGACCGGCAAGCAAGGCAAGTACAAAACCGGCGGCGCGCGTTTCGCGATTGCCACCGGCGCGCCGGTCGTGCCGATCGCGCACAACGCCGGACGTGTGTGGCCTCGCAACTCGTTTCTCAAATATGCGGGTATAGTCACAGTGTCGATCGGCAAGCCGATCGAGACGACGGGGCTCACGCCCGATGAAGTCAACACGCGCGTCGAACAGTGGATCGAAGCTGAAATGCGTCGCATCGATCCTACCGCGTACCGCGCGGCGGATAGCAGCTCCGCCGCCGCACCAATCTGACGCGCCCGCGCCCTCGAAGGCGCATTTGCGCGAAGCCGAATCCGATGCAGAAGTCTCCTACGTCGCAGCCCGCTGTGGCGCTCGATAACCGGCAACTCGATCTCCCGCTCTTCGCCGAGCCGGGGTCGACGTCGTCGTCCCCAACGCCCTCCGCGCCTTCGGGTTTGCAGAGCGGGCAGCAGTCCACCGTGCCGCTCGCACCCGACGGTACGAAACTGCGCAGCCTCGCCATCGGTTCGCGCACGCTGCACTATGCGCTCAAGCGCTCGGCACGCCGCTCGATCGGCTTTGCGATCGACAGTACCGGCCTGATGATTACCGCACCACGTTGGGTCACGCTCGCCGATATCGAAACCGCGATCACCGAAAAGCAGCGCTGGATTTTTACGAAGCTGATCGAATGGCAAACACGTGTCGAACAGCGCGCGTTGCCCAAGGTCGACTGGAAAGATGGCGCGGAAGTGCCGTATCTCGGTCACCCGGTGCGTGTGAAGCTCGGTTCGCCACAAGGCATGCTCGCGTTCAATGCGGACGAAGCCGCATTGCAGGTGCCGCTGCCTTTGCAAGCCGACCCTCAGCAGATCAAGGATCGGGTGCAAGGCTGGCTGCAAGGCGAAGCGAAACGCCTGTTCGGCGAGCGCCTCGCGATCTACGCGGAGAAGCTGGGCGTCAACTATCGTGCGTATGCACTTTCTTCAGCGGCCACGCGTTGGGGCAGCTGTTCGAGCGACGGCAAAATTCGTCTGAACTGGCGGCTGATCCACTTCCCGCTGTCGATTATCGATTACGTCGTCGCGCACGAGCTCGCGCATCTGCGCGAGATGAATCACAGCCCGCGCTTCTGGCAGACGGTCGAATCGATTTTTCCGGAGTTCCGCGAAGCGCGGCAAACATTGAAGTCGCATCCGCCGGAATTGCTGCCGACGCTTTAGCGCTATCGGATCCTGCGGCTTTTGCGTTGTCCGGCTATTGGATCCGCTCTTTGAGTCGTTCAGTCAACCACCCGAACGACGACCCTGCATGAAGGCATGAAGATCTGAAGGCGGCGCTTCGACCCGAAGCGCCGATCTTCCGAGCCCCAGAGAAGGCTCATGCCGTGCAGAAGGTTTCCTGCAGATGACGCCACGTCACCTTGCCGTGCGCGTCCAGATCCATCACCGCTGTCGAGCGCCGCACGTTCGCATTGCCCGTGTTGTCGCGCTGAAACTCGCGATATTTCACCACCGCGCCCGATGGATACTCGGACACGATCTCCATGTCGCGGATCGAGATTTGCGAGCCCGGACGCGCGCCGTTCAGCTTCGCGAAAATCTCGCGAACGCCCGCGTGGTCCAGTGCGATACCGGATGTCATGACCAGCGTGAATTGCGGAGCGAAGCGCGCCATGATGCGATCCAGCACGCCGTGATCCGCGGAGCCGTCGAACAGCGCCTGGATTTCGGCGTGGATGTCGCCAAGTTCTTTGAAGTAGGGATTGTTGTTAGTCATTGCTTGTCGTCGCCCCGCCGCTTACGTCACGCTTTCTTCTGGATGAACTCGATCTTGTAGCCGTCCGGATCTTCGACGAAGGCGATCACGGTGGTGCCGTGTTTCATTGGGCCGGCTTCGCGCACGACCTTGCCGCCTTGTGCCTTGATCTTGTCGCAAGCGGCATACGCGTCGTCGACTTCGACGGCGAGGTGCCCGAAGCCGTTGCCGAGCTCGTACGACGGCGTGTCCCAGTTGTGCGTCAATTCGAGAACAGTGCCGTCGCGTTCGTCTTCATAGCCGACGAAGGCAAGCGTGAACTTGCCTTCCGGATAGTCCTGCCGGCGCAGCAATTTCATTCCGAGCAAGTCGTTGTAGAACGCAATCGAACGGTCCAGGTCGCCGACCCGGAGCATGGTGTGAAGCAGGCGCATCGTGAACTCCTTAGTGCGTGATGTCGAGGACGTAAATGTACCCCGAATCGCGCAGCGCTGCAGAGCGTGCCCACGCCGGCAGGCGCGTGGCACGCCCGCTTCATCCCGCGCGCGTCATTTCGTCGCGCAATACGCGTCGCAGAATCTTGCCGACGTTGGTCTTCGGCAGTTCGTTGCGAAATTCGATGATCTTGGGGCGCTTGTAGCCAGTCAATTGTTCCTTGCAGAATGCAAGAATGTCCGCCTCGGTGAGCGCCGGGTCTTTCTTCACGATGTAAAGCTTCACCACTTCGCCCGCCTCCGCGTCTTGCACACCGACCGCCGCTACCTCGAACACACCGGGGTGCTTCGCCACCACATCCTCGATTTCATTCGGGTAGACGTTGAAGCCCGATACAAGAATCATGTCTTTCTTGCGATCGACGATCTTCACGAAACCTTCTTCCGTCATCACGCCAATGTCGCCGGATTTGAAGAAGCCGTCCGGCGTCATCACCTTCGTGGTTTCGTCGGGACGGTTCCAGTAGCCAGCCATTACCTGCGGCCCGCGAATGCAGATTTCACCGCGTTCTCC
>NZ_JAXDPY010000028.1:0-8105 GCF_034668105.1 Paraburkholderia sp. | reverse complement strand
TCGTTCAGCCGTGGCTCTCCGCTGCGCTCTATACGCTCGCCGCGGCGTGGTGGCTGGTGCCCGACCGGCGCATCGAACACGTGCTGGAAGCCTAAGCATGCTGCTTGCACTCAAGCTTGCGCTGGTGGCCGCGTTTCTCGCCGCGCTGACCCGCGGACTTCGTCGCGTTGTTGATGCGCGGCATGGTGATCGGGCGCGGCTCGTTTGCGGCGTTCTTCGCCGTGACCGCGACGATGCTGCCGCACTACGACGTGTGGCCGGGCTTTGCGTGTGCGGCGGCGGCGTCGGTGATTGTGCAGGGCGCGACTAAACGGATGCTCGCGGCGAAGCGGCCGGTGCAGGCGGTGAGGCGTGAGCTGGCCGAGCGGCAGTCGGTAGATTGAATTGAGTGGGGAACGTGTGTGCAGGCCGAACTACTGCATCCGAACGGCACGGGCGAACTTGCCGAGCGGCCCCAGGCGCGTTGAGTGCCTGACCTCGCCGGGCCGCTTGCAGCAGGCCAAAACCATTTGACCGATACTGGCACCATGACTTCGCGCATCCACAGTTCCTCTGCCACCCGGATCGGCCTGATCTCCGACACGCACAACCTCGTGCGCCCGGAGGCGCTGCAGTATCTCGCGGGTTGCGATGCGATGATCCACGCGGGCGACATCTGCAAGCAGGCGGTGCTGGATGCGCTTGCGCAGATCGCGCGGGTCACCGCCGTGCGCGGCAACAACGACATCGACGCGCCGGTCGCTTCGCTGCCGACACACGTCAAGCTCACCGTGCAACAGGTGACGATCCTCGTCGTTCATGACATTGCGGACGTGGTCGACGATCCGCGCAGCGAAGGCATCCGCGTCGTCGTGACCGGGCACTCGCATAAGCCCGCGATCAGCGAACGCGACGGCGTGTTGTTCGTCAATCCAGGCAGTGCCGGACCCAGGCGATTCAAGCTGCCGATTTCAGCGGGCATGTTGATCGTTGAAGGCGCGCACGTGAGCGCGACGTTCGATTCCCTGGTGACATAAAAAAAGCGGGCCGGCAAATTTGCCGGCCCGCTTCGGGACACGCTGACGTGAATTGCTGTGGTTGCCTTCCGCTAACCGCTAACCGCTAACCGCTAACCGCTAACCGCTAACCGCTAACCGCTAACCGCGACCAACACGCGTACAAAACTTCGGCGGCTTGTGATCACGCAATCCAGAGGATCAGGCGCGCGCCGTAGCCGCGGCAGCATAACCCTCATCCATCTCCGCCGCCTCGCGCTCGCCGCGCAGCACCGCATGCGCTTCCGCACGCGTCGCGACACATGGACCCGAGCCGAGCAACGGCTTGCGGGCCGTTTCACGCAGCGCGAACACCGACACGATACCGATCAACGACGCGCCCATCAGGTAGTACGCGGGCATCATCAGATTGCCGGTGCTATCGACCAGCCATGCCGTGACGAGCGGCGTGGTCCCGCCGAATAGCGACACCGAAATGTTGAAACCGATCGCAAGCGCACCATAGCGGATCTTGGTCGGGAACAACGCCGGCAGCGCCGACGGCATCACGCCGGTAAAGCACGACAGCAGCACACCAAGAATCATCAGGCCGCCGAACACCGGCAGCACCGTGCCCATGCGGATCAGCAGCAGCGCCGGAATCGACAACGCGAACAGACCCACGCAACCGAACAGCATGACGGGCTTGCGACCGATCGTATCGGACAGGCGGCCGGCTGCGAGTGTCATCGGCATCATCAGCACCATTACGAGCAGCACGAGGAACAGGCCGTGCGTTTCGTTGAAGTGCAGCGTGGCCGACAGATAGCTCGGCAGATACGAGAGCGCCATGTAATCGGTGACGTTGAAGATCAGCACGAGGCCGACGCACAGCAGCAGCGGCTTCCATTGCTGCATCAGCAACTCGCGCAACGATTGCTTCGGAAGCGCCTTGTCTTCGGCTTCGCGTTGCTCGGCCTGCTTCTTGAATGCGGGCGTTTCTTCGAGCTTCATCCGGATGTAGAGACCCACCAGACCCAACGGGCCCGCGATCAGGAACGGCACACGCCAGCCCCACGAGAGCAGCGCGTCGTTCGAGAGCGTCGCCGTCAACACCGCGACCGTACCCGCGCCGAGCACATAGCCGATCAACGTGCCGAACTCGAGGAAGCTGCCCATGAAGCCGCGGCGTTTGTCGGTCGAGAATTCGGCGATGAAGGTCGCGGCGCCGCCGTACTCACCCCCCGTCGAAAAACCTTGCACCAGGCGCGCGACCAGCAGCAACACCGGCGCGAAAATGCCGATCGTCGCGTAACTGGGAATCAGGCCGATCGCGAAGGTGCCGAGCGCCATCATGATCATTGTCATGGCCAGGACGCGCTGACGGCCGATCCGGTCGCCCAGCGGCCCGAACACCATGCCGCCGACCGGCCGCACGAGAAACGCCGCGGCGAACGTGCCGAACGTGGCGATCAGTTGCGCGGCGGGACTCGCGGACGGGAAGAACACTTTGCCGAGCGTGACCGCGATATAGCTGTACACGCCGAAGTCGAACCATTCCATCGCGTTGCCGAGCGCCATGGCGCCGACGGCCCGCTTGAGGAGAGATTTGTCGACAACGGTGATGTCGTCGAGGGAGAGGCGTTGTTCTTCTTTGTGGTGTCGCCAGAAGCCGTTGCTGGAAGCGGTCAAGGTGAAAACTCCAATGACTGCGACGAAACTCATGAAAACGCATGAACGTTCCGCCACGGGTGCTGGGGAAGTGCAGTTTCGCGAGCTAGGGCGATGGCGTCTCCCTCGCCCGCAAGGACGAAAGAGTGGGGCGTGAAGGAAAACACAACGCCCGTGCCTCGCGAGACAGATCGCGAAAAAACACTCGTCTAAATTGTGCTGACGGTTGCATCTGCGTGGCCGTGGAAGGGGGGCAGATGCATGAGGACGCTGGGGTGGCTGAAGCTGGCCCCTGCGCCGCTGGAAGGCTTGAAACGAAAAAGGCCGGTGCTGGATCGCCGCTCACGATGCGAGATGAAGCGGTGAAACGACCGACGAGCCTTCTTGTATAAAAACTGTTCGATCCCCTTGGCTGAAATTCGCTGTGAACCCGCGGGAAAGCCGTGCGAGCGGTACTTGCGAACGCTATCTAACCAAGCCTGAAGTGAACGTGAATGAAGGTGAATTGCTGTTGGAACGATGAACATGGTAGCACGATGACAGAGGATCGTGCAAACCCGATACCCGGCGCGGGTTTAGGGGACGGTATGCAATCCCTTGCGGGGCGGGGGATCTGGCGCAATTCGGCGGTATGGAAAAAAGACTTAAAACCGGCCGGAAATGTACCGTCTGGAGAGTTTTGCGGTGTGATCCAAACGAAAAGCAGCGCGAAAAAAATCCGCGCACGCGGCGCGGATTTTTCATCGGGCTGATCGCCAATCACTGGCGTGCAACCGAAACGCTACTCAGCTGCCGGCGGCACATAGCCCTGTGCC
This sequence comes from Paraburkholderia sp., assembly GCF_034668105.1. GTDB lineage: Bacteria > Pseudomonadota > Gammaproteobacteria > Burkholderiales > Burkholderiaceae > Paraburkholderia. The sequence continues at coordinate 4,645 of NZ_JAXDPY010000028.1, read as the reverse complement.
GTATCCGCGCCTTCGCCGAAGAAGAACTTTTCGGTCTGCTTCATCAGATATTGGCGCGCGCGCGGATCGGCCATGTTCAGGCGGTTTTCGTTGATCAGCATGGTTTGCTGTTTCAACCACGCCTGCCAGGCTTCCTTCGAAATACTTTCGTAGATCCGCTTGCCGAGTTCGCCGGGCAGCGGCGGGAAATCGAGGCCTTCGGCTTCCTTGCCGAGCTTCGCGCATTGAACCATACGAGTCATGCTGTGCTTCTCCTATATCGATGTGGGGCGGGCAGTCGCTTTATATGAGGACGCTCAGAGCTGTTTCATCAGCACGAGCGACTTGCGCTGCCAGTTGTAGAGTCGGCGGCGGTCTTCGGGCAGGTCGTCGACCGTGACCTTGACGAAGCCCCGCTTGAGAAACCAGTGTTCGGTGCGCGTGGTGAGCACGAAAATGCGCGTGAGGCCGCGCGCCCGCGCGCGTTGTTCGATGCGCTTGAGCAGGCGTTCGCCGTCGCCGGTGCCTTGCGCTTCCGGCGCGACCGTGAGGCACGCCATTTCGCCGATGCGCTCCTGCGGGTACGGATACAGCGCCGCGCAGCCGAACAGCACGCCATCGTGCTCGATCACCGAGAAATGGTCGATGTCGCGTTCGATCTGGTGGCGGCCGCGCCGCACCAGCGTGCCGTCGGATTCGAGTGGCTCGATCAGCGAGAGAATGCCGCCGACGTCGTCCGGCGTGGCTTCGCGCAGGCTTTCGAGGTTCTCGTACGAGATCATCGTGCCCACGCCGTCGTGCAGGAACAGTTCGAGCAGCAGGCTGCCGTCGAGCGCGTAGGGGATGATGTGCGCCCGCGCCACGCCGCCTCGGCAGGCGCGGATCGAATGTTTCAGATAGAAGCCCGCGTCGCCGGTGACTTCGCCGCTTTCATGCAACTTGTAGGCGTCGTCGAGCGACAGTTCGCGGACCAGCACGGGGCCGTCTTCGCCCGCTTCCATCAAGCCCGGCGTTTCGGTCAGGAACACGATCTTGTCGGCGCGCAGCGCGATCGCGGCCGCCGAGGCGACGTCTTCCATGGCCAGATTGAAGGCTTCGCCGGTCGGCGAGAAGCCGAGCGGTGACAGCAGTACCAGCTTGCGGCTCGCGAGCGAATGGCGGATCGAATCCGCGTCGATCTTGCGGACCACGCCGGTGTGGGCGAAGTCGACGCCGTCCAGAATGCCGACGGGGCGCGCCGTCACGAAGTTGCCGGACACCACGCTGATGTGCGCGTGCGCCATTGGCGTGTTCGGCAAGCCCTGGCTGATCGCCGCCTCGATATCCAGACGCACTTCGCCGGCCGCTTCTTTCGCGGACTCCAACGCGCGTGCGTCGGTAATGCGCATGCCGTGCGAAAACTCGGATTCCACGCCGTGCAGACTCATCTGCTCTTCGACCTGCGGTCGCGAGCCGTGCACCAGCACGATCTGGATGCCCATGGCTTGCAGCAGCGCGATATCGGACACGAGCGCATTCAGGAGCCCCTGATGCACCACCTCGCCGCCGAACCCGACGACGAACGTCTTGTTCCGGAACGCATGGATGTACGGGGCGACTGAGCGCATCCAGTCGACGAATTGCGCGTGCTGTGCGAGATCTTCCGTTGCTCCGGCGGGGGCCGGAACGCTCGCGGGCGCGGGGACGAGGTCGGTTTGGGAATTCATGCCGGGGATTATAATGCGCCCCCATGTCGAATGTACCCAAAAGTCCCGCTACGGCGAACGAGAATGCGGCGCCGGCCGCCGATCAGGTGAATGCCGGTGACGCGCAGCGCCGTGTCGCGCAGGACGCTGAACGCAACGTGCCGGAAACGGCGCGCGAGCCGCGACGTGCCGCAGAAGGTGCGCAAGCGTCGGCACCGAAAAATAATCCGTCCCGCGAGGCGCGCCGCGAAGCGGGCGCGCAGGCGCCGAACACCGCTCGTGAGGGGCGCAAACAGGCGCCGCAGGGCGATGCGTCGCGCAGGCAGTCTCATGCCGGTGGCGCCGCACAGCCGGCGCCGCGTCGCGAACCACGTCCGCCGCGCGTTCAACGCGTCGTCGAGCCGAATCCGATTCCGCCGATCACGTTCCCCGAAGCGCTGCCGGTCTCCGGCCGCCGCGAAGAGATCGCCAGGGCCATCGCGCAGAATCAGGTGGTGATCGTCTGCGGCGAAACCGGCTCCGGCAAGACGACCCAACTGCCGAAAATCTGCCTCGAACTTGGCCGTGGCCTCGGCGCGGGCGGCACCGGTCTGATCGGCCACACACAGCCGCGCCGGATCGCCGCGTCGGCGACGGGCCGCCGCATCGCCGAAGAACTCGGCACGCCGTTCGGCGAGGTGGTCGGCTACAAGGTGCGTTTTACCGACAATCTGTCGCCGGGGGCGTCGGTCAAATTGATGACTGACGGCATTCTGCTCGCCGAAACGCAAACCGATCCGCTGCTCAAAGCCTACGACACGCTGATCATCGACGAAGCGCACGAGCGCAGCCTCAACATCGATTTTCTGCTGGGCTATCTGAAGGAAATTCTCGTCAAGCGCCCCGATCTGAAGCTGATCGTGACCTCCGCGACGATCGACGCGGATCGCTTCGCGCGCCATTTCGGCCGTGACGACAAGCCTGCGCCGGTGATCGAAGTGAGTGGGCGTCTGTATCCGGTCGAGGTGCGCTACCGGCCGGTCGCGGAGGACAGTCCGGCGGTGAAGTCGGCGGAAGGCTCTGCCGCATCGTCTTCGCGTGAATCGCGCGACAGGCCGAAAACGCAGCGCGAGACCGATCGCGATCTGATGGAAGCGATCGTCGATGCGGTCGACGAACTGTGCCGCGAAGGCCCGGGCGACGTGCTGGTGTTCCTGCCCGGCGAGCGTGAAATTCGCGACGCCGCCGAGGCGCTGCGCAAGCACCATCCGCCGCACACGGAAATCTTGCCGCTGTTCGCGCGCCTGTCCGCGGCCGAACAGGAGCGCGTGTTTCGCACCTCGAACGCGCGCCGCATCGTTTTGGCAACCAACGTCGCCGAAACTTCGCTGACGGTGCCTGGAATTCGCTATGTGGTCGATACGGGACTCGCGCGCGTCAAGCGCTACTCATATCGCAACAAGGTCGAGCAGTTGCAGGTCGAGTCGATTTCGCAAGCCGCCGCAAATCAGCGGGCAGGGCGCTGCGGCCGCGTCGCCGATGGCGTGTGTATCCGCCTATATGAGGAAAGCGACTTTCAGGGCCGCGTGCGCTTTACCGATCCGGAAATCTTGCGTTCGTCGCTGGCGTCGGTGATTCTGCGGATGAAGTCGCTGCATCTGACGGCGATCGAAACTTTCCCGTTCATCGAGCCGCCGCCCGGCCGCGCGATCGCCGACGGTTATCAACTGCTCAACGAACTGGGCGCCGTCGACGATGACAACCAGCTCACGCCGCTCGGCCGCGAACTCGCGCGCCTGCCGCTCGATCCGCGTGTGGGCCGGATGATTCTCGCCGCGCGCGATCAGCAGGCGTTGAAGGAAGTGCTGATCATTGCCAGCGCCCTGTCCGTGCAGGATCCGCGTGACAGGCCGATCGAAGCGCAGGAGCAAGCCGACCAGGCGCACCGCCGGTTCGCCGATGAGCGTTCGGAATTCCTGCAATGGCTGAAGATCTGGAACTGGTTCGAAGAAGCCATCGCGCACAAGAAGTCGAACCGCCAATTGCAGGACGAGTGCCGCAAGAACTTCCTGTCGCAATTGCGTCTGCGTGAATGGCGCGATGTGCACTCGCAGTTGCTGACGGTGGTGCGCGAGCACGGCTGGCGTCTGAACGAGGCCGAAGCGACGTTCGAGCAGATCCACCTCGCGTTGTTGACTGGCTTGCTCGGCAACATCGGCCTCAAAGCCGACGACGAACCCTATTTCCTCGGCGCACGCAGCATCAAGTTCTACCTGTGGCCGGGCTCGGCGCTGGTGAAGAAGGCCGGCAAGTGGGTGATGGCTGCCGAACTGGTCGAGACGAGCCGTCTGTACGCGCGCTGCATCGCGAAGATCGAGCCGGAATGGATCGAGAAAATCGGCGAGCATCTGCTGAAGAAGTCCTTGTCCGAGCCGCATTGGGAAAAGCGCGCGGCGCAGGTGTCGGCGTTCGAGCGCGCGATGCTGTACGGCCTGCCGATCTATCACCGGCGCCGCGTGAGCTTCGGCAAGCAGGACCCGGCGCGGGCGCGCGAGTTGTTCATTCGCGGTGCACTGGTCGAAGGCGAGTTCGATACAAAGCTCGCGTTCTTCACGCACAACCGCAAGCTGCTCGCCGACATCGAGCAGTTGGAACACAAATCGCGCCGCCAGGATGTGCTGGTCGACGACGAACTGATTTTCGGCTTCTACGACCAGGCGTTGCCACAAGGCATTTACACGGGTGCGTCGTTCGAGCGCTGGTATCGCGACGAGGTGAAGAAGAGCGGTCAGCCGGAAGACAAACTGCGTCTGCTGTATCTGTCGCGCGACGATCTGATGCGGCACCAAGCCGCCGGCGTGACGACCGATCTGTTCCCGAAACGGTTGACGATGTCCGGCGTCGAGATGGCGCTGACCTATCACTTCGAGCCGGGTTCGCCGCGCGACGGCGTCACGCTCGCGGTGCCGCTGTATGCGCTCAATCAGGTCGACGCGCGGCGA